>JAFAEL010000027.1 GCA_023423995.1 Pseudomonadota bacterium | reverse complement strand
CCGCAGCCGACGACCCCGTCCCCCAATCCCCAGGCGCCGATACCGCCCGAGGTGCCGGCGCCCCCGACCCGCGAGCCGATCGGCATTCCCGAGCCTGCGCCGTCGCCCGGCCCGAATGTCGAGCCTCCGAGCGTTCCCGGTCCTTCGATCCCCATCGGCCCGCAGCCCACGGCCTGAGTGCTCGCCGGCGCGGAGCGGCTAGCCTGGGGCGCGGTGGCGCATTATGCCTCGGGCATGACATCGGCGCCCCACATCGAGGCCCTCTTCGCAGCCGCCCTGGCCGCGCGCGAGCGCGCCTATGCGCCGTATTCGGGTTATCGCGTCGGCGCCGCGCTGGTGGACGAGGGCGGTCGCGTCTTCGCCGGCTGCAATGTCGAGAATGCCGCCTATCCGGTCGGGACCTGCGCTGAGGCCGGGGCGGTCGCCGCCATGGCGGCCGGCGGGAGCCGCCGGATCGCCGCGATCCTGGTCCTGGCGGACGGGCCGGCGCTGGTCGCGCCCTGCGGGGCGTGCCGGCAGCGCATCCGCGAATTCGGCATCGATTCGACCCCCGTGCATCTCGCCGATACCGGCGGCGTGAGACGCACGGTCACACTGGGCGAGCTGCTGCCGCTGGCGTTTGGCCCGGACAACCTGGCCAAGCCGAGGGAGGGCGCATGACGTTCCTGCCGCAGGAGGTGATCCGCCGGAAGCGCGACGGCGGGACCCTCGACGATGCCGAGATCGCGGCCTTCATCGAGGGCCTGACGGCCGGACGCGTGACGGACGCCCAGGCTGCCGCGCTCGCCATGGCGGTCCTGTGGCGCGGCCTCGCCCTGCCCGAATGCGTGGCGCTGACCCAGGCGATGACCCGCTCGGGCACGGTGCTGAGCTGGAACCTGCCCGGCCCCGTCCTCGACAAGCACTCGACCGGCGGGGTGGGGGATACGGTGAGCCTCGCGCTCGCGCCGGCCGTCGCGGCCTGCGGCGGCTTCGTGCCGATGATCGCCGGCCGCGGTCTCGGCCATACGGGCGGCACGATCGACAAGCTCGACGCCATTCCCGGTTACCGCACGCAGCCGGATCTCGGCGCCTTCCGCAGCGTCGTGACGGATGTCGGCTGCGCGATCGTCGGCCAGAGCCCGGACCTCGCGCCCGCGGACCGGCGCCTCTACGCCATCCGGGACGTGACCGGCACGGTCGAATCGATCGACCTCATCACGACCTCCATCCTGTCGAAGAAGCTCGCGGCCGGGCTCGACGGGCTCGTCATGGACGTGAAGGTCGGCAGCGGCGCCTTCATGCTGCACCTGCCGGACGCGAAAACGCTCGCCGAGCGGATCGGCACGGTGGCGAATGGGGCAGGGCTCCGGACCTCCGCCCTCATCACGGACATGGACGAGCCGCTCGCATCCGTGGCCGGCAATGCCGTCGAGGTCGCCTATGCGATCGACTACCTGACGGGAAGGCGGCGCGAGCCGCGCTTCCACGAGGTGACGGTCGCGCTCGGGGCCGAGATGCTGCGCCTCGGCGGCCTTGCGGCGGACGAGGGGGACGGACGCACCCGGGTGGAGGAGGCGATCGCGAGCGGGGTCGCGGCCGAGTATTTCGCCCGCATGGTGGCCGCGCTCGGCGGGCCGCTGGACTTGGTCGAGAACCCTGGCCGGCATCTCGCGAGCGCGCCGATCACCCGGGCGGTGGAGCCGCACAGGCCGGGCATCGTGGCGGCGATCGACACCCGCGCGGTCGGGCTCGCGGTCGTGGCGCTCGGCGGCGGCCGGACCCGGCCGGAGGACCCGGTCGACCCGGGGGTCGGCCTCACGGAACTCGCCGGGATCGGGCGATGGGCAGGGCAGGGGAAGCCGCTCGCGGTCGTTCACGCGCGGGACGGGGCCGCCGCCGATCGGGCCGCGGAGGCGGTCCGGCGCGCCTACAGCATTGCCGATTTCGACGCGGCCAAGACGCCAACCATTCGCGGATCCTGGACACCATGACCCTCCTCGTCGCCCTCAATGGCTGGGACGTTTCCCCCTGGATGGACCGCTTCCGCCGGTTCCTGCCGGAGAAGCGCATCGTGGCGGCGGGCGAGGATTTCGACCCGGCGGAGATCCGCTACGTCGCCTCCTGGAAGCACACGCCGCGCAGCCTCGCCTCCCTGCCCAACCTCCGGGCGATCCTGTCGCTGGGGGCCGGCGTCGACCACCTGATCGGCGACCCGGAGCTGCCGTCCGTCCCGATCGTCCGGGTCGTCGACCAGAACCTGACGGAGCGCATGAGCGAATACATCGTCATGCACTGCCTCATCCACCTGCGGCGGCAGAAGCAATACGACGCCCAGCAGCGCGAGAGCCGCTGGTACGACGAGCGCGACCAGCCGGCGGCGCGCGACCTCCGGGTCGGGATGCTGGGCCTCGGGATCCTCGGGGGCGACGCCGTCCGGAAGCTCAAGGTGATGGGCTTCGACGTCGCCGGCTGGAGCCGTTCGCCGAAGGCGATCGAGGGGATCCGAACCTATGCGGGGGAGGGGGAGCTCGACGCCTTCCTGGGACGGACGGACATCCTGGTCTGCCTCCTGCCCCTGACGCCCGCGACCCGCGGGATCCTGAACCGGAGGCTGTTCGCGCGGCTCGCCCGCGACGGCCGCCTCGGCGGGCCGGCCATCATCAATGCCGGGCGCGGCGGGCTGCAGGTCGAGGAGGACATCATCGCCTGCCTCGACGACGGCAGCCTGAAGGCCGCGACGCTGGACGTCTTCGCGACGGAGCCCCTGCCCGCCTCCTCGCCGCTCTGGACGCATCCGGGCGTGACGATCACGCCGCACAATGCGGCCGCGAGCGACCCGGACGCGATCGCCGCCTCCGTGGCCGCCCAGATCCGCCGGCACGAGGCCGGCGAGCCCTGGCGCAACATCGTCGACCCGGTGGTCGGCTACTAGGCGCAGGTCCTACTGCTTGGCCGTGCCCGGCTCCGCCATCGAGCGGTGCATCTCGGCCAGCAGGGTGTTCGGCGTGACGGTCGCCATGGTGGTCTGCAGCTTGTTCTTGAGGCCGTAGACCACATCCGCCTCGCCGCTCAGCATGGCGTCGAAGCCGGTCTGCGCCACCGCGCGCGCATCGTCCTTCTTCTGCGTGCCGACCTTGGTATCCATCAGGTCGGCCCGCTCGAAGAACGCGGTCTCGGTCGGGCCCGGCATGAGGCAGGTGACGGTGATCTTCGTCTCCTTCAGCTCGTTGCGGAGCGCGAAGGAGAACGAATCGATGAAGGCCTTCGTGCCGTTGTAGACGGCCTGGAAGCTCCCCGGCATGAAGCCCGCGATAGAGCCCGTGATCAGGATCTTGCCCGCATCGCGGGCCCGCATGTCGCGGCCGACCTTCTGGATCAGGTAGATCGTGCCCGTGATGTTGGTGTCGACCACGCGGCGGACCTCGCCGAAATCCTGGTCCAGGAAGGCGCGCCCGAGCCCGCGCCCGGCATTGGCCATGAGGACCTCCACGGGCCGGCCGCGGATCGCCGCGTAGAGCTTGTCCACGCCGGCGAGGGTCGCGAGATCCGCCTGGACGGCCTCGACCTCGACCCCGTGTTTCCGGAACTCCGCCGCGGCCTCGCCGATCTGGGCCTCGTCGGCGCAGACGATGAGGTCGTAGCCGTTTTGGGCCGCGATGTCGGCCAGGTGGTAGCCGATGCCGGTCGAGGCGCCGGTGACGATTGCGAGGGGTTTTGCCATGGCCCAGTGCTCCGAGGAGGATGGCTGAGCAACAGGTTCTCGCCGGCCCGGTTCCGCACGGCGGGAGCCGGTGCCGTGGCGGACGACCGTGCGTCAGGCGGCGCAGCAGGCGCCCTTCGCGGCTCCCTCGTACTCGTCGTGCCGGCGGACGAAATCCATGATCGTGCCCTCGTTCCGGCCCTTCGGGGCCCGGTCGAGGATCATCATGGTGCCGACCATTTCCTCCCCGCCGCGGGCATAGCTCGAATAGGTGTGAAACACCTCGCCGGCCTCGTTGCGGTAGAAGGCGCTCAGCCCAGGCAGCTCGTCATGGGCGTGCTCGGCGGGCGTCTGGCGGTAATTGTAGAAGACGCTCCCCTTGGCCAGGTCCTCCTTCGTGAAGGAGACGTGGAAGTCGAAATTGAAGTCGCTGCCGAAGGACGACACCCAGGGGAATCGCCAGCCCATCCGGCGCCTGTAGGCTTCGATTTCCGGCAGGGGCGCCCGCGAGACCGCGACGAGGGTCACGTCGTGATGGTTGAGGTGGGGCAGGGCGCCGTCGAGATGATCCGCCAGGAAGGAGCAGCCCGTGCAGCCCTCGCCCCAGCCGGGTCCCAGCATGAAATGGTCGACGATGAGCTGGCTGCGGCCTTCGAAGAGGTCCGCGAGGCTCTTCGGCCCCGTCGGCGTGTCGAAGCGGTAATCCTTCTCGACGCGCACCCAGGGCAGGGCGGCCCGCTCCGCCCGCACGCGGTCACGGAGGCGGGTCTCCTCCTTCTCGAGCGCCAGGAGCGCGCTCCGGGCCTCGAGCCATTCCTCGCGCGACACGACGGCATGCCCATCCATCCGGCTTCCTCCCTGACGCCTGACTTGCCTGACGCTTGACTTGCCTGACGCTTGACTTGGCATGTTGATATCAACACATCATCGTTCATGTCAAAGCCGGAGCTGCCCTTCGACACCACGCTGCGGGTTCGGGACCAATGCTTCTGCCTGCATGTCCAGCGGGCGGCCCGCGCGGTCGGGCGGCGCTATGACGAGGCACTTCGGCCCTTCGGGCTCACCAACGGCCAGTTCTCGCTGCTGATGTCGCTGAACCGGCCGGAGCCGGCCACGATGGGACCGGTCGCGAACCTGCTCGCCATGGACCGCACGACGCTGACGGCCGCCCTGAAGCCGCTCGAGCGGCGGGGCCTGGTCGAAATCGCGCCCGACCCGAAGGACCGCCGCAGCCGGCGCCTCCTGCTCACGGAGGACGGGCGCTCGCTGCTGGCGCGCGCCCTTCCGGTCTGGGAGGCGACGCAGGCCGAGATCGAGGGCCTGCTGGGCGGCGGCGAGCCGGAGCGCCTCAGAGGCGAGCTGCGCGCGCTGTCCTGACCCTCGTCAGATCCGCGCCATATGGGCGGCCGTGCAGGTCACCTGGATCTTGAGGAGCTCGCCCTTGTCGAAGCCGAGCCGCTCGGGATCGAGGGCCGGGAAGCTCTCCCGGATCGTCTCGGCCCGCTTGTCGCAGACATATTTGTTGCCGAACTGCGCGACGGGAATCTCGCGGCAATCGCGGTAGGCGCTGCCATCCATCGCGCAGACCGACCCGGTGAGGAGGAAGCCTCCGACCAGCATCTCGAACATTTGCCCTGCCCCTCGTCAGCGTCTTCGTGCGCTTGACGGGAGCATTCGACATGCCAGGGCGGGATGGAGGCAACCACCATTCCGGGAAAAAGGTTCCGTGTTGCCTTCCCACCTCCGCCGAAAGGACGAGCGCTTTCGTCTACCCCTCCTTGCGGGTGCGGGCGCCGAAGATCGCGGTGCCGACGCGGACATGGGTCGCGCCGAGCTGGATGGCGGGGTCGAAATCCGCGCTCATGCCCATGGAGAGCGTCTTCAGACCATTGCGGGCGGCCATCTTCGCCAGGAACGCGAAATGGGGCGAGGGCAGGTCCTCGGCGGGCGGGATGCACATCAGGCCCTCGACCGGCAGCCCATAGGTCTCGCGGCAGGCCTTGATGAAGGCATCCGCCTCCCCCGGAAGAACGCCGCCCTTCTGCGGCTCCTCGCCGGTATTCACCTGGACGAGCAGGCGCGGCGACTTCCCGGCCCGCCCGATCTCCTTGGCGAGGGCGGCCGCAAGGGACGGGCGGTCGAGCGAGTGGATGACGTCGAAGAGGGCGACGGCCTCCCGCGCCTTGTTCGATTGCAGCGGCCCGATCAGGTGCAGCTCGACATCCGGAAAACGCTCGCGGAGAGCAGGCCACTTGCCGGCGCTCTCCTGCACGTAGTTCTCGCCGAAGAGCCGCTGGCCGGCCTCGAGCGCCGGCACGATGCCCTCGGCCGGGATCGTCTTGGAGACCGCCACGAGACGGACCGAGCCCGGCTCGCGGCCGTAATCCGCTTCGGCACGGCGGATGGCGGCCTGGACTTCGGCGAGGTTGTGGGCGGTGTCGGACATGGCCTCTATGTAGCGACTTGCAGCCCGGCGGCGAAGGCCTGCGGCCTTCCGGGGGCGGGCGCTTCGCTCCCCTCCGCTCACACCTGCGCAAGCCGGTGTCCAGGCGAGGGATGGATCCCGGCTTTCGCCGGGATGAGCG
>JAFAEL010000253.1 GCA_023423995.1 Pseudomonadota bacterium | reverse complement strand
GGTGGTGGAAGCTCCAGCTGCCTGCCATGAACGCCGCAATCTCATGCGCATGGCCGGCCCACGCGCCGCTCGCACCGGATGCCACGAGGTAGCGGTCACCTTCGTCGGACGATCCCGGCGGCGAGGTCAGGACGCGGCTGAGCACCGCGCAGAGCACGAGCGCATCGAGGGCCAGCAGGGCTTCGTTATGCGTGACGTGCTTCTGCGCCTGCGCCGCCACGAGCAGCGGCAAGCCCAGATTGGGCGTCTCGGACATGGCGACCTCGCTCAGTCGATCGGAAGGATTGCTTCGGCCCAAAAGCCTCGGCCGACGGCACCACTCACTTGCGCGACACGGACCGACAGGCTGGTCTGGGGAGTGCCGAAATCGGCCAGTTCGTCGGCGGCGCCGTAGAGGGCTGACGTCGTGGCGACCTCCAGGCTTTGCACCGCGCCGCTCTCGCCGAGGACGTCCACGACATACGCCTCGCGCTCCTCGGACAGAGGCACCTCCGCGAGTTCCCAGTTGTCGCCGCCGAGCCGGGTCCGACGGATCCAGGACAGCTCGATGCCGGCCTCTACGCGCCTCGCCCGGAGCCGGACGGGCGCGAGCGGCTTGAGCGCCGTGCCGCCTACCGTTGCCTCGAGCTGGATGTAGGAGGCGTCGGCATGGTCGCGATCGGCGGGGCCAATCCGGTAGATGCATGTCCGGCCGAGATCGGCCGGGTGGCTCGCCACCGCGATCACCGCCTCGTCCACCTGCACGATGCTCGCGCCGGGCGCGAGCGAGCGGTCGGCGAGCGCTTCGGTGCCGCCGAGCCCCCGGAGCAGGCCGGACAGCCGGTAGCGCCGTGGACCGATCAGCTCGGCAAAGGCCGCGGAGAACATCTCCCAGGCGCCGTCCGGACCCTGCACGGCGAACAGGCTGTCGAACCCGAGCGCACCCTCCTCGCCGATGGAACTCAGGGCGGCGGCGGAGAACTCCGCCTCGATCACGGAGGCGCGATCGAACACCCAGACCGGCCCCGCCGGGACCGGCGACGTCGTTTGGCCGACCACGGCCGGAAGATGCGCGACGGCGTGGAGCGAAAAGGAGCCACCGTCGAGCGAACGCCAGACCGCGATCGCGCCGGGCCACGGATCTGCGGCCACCGCGAGATGCTGGAGAGCCGCCGGATCGGCGGGCGAGGCGGGCAGCTCGAGCAGCAGGGCAGCGGGCCTCCCGGCTATGCTGGGCGGTGCCGGGCGGCGGGGAGCCAGGACGCCCGCCGGCCGGGGCGCGTTGAAGATCGAGGGATCGAGTTCCCGCGCTTCGACTTTGCGGCTGGCGCCGTCGGCAATCCGGACGATCCGGTGCAACATGGGCCCGCCCGCGCCTTCCATCTCGACGATATCCCCGGGATCGAGATCGCGACGGCGCGGAGACAGGGCGAAGCTCGCCGTTTCCCGCCCGGCCCATTCGTCCTGAAGCCGGATGTCGGCGAGGCGCTGCGCCTCGGCCCGCCGCGTCACGATCGCGGAATCGAGCCGCATCTCACGCCGGCTCGTTCCCCCGACGCGGCGCGATCCGGCCGCGGCGCGCCCATACTCGCCCTCGCCATCCGTGAAGCTCAGTTCGACGGCGGCCGGCAGGTCGGTCTCCTGCGCTCGGGAGCGCGCGAAAACGGGTTCGTTGCCGGATTCCACGAGATCCGAGGCGAGCAGGGCCGTGCTGCTCCGCCCACCCCTCCCCTGCCATCGGATCGCGCCTCCACTCGCGATCGCATCGAAGCCGAAGATTTCCGCCAGCGGTTCCAGGGCCTGGCGAGCGGACATCGGCCGGTCGATCACGTAGCCATCGACGAAGCCGTCGAGCGGGATATCGGGTCCGGCATCGAGGCCGTAATCGGCCATGATCGCCCGCACGAGGCGATCGAGCGGCACGCCCTCGATCCGGCCCGTGATCCAGTGGCCGGCCTCCCAGTTGGCGCCGTCTGCCCAGACGAGGTCGAGATCCGGGAAGGCCGGGAACGGCCGTGCGTCCCAGGCCCAGACCGATACGCGGTCCGGGTCGATCATCGGGCCGCCATAGAGCGGCGATGACGGGTTGGCGCCCTCCACATGGCCGGGAAGTGCCGGGTCGAAACCGGAGAGCATCGCCTCCAGGGCCCGCACCTGGACGAGGTCGTCGCGGGCGCCACTCGAGAATGGCGGGACCGCCGACTCGACCGATTTCGGATCGGGGAAAACGTTCGGGCCGTTCGGCCCCTTGTCCACGGCCGGAATGCCGATCTCTGTCAGCCATATCGGCTTCGAGCCCGGCACCCACGCGGTCGTCCCGGTCTCGACGCCGCCGCTGCGCTCGATGTGATGGTTCTCCCACCAGCCGGCGAAATCCTTCGCGCGGAAGATCCAAGGCTTGCCGAACGCCCCATCCGTGATCGGGGTTCGCGTCTGCGCGAGACGGTCCGGCTCGCTGGCGTAGTGCCAGTCGAATGCCTCGCCGGAACGGAGACGGCCCCGCAGGTAGTCCCGATCACGAATGCTGCGCCCGAGCGCGGCGTCGGCATTGGTCGGGCCGTCGCGCCAATCCGAGATCGGGGCGTAGTTGTCGATCCCGACCGCATCAATCGCAGGATCGGCCCAGAGCGGGTCCAGCGGAAAGCGCACCTCCGTACCGCCATCGAGGACGTGGGTGCCGTACTCGGTCCAGTCCGCCGCATAGGTGATGCTGGTCTCCGGGCCGAGCTTCGCCCTGACCTCGCCCGCGAGCGCCCGGAGGTGGTCCACGGCCGGGTAGACTCCCGGCGCTGAGCGGATCCGCGTCAATCCGACCAGCTCGGAGCCGATGATGAAGCCGTCCACGCCTCCGGCCTCGGCCGCGAGATCCGCATAATGGTGGACGAGGCGGCGGAGGCCCCATTCCTCGGCGGACCCGAAGAAACTGGCCACCTGTTCGGCCGCGGCCGGCGTTGCATCCACCGTTCCCGGAAGCCCCGGGGCGGGATCGCAGGTGATCCGCCCCCGCCAGGGATAGGGCGGCTGGCCGGCCGAGCCGGTCCGCGGATCCGGCAGGTCGTTGCCGCCCGGGATGTCCATCATCACGAAGGGGTAGAGGGTGACGGCGAGGCCTCGCGCCTTGAGCGCCTGGACGAGGCGGACCACGCTGGCGTCCGATGGCGTGCCGCCATAGGCGGGCCGCCCGGCCGAATGGCTCACCTCCCCGGCTTCCGCCCTGCCCAGCCCGGCCACCGACCATTCGGACCCGCTCGTCGCCTTGTCGGCGATCTCGACCCGGGGCGTGACCGTGCAATGGCCGGCCCGCAGGTCGCTGCCGAACCAGGAGACCACGAGCGAGACGTGCTTCAGGTTGGGGCAGAGCGCCTGGAGCTGATCGAGTGACGCGACGGCATCGCTGGAACGGACGAACTGGTGCGTGTTCTCCGGAACCGAGCTCCCGAGCCCCAGCTCGCGCCGGGTCGGCACCGTCTCGTAGGCGAACTCGCCTGCCCCTGGGATGAGGCAGACCGAGCGGATCATGTTGCGGAGGCCCTCGGCGGGCCGGACCACCTCGAAGGTGAGCTGCGGCACCCGGTTCCCGAATTCGGCGAGCGGCAGCTTCTCGAAGACTGCATAGGCGAGCCCGCGATAGGCGGGGGCGTTCTCGGCACCCTCCTTCGCGACGATCAGCGGATCGGGCACCTGATCCTCCGTGCCCGGGTGGACCCTGATCGTCAGGTTCGTCTGGTCGAGCTCCCGCCCGTCAGCCCAGATCCGGCGCACGAAGGCGATGGGGCCCTCGCAGAGCCCGACCGCGAGATTGGCGTGGTACGAGTACGTGGTCGTGACGGTCGTCGTGGTCCGCCTGGACGAGCCGAGGCTCTTGCTGCCGCGGCTGGTCTGGCGGTCGACGGCCGTGTTCGCGACCTCCTCGAACCGCGTCGCCCAGATCAGCTGGCCGCCGACACGGGCCCGGCCGTAGACGCGCGGGATCGGCGCGCCTTCCGTCGAGGCGAGCCCGTTCATCTCGGTCAGGCGCGGCCCCTCGATGGCCCGCGTGGTGTTGCGTCCGCCCGAACCCGAGATAGCCCCGGCCAGGAGGCCGCCGAGATAGCTCGTCCCCGCCCGGGCCAGGCCGCCGAGCGCGGTGTCGGCCGCCTGAAGAACAAGCGTCGTCATGGCTCGGCTCCCGGAAAGCTGAAGACGGCGGCGAGGTGTCGGTCCCACCATGGCGCGATCGCCACCTCCGCCACGGCGGCGCCCTCATGGGCATGGACCATCGTGCCGCGCCCGGCCGCGATCGCGCAGTGCTTCGCCGGCAGGTGGCCGCGCCATCGGAACAGGAGGACGTCGCCCGCCCGCCATTCGCGCTCGGGGACGGGGAGGAGATGGCGTCCCGCCGCCTCGATCAGCGCCTCGCGGCCCGTGGCCTCCGCCCAGTCGCGCGAATAGGCCGGCGGGCGCTCAGGCTCGCGGCCGATCACCTCGCGCCACACGCCCCGGAGCAGGCCGAGGCAGTCGCAGCCGACGCCTTTGAGCGAGGCCTGGTGCCGGTATGGCGTTCCAATCCACGAGCGCGCCGCCGCGACGATCGCCTCGCGCCTCACCGGAACAGGCTCCCGCCGTCGAACACGCCCGTGCCGGACGCGGCGACCTTCAGGACGAAGTCGTTGCCTGGCATGTGCGGAAAGCCGCGATGGTTCAGGACGTTGTCGAACTTCCCCCGGCAGGTCTGGAGGCGCTTGTCGCATCCGGCCGAGACCCGGAAGGTGTCGCCGGGCTCGATCCTCGCCGGCATGCGGCGCCAGAGGTCGAGTTCCCCCCGGCCGCCGAGAAGCCGGTGCGCCTGCACTTCCGCGGCCACCCCGGCATTCGCGCCGCTCAGCCAGAGAAGGCGCCCGCCCGTGAACCAGCCGGCCGCATAGCCAGCGAGCCCGTGCGTCGCGAGGCTCTGGGCACCGTCGGCCGTCGCGACCGCCGCCTCGGCCGTGAAAGCGGGCGAGGTCAGGTCCACGCGGCAACGGCCGTCGCCGAGATCCGCCGAGCAGGTGGCGCGGTAGGTGAGGCCGCGCTCCTCGTCGAGGCGGTGCATCGGCCCGCGCAGCTCGGCCACGAAGGCGCCGTCCGCGCGGCGGATCTCGCCGATCGAGAACACGTCCGTGAGAAGCCGCGCCTCCGGCTCCGCCCAGTTGACGATCCAGGTCTCGACGCTCGCGTCGTCGTAGCGCCCGGCCAGGATGTCGGCCTCCGTCAGCCCCGTGGAGACGAGCGCACCGGCGACCTCGCCTCCCCCGACCGCAAAGCCGAGCTCGGCGCTCGCCTCGGCGGCCTCCAGCCCGGTCCGGGCCGCGAAGGTGGTGCCGTCGAAGGACAGGTCCCGGTCGTGATCCGTGAAGCCGAACCTCGTGCCGTCCCGACGCGTGAGGCGCCAGGCCCGGCACAAAGTCGTCACGCCTTCGCCGAGATGGGCGGCGAGCAGCGGAGGGATCTCACGCATGAGCTGTCCTCACGGGATGATCTCGATCAGCGGGATCGCGGGGATCGCGCCCGCGTCGAAGGCGGAGAGGTCGAATTCGAGCTCGTCCGTGTCGAAGCGGACCGGAACGTCGAAGACGAACCCCGCCGTGATGGCCGCGCCAGGGGCCGGCGGCGCCGCGAAGGTCAGGACGCCCGTCGTCGCATCGCAGGAGAGGCCCGCGCCGAGCGTGACCTCGGACCCAGCTACCGCGACGCGGACGGTCCCGGCGACCGGTTTCCTGATGGGACGCTCGTAGGGCGCGAAACCGGCGCCATACTTCTTCACGAGCTGGAATTCCGTCGTGACACCGTCGCCGATGCCGACCGGCTGGTCGTTCGGCTGCAGCACCCCGGAGGGGGAGCAGGACTTGCAGTCGACCCGGTCGCGGAACCGGAACCCGTAGAGCCGGCCCCTCCGCTCCTCGAAGAAGGCCAGCACGGCGTGAAGCGCGTCGACGGTCCGGACACCCAGCCCGGCATCGTAGCGACGGCGTGAGTCCGCCCAGCGGCCATTGCGGTGCTCGCGCCCGGAGGCGAGCGTGACGATCTCCGTCCTACGGACCGGCCCGCCTCGCGAGCCGAGCGCCACGTCGAGCGGAAAGCGAACCTCGTGGAAGTCGGTCGGCATGGGCGCCTCAGGACGCCCGCCGCCCGCGCGCCACGGCGCGGGCCAGTGCGGCCGCAACCTGCGCCTCGGAGCGGCGGAAAGATTCGGGATCGGGAGTGGCGATGTTGACGGTGACGCTGGTCGGGCCGCCTCCCCCGCCGCGCACGCCGAGCTTGCCGTCGGATGTGCGGGCGAGCGGCATGATCGCCTCTGCGCCGGCCTCTCCCATCAGGCCGAGGCCCCGTCCGAGCGGGAAATAGGCGGGCGAGGCGACGATTCCGCCCGACGCGAAAGGCACGATCGAGCCGGCCGACAGGACACCGCCCGCCTTGAAGGGCGACAGGCCGCCGGCGCCGAAGCTGAACGAGGATGCCGCTTCCGTCAGAGCGCGCGCGGCGCCCCGGAGGGCGCTGGTGAGCGTGGTCTCGAGGGTCGAGACGGCACTCCTGCCGAGAGATGCGGCGAGCTTGGCGCCGATACTGTCGAGCACGCTCCCGAGTTGCCTGCCGATCGCGGTGCTGGCCGAGAGCGCGCCCGTGAGCGACTGGCCGAAGCTCTTCGACAAGCGTTCGAGCGTCTCCAGCTGGCGCTGGTTGGCGCTCAGCAGCCGGGCCGGCTCGTCAGCGATAGCCATCGGGCCTCTCCTCATTGGTCTGGGAACAGGGTCATCAGGTGCTGCAGTTCGTCGGATCGCGTCGCGGTCGCCCGGAGAGGGCCAAGCGCGGCCGACAGCTCGCGGGGCGTCGCCCGCCAGAACGCTTCGGGGGTCCACCGCAGGAAGCCGAGGCCGAGATGGAGCGCCTCTTCCCAGGGAAAGGGAGGCGGCTCGGCCTCGCCTTCTAGGCCGCCTGCGGGTCCGGAGGGTTTGGAGCGATGTGCCCGAAGGTCGTGGCCAGAAGATCCGCGGCGGCGGCGATCATCTCCGGAAGACACCCGCCCGGCCAGGTCCGGATTTCCCCGTCGGAGATCGTCATTCCGCCGCCGCGAAGGCCCGCTCCGAGAAGCTTAACCAGATCCTCCGCCGAAAGACGGCCGGTGCCGAACCGGGCACTCAGGGCGCCGAGATCGTCGACCGCGAAGGCGTTCTCGAGCTCGGCAAGGGCGCCAAGCGTGAGGCAGAGCGTATAGGCCCGCCCGTCGATGGTGGCGGCGATCTCGCCGCGTCTGCGGTTCGCCATGTCAGAGCGCCGCGAAGGTCAGGGCGCCCGCGGATTCGAGCGTCATGTCGAACGTTACCTCGCCTGCATGATCGCCCCGGTATTCCAGGGCCGTGATCTGGAACGGTCCCTCGATCGTGCCGAAATCCGGCACGATCACCTGCAAGGTCGGGCTCGCGCCGTCGAAGAACAGGCTCCGCATCCGCGCGTCCGAGCCCGCGTCGCGGAAAACTCCTGCGCCCGAAATCGAGGCCCGCCGCATTCCGGCGCCGGCGAGCAGCTCCCGCCAGCGTCCCGCGGAATCGGCGTTGGTCACATCGACCGTCTCCGCATTGAAGGCGAGCTGCCGCGTCCGGAGCCCGGCCACGGTCGTGAAGCCGCCGGCGCCGTCATCCAGCTTGACGAGCAGGTCCTTGCCCTTCTGTGCAGCCATCTTGTCCACCTTTCCTGAGAGTGCTTCAGGCGACCTCGGTCAAGGCGCGAAGCCGGAGCACGGCGCGGGCGAGCTGGCTCCGCTCCTCGCGATCGATCTCGATCGCCGTCATTGCGAGCCGGACGAGGCGGTGGCCCGCGAGGGGCAGGTCCGCATCGTTCAGGAGTTCGGCCATGCGCTCGGCCGCCTGCAGGGCGGAGGCGGCACTGCCTGGCCGAGCCCAGATGCGGATCGCCAGGTCCTGCTCGTGCCCGCGCTCGGACGACGTCGAGGCATCCCTCGCCTCCGCCTCCCCGAACACGGCATAGACGGGCACAGCCCCGGGCGGCGGCTCGTCATGAACCGTCGGGGGATCGCCGAGCATGGAGGCCAAGGCTGCGTCGCCCTCGCAGCACTCGAGGATCGCTGCCCGTAGCGCCAGGATCGGAGAGATCATGGCCGCATCTCCTCGACGAGGCAGACGAGCTCGCGGCGTGTCCCGTCGGGATCGGCAGCGCTGCGGATGCGGAAACGGCGCGGTCCCAGGATGAGCCGCATCCGATCGTCCACACCGTCCCGGTGGCGCATCGTCACGCGATGCGTAACCGCGACTTCCGGGCGGTCCGCAGTGACGCGCTCTCGCCCGGAAAGGTGTTCGATCGAACCCCAGAGCAGCGGACCCGGCTGCCAGGTCCGGATCACGCCTCCGAACCCGTCCGGGTTCTCCAGAGGCAGTTCCAGCGTGAACGGGCGGCGACGCTCGCCGATGTGCCGGCGGGGCGCCATCACGCGATCCTCGCCCGAACGAAGGGGGCGATCAGCGCCTGGACGTCCGCGGGCAATCCGCCGCTCCCGTCGCCTGCGTCGCCGCGGCGCTCGAACCAGCACGCCACGAGACGCAGGATCGCAAGCCTGATCGGCTCGGGGACGTCCGCCGCCTCGGATCCGAAGCCGTAACGCGCGTCGATCTCGATGCTGCCCGGCCCGGCACCTGAACCCGGCAGATCGGCGAGCATCGAAAGCCGCGGTGGATCCGCAGCATCGTCCAGCCGGTAGAGCTCGGCCGCGAGTGTCGCGAGCGATCCTGAAGCGGACGTGACCCGGACCGCGACGATCTCGAGCGCTGGCGCGAACGGCAGCGCGACCGCCCGGCTTCCCGGCCGGCCCTCCACCGTGACCCGCCAGGTCTGGGCCAGGAAGGCGCGGCGGGTGGCCAGTTCGAGCGTGCGGCGGGCGGCCGCGACGAGGCTCTCGACGAGCGCGTCCTCGTGCTCGGACTCGAGCCGCAGGTAGGCCTTGGCCTCGGCCAGCGTCACGGGCTCGACGGCCGGGCCGGCGATGGGTATCGGGCTCATCGATGTCTCCGAAAATCAGCAATTCACGATTGCGGCTCGGTCGCGCGGCCCTCTCGGTCGCCGCGCTGCTCGCGATCGGTTTCCCACCGGTCCATGCCGTGGTCGGAGGAAGGGAGAATTCAGGCCCCCTCGCCCGCTCCACGATCATGGTCCTGAACTCGCGCGGAGGCGTCTGCTCGGGCGTGGTGGTCGCCCAGGATGCCGTCCTCACGGCCGCTCACTGCGTTGCCGGCAGGGGCGAATTCCGCGTGCATTGGCGCGGCGACGACGGCCAGCCGGTCCTCGTCCCGCCGGCCTCGCGCACGATCCATCCCCAATTCGTCGCGAACTCCGTCGCTGAGCGCCGGCGCTCCATCGACATGGCGTTGCTGCGCCTGCCGTCCGATCTTCCGGGCCGTTTCGTCCCGGGAGCGCTGACGGCCTCCGCACCCGCGAAGGGCGCGCCCGTCACGCTGGGCGGCTACGGCGTCGCCCGCGTCGGCGACGGCCGGTCGAGCGGCACCTTCCGAACGGCCGACCTTGCCGTCGTCGAACCCTATGGCCGCAGCAGCATCCTGCTCTGGGCTGCGGGCGAGCGCGGGACCGGAGCCTGCGAAGGCGATTCCGGTGGGCCGATGGCGGAGCCGGCCGGCGCGGTTGCCGCGCTCACGAGCTGGGCCGCCGGCGATGCCAAGGGCGGCTGCGGCACGATGAGCCAGGGCATCCTCGTCGGACCGCAGCGTGGCTGGATCGATCGCACGCTCGCCGGCTGGGGCCGCGCGGCGGAGTGGCGCTGACCCGAGGAGCCGGCTTGCCGAACCTGCCGGCCGCGGGCAGATTGCCCACCATGAACCGCCTTCTTCGTGGCTGCCTCATTGCCGCGGCGCTCTCGCTCGCGCCCTTTCCTGCCGCCGCGGTCACGGGCGGGCAGGTCGTCAAAGATCCGAACGGATTGCGCCGATCGGTCGTCCTCATCGAAAGCTCGAACGGTGAGCTCTGCTCGGGGGCCGTCATCGGACCGGACCTCATTCTGACCGCGGCGCATTGCGTGCTCCAGCGGGCCGCCTACCGGGTCGTGACGGTGGACCGGCGGTTCCGGAAACGCAGCATCCGGGCCGTCGCGGCGGCTTTGCATCCCTCCTTCATCCCCGGCACGACCCCGCGCACGCAGCCGGGGATCGATCTTGCTATCCTGAAGCTCGGAGAGAACCTCGGGCCGGACTTCGCCCCGCTCGATCCGGCTCGCTCCTACGGTCTCAGCGAGGGCGAGATGGTGGACCTTGCGGGGTTCGGCCTGTCCGCGGAGGCCGCCAAGGGCTCGGCCCGCGTGCTCCGGGCGACACGCCTGGTGTCGCTCGGGACGCTGCAGGCTGCGAACCGGGTCGTCGTCGTGGCCGACCAGCGTCGGCTTGCCGAAACGACCGGGGCCGGCGCCTGCCGGGGCGATTCCGGCGGACCGATCGTCCGGAACGGGCCGGGCGGTTACCAGCTCCTCGGCATCGTGAGCTGGTCCTCCGGCGCGCTCCACTCCCGCACCCCGACCGCCTGCGGCGGCTTGACGGCCGTCACGCCCGTTTCGGAGCACGGAGACTGGATCACCGCCCGTGCGCAGGACCTGCGTCGGCTGAACGGCGAGCAGACGATCGGCTGGGCCTCGCGCCCGCGAACCAACACGTTCGACTGGTCGATGCGCTGACGGCTCCGGGCGTCAGCTCGCAGCGAACTTCAGCAGCTTGATCGCAGCGTAGTCCTGAACGCCGCCGCCGACCCGCTTGGTCGTGTAGAACAGGACATAGGGCTTGGCCGAATAGGGATCGCGCAGAACGCGGATCCCCGCCCGGTCCACCACCAGGTAGCCGCGCCGGAAATCGCCGAACGCCAGGGAGAGCGAGTTTGCGGCAATGTCCGGCATGTCCTCCGCCTCGACGACCGGAAAGGACATGAAGGTCGCCGGCTGCCCTGCCGTGGCGGGCGGCTGCCACATGTAGGCGCCTGATTCGTCCCGGAACTTGCGCATGACGCTCTGCGTCTTGCGGTTCATCACGAAGACCGCGTTCTGCCGGTAGCCGACTTTCAGCGCATAGATCAGGTCGATCAGCACATCGGCCGGATTCTCCGTCGGGAAGGCGCCGGCGGTTCCGCTCGCGACATAGCCGATATTGCCCCAGCTCCAGCTCGCATCCGCGACCGTCGGGGCGGCCACGAAGCCCTTCGGCCTGTTCACGCCGTCGCCCTTGACGAAGGCGAGGCCCTCCTGCTCGGCGAAGACCGTCTCCACCTCCGCGGCGAGCCAGGCGTCGATGTCGACAACCGCGTCGTCGAGAAGCGTCTGCGTCGCGGCCGGCATGGCGTAGAGCTCCATGGCCGGGAAAGCGAGCTCGGCGAGGTTGGGCGAGGCCGTCTGCGGCCGCGATGCGGCCTCGCCGACCCAGCCGGAGGCGGGGCCGGCCGTCGAGAAGGCGCGCTTGTAGAGGCCGCTCGAAATGGTCCGAACGGACGAGATCGCCCGGATCGGCGAGAGGTTCGCGAGACGGGTCAGCACCTCCTTCTCGACATTCTCCGGCACGAGATAGCCGCCATCCGGTCCGGAGCCGGCGGAGAGCGCCTTCTCCTCCAGGCGCTTCAGGCCGGAGGCTTCCCCGGCCCGGACATAGAGGTCGAACGCTGCCTTGTGCTCGGCGAGGCCGGCATTGCGCGCCTGGTCGGATGAGGCGCCGAGCGCCGGACGCGCGCGCTCGAGCTGCACCCGGTCGAGCCGGCGCTTCGCCTCGTCGAGGGCCGTGTCGATGCGGGCGAGCTTCTCCTCGGTGACGATGTCGGCGGAGAGCCGCGTCTCGATTTCGGCGAGGCGCTCGTCATTGGCCGACCTGAACGCATCGAAGGTGCGGGCGAAATCCTCGAAGGCCGCGGCGACGTCGCCTCCGCCGGCGGATTTCGTCTCGGGTGCGTGGCTGTGCAGATTCATCGGGTTCCTCACGGGGTTGCGGGACGAGACAGCCGCGCGGAGGCGCGGCGGATTGATTGCGCCAGGGAGGCGGGAACGCCCTTCACGGTCCCGAGCCGGGCGCCGGGCAGCATCGGAAAGGTGACGACGGAGATCTCCCAGAGGTCGAGCTTGAGCAGCCGGCGGGTGCCGCCGGCGCCTTTCGCGGCCTCGACCACGCGGAAGCCGATGGAGAGGCCGTCGAGGGCGCCCTCCCCGATCAGCGCCGCGATCTCCCGGGCGCGCCGGACAGCGAGGTTCAGCCGCCCGCGGACGAGAAGACCGCGAGCATCCTCGCGGATCGACAGCCAGGTGCCGACCGGCTCGCCCGGATCGTGCTGCCAGAGCATGCGGACGCCCGAAGGGCCGCGCCGGGCGAGGCTGTCGCGGAAGGCGCCGCGCTCGACGACGTCCCGGCCGAGATCGGCCATCCCGAACAGGCTCGCATAGCCCTCGATGACGCCGTCCGCGCCGACGCGGCGCAGCTCGCGCGGCAGGAGCTTCACCTCCAGGCCGGGCTTTAGTTCGCTATTTGTTCTCACGACAGCGCCACCTCTCGTCGTATTCGGACCGGCCGACGAACCGCGTCTCGGACCGGCGCAGCTCGGATTGGAGCGCCTTGATGTCCTCGTCCGTGCGCCGCCAGCGCTCGGCCTGCTCGGCCCGCGGCACCACGGCCTCGCGGAGAATGCGGAGCTCGGCCCCCAGCGCCTCCATCCCGTTCTTCACCGGCAGGTAGGCGAGGCCGCCGAGCGCGCCGAGGATCGCGACGATCACGCCGACGGAGGTCACGATCGTCTGCCATTGCGTCTTGCCGCCCGCCCGCACCTCGGCCGAGAGCGTCGCGAGGGCGGATTCCACCTGCTGGAAGGCGCGGGTCGTGGTCTGCTCGAATTGCAGGAACTGCTGGCCGAGGCCGTGGACCCGTTCCTGCAGGGCGGCGAAGTGCGTGGTGCTGTCCCCGTTCGCGCTCATGTGCCGCCTCCCCTGGCGCCGTAGCCGACGGCCGCGCGCTTCTCGTCTTCCGAGAGGAATGATGCCGCGTTCACCCGCCGCCACAGCGACTCGCGCTCGGGCGCCAGCGCCTCGATCGCATCGAGGTCGGGCTCGAGCCTGAGCCCTGCGCCGAAGGCCGGCCCGAGCCATTGCACGATGGCCTCGGCCGTCCGCCTGGCGAGCGGGATCACGGTCTGGCGGTAGAAGGCGCGGTTCGCCTCGGCATAGTTCGCATGCGTGTTGTCGCCGGGCAGGCCCAGCAGCAGGGGCGGCACGCCGAAGGCGAGCGCGATCTCGCGCGCCGCGCCGTTCTTCGCCTCCACGAAATCCATGTCCTTCGGCGTCAGCGAGAGCGGCTTCCAGTCGAGCCCGCCATCGAGCAGCAGCGGCCGCCCGGCATTCGCAGCACCCTGGTAGTTCGCCTCGAGCTCGCTCCTCAGCCGGTCGAACTGCGTATCGGTCAGCGCCGTCCCGGTCGGCCCGGCGAAGACGAGCGCCCCGGAGGGCCGTGCCGCATTATCGAGCAGCGCCTTGTTCCAGGCGCCCGCCGCATTGTGGATGTCGAGCGGCACCGCCGCCGCCTCCATGGGCGACAGGCCGTAATGATCGTCGAGCGGGTGGAACAGGGTCAGGTGGAGGATCGGCGGCACCTCGCCCGCCTGGTCGAACCTGACGGTGCTGCTCCCGACCCGGTACTCGTAGGCGGCCGGCCAGCCGTCCGGCCCGGGCACCACCCGCATCCGGTCCGGGCGCAGCGCATAGAGTTCGCGCGGCCGGCCCTCGACAGCGACTGCCTCCAGATAGGCGTTTCCGGAGACGAGAAGATGCCCATAGACGCTCTCGAGCCAGCTCGTTCCTGCCTCGCGCGGGTTCGGGCGCCCGAGCAGGTCCAGCAGCGGATGCCGGGCCATCGCCCTACCGTCCTGCATGAGGTCGAGCGGGATCGCGGCCGCCGCTTCGGCCACCAGGCGCACGGCGCGATGCACGACCGCATTGCGCCCAAACCCTTCGCGGGCGAGCGCCGCATAGTCGCGACTCGTCCAGGCCGCCCGCCCGCCAAGATAGAACGCAACCCCGCCGCCATGCGCCGGCAGCGGCGCACGCGAGGCCTTCTCTTCGGGCGCGCGCCCGAAGAAGCGTGAAAAGAGATTCGGCATCTAGAGCACCCTCACCCTGGGCTCCCCGCCTGACAGCATCAGGTGGCTCACTGCCCAGACGAGCGCGTCGAGGCGGTCGGGGGAGCGGTTGGAGGACAGGCCGCCGGGGCCGAAATCGCAGAGCTCGTCTTCCAGCTGCGGGAAGGCGCCGACATGGTGCACCCTCCCCTGGTGGTAGAGCACCGCCACCGGCTCCGCCCGCACATACTTGCCCCGGCTCGCATGGACCGTCGTGATCGGGACGCCGGGATCGACCTGCGCGAGGACGGCACGCACCATCTCACCGCCCTGGTTCGCCTCGGCGACGAGCGCGTCCGCGCTCCAGCGCCGGTAGGCGGCGATCGCCTTCTCGGCCCAGTCCGTCGGGCGCGCGGCCTCGAGGCTGGCATCGGCGAGCACGTAGCCGCGCCCGGCCGAATCCACGCCGGCCACCACGATCCCGCAGGCATCGGCGCGAGCGCCCGACGAAGCCGGCGGATCCACCGCGACCACGATGCGGACGAGGGCCGGCGCGGCATCCACCCGCAAGGTCTCGATCCTCTCGCGCGACCAGAGCGCATCCTCGCGCTCCTCGATGAGCTCGCCATCGAGTTCCTGGCGCCCGAGGCGCGTTCCCGCATAGCGGCCGACGATCGTGTCCAGGAAGGAGGGCGCGAGGTGCTTTGCGTTGTCCATCGTGCGGGAGCGGCTGACGATCACCTGCGGATCGGCGAGCAGCCGCTTCATCAGGGGCAGCGGGCGCGGCGTCGTGGTGACGACCTCGCGCGGCGCCGCACCGAGGCGCAGCCCGAACTGCAGCATGTCCCAGGTCTCCGTCGGATAGCGCCACTTCGCGAGTTCGTCGCACCAGGCGGCGCCGAATTGCGGTCCACGCAGCGAGTCCGGATCCTCCGACGAGAAGGCATGGGCGACCGCGCCGTTCTCCCATTCGAGGCGCCGCAAGGCGGGATACCAGGCCGGTGGAGACCGCTTCCCCTTGCGACAGAGCGACATGATCCCGGCCGGGCCTTCGATCATCACGTCGCGCACGGCCGCGAGGGTCTCGCCGACGAGCGCGATCCGGCCCACCTTCGGCTCCGCGAAGCCGGGCTCGCCATGCGCCACGCCGCAAACCCATTCGGCGCCGGTCCGAGTCTTGCCGGCGCCGCGCCCGCCGAGAACCAGCCAGGCCGACCAGGCGCGGGGATCACCCCAGCTCTCCGGTGGCCGCTGCGAAGGGCGGCAGTAGATCGGCCAGTGCGCGAGAATTTCCTCGGTTTCGGCTCGCGTCAGCCTGTCGACGAAAGCGTCAGCCCTCTTCCTCGTCCTGGATCCGCGCAAAATGCTCACGAAGCTCGTCGCGGAGTTCGGCGAGCGTGCGCGGGGGCGGCTCGTCAGCATCTGCGGGCTCCTCATGCCGTTCCGATTGCAGCTTGTTCAGTTGGGCCTGCGTGCGGACATGGGTTGCGAGGGCACGGGCAACCCGTTCGGGATCCGTCGCCTGTCCGGACGCGGCCGCTCCCTCGAGGGCAGCGATGCTCTGGCTCGCCAGGCGCTCCAGCCTCGCGAGTTGGCCGGCCACCCCCGCGCTCGCGATCCCGGCCGGATCGGGCCGCACGAAATCGGGTCTGATGGCCGATTGACGCTGCATCCGCCGCGGCGGCCACCTGTACTTGCGGGCCCAGCTGTAGAGCGTCGAGATATTGATCTCGAGCGCGGCGGCGACCTCGTGCGGATCGCGCGCGAGATCGCAATAGCCGATCCGGCCGAGTTCGATCTCGGCCGCTCCGATCCTCCGCAATCGCGGCATCGCGCCCTCCAAACGAAAACGCGGCCGGAGATGGCTCCAGCCGCGTCCAAATCAGATCGTGTTGGTCCGCCGAGTTTTCGGCCCGGGTGGGCCGTGCCGCGACCGATGTTCTCGGCGCAATTCCTCAGCGTGGGCCGACCCTAGCCCGGCAGCGCGCCGGTGTCAAGGACTATTTTCATAGATCCAAACCGGCGATTGAGAGCTCCCGATCAGAGGCGTCCCAAGAGCAGCAGGATCAGCACGATGACCAGGAGGAGGCCGATACCGCCCGACGGGTAGTAGCCCCACCCGCGCGAATGGGGCCAGCTCGGTATGGCGCCGATCAGCAGCAGGATGAGGATGATGAGGAGGATGGTTCCAAGCGTCATGTTGCCCTCGTGGCGAATGGCCAAGCTTCTGGACTAGGCAACTCTGGAATCTCTGTCCGGTTTCATGCGAAATTGAGCATAGTTAACCCGGTCGCTGGCGGCGCCGCACAAAAGAAAACGGCGGCCTTTCGGCCGCCGCTGGTCTCCATCCCGGCTGCTGTCAGGCAGCCTTCTTGTTCACCCGAGATTCGCCGAGCTTGGTCAGCTTCTCGTCGGTGGCCTTCTCCTCGTTCAAGGTCTTCTCGAGCAGGGCGGCCACGTCCTTCCGCCCGAGCTGGTTCGACCATGACACGAGCGTGCCGTAGCGAGTGATCTCGTAATGCTCGACGGCCTGCGCGGCGGCCAGCATCGCGGCGTCGCGAACCTCATGGTCGTCACAATCGGAGATGATCTCGCGCGCTTCCTTGATGATGCCGTCGATGGCCGGGCAGGTCGCGCCCTTGGCCGGCTTGCCGAGGATCTGGAAGGCATCCTCCAGCCGCTTGATCTGCTGTTCGGTCTCGCCGAGATGCTTCTGGAAGGCCTGCTTGAGAGCAGTATTCTCGGCCTTGCCGATCATCTCGGTCAGACCTTTCGTGATTTGCTGCTCGGCGTAATAGATGTCCTGCAGCGTGTGCAGATACAGATCATCGAACGTCTTGATCGGCGACGTGAACAGACCCATGGTCGTCTCCCGGAAGAGTGAATTTCTCTGCGCCCGCGGGGCGGGCGCGTCACCTCGGGGAAACGTGGCCGAAGTGACTCAGTTCCGGCCGCTTCGGCGTCGCGCCCGGGCCGATAACGGCTCGATCGGCGCCTCGGCCGGCCATTCCACGATCTGCTCGAAGAGATATTCCTCCTCGAAATCTTCCTCCGGCCCGGCGAGGCGGTCGCGGACCGTGACGCCGGCGATATGCGGCGTCTCCGGATCGCCGGAGACGAGCGGATGCCACCAATAGAGGTCCCGCCCCTCGGCGACGAGCCGATAGGCGCAGGTCGGCGGAAGCCAGCGGATCGAGCGCACGGTCTCGGGCGTGAGCCGGACGCAATCGGGCACGATCTCCTGCCTCGTCGCGTAGGAGCGGCAGCGGCAGCTCGTCCCGTCGAGGAGCGTGCAGCCGACATCCGTGTAGTGGATCTCGGCCGAGTCCTCGTCCTCGAGCTTCACGAGGCAGCAGCGGCCGCACCCGTCGCAGAGGCTCTCCCACTCGGCGCTGCTCATCTCCTCGAGCGTTTTGGTGCGCCAGAAAGGCGCCTCTGCCGTGTCGGCTGGAAGACTCATGGGACCGGATTTCTGGGAGGAGCGGCGGCTCATAGAGCCTCATATAGGCGGGACGGCGGCAATGCGCCTCTCAGCCCTTCAGCACCAGGGGCGGTGCCGGTTCGGGTGCGGCTTCGATCACGGGCTGGACGCTTAACGCCCGGCTGCAGGGCGGGCCGAGGAGCGGCGGCACATCGAACCGCGAGAGAAGCGCCCGCCGGCTCTCGAGGAAGGTCAGCGAGCGCTCTGCCGGGACCGCATCGGACTGAGGCGTCTCGATCACGAGATGCTCCAGCGCATAGCGGTACTCGAAGATGCGCTGCTCGAGCCCGAAAGCCACCCAGGCGAGCAGGCAGCGATTCTCTGCGACGCGGGCCTCCGCGTTCGCCATATCCGCCGGGCTGATTGCGACTGCGTGGTTGAGGGTCTTCAGCCGCACGGCATCGGCCGTGAACACCCGCGAGGCCACGTCCAGCAGCTTGGGCAGGAGCCGCGCATCGGCGGCTGCATCGTCGGATAGCCGCCGGTAGCGCGACGCCGGCGAGATCGCCCCGTCCGAGAGAAGCGCCCGGTGGTAGACCGTCGGATCCCCGGCGCCGGCCCCGGGTGGCAGCACCCGTTTTGCGGCGAGGTCCGCGAGCGCGCGCTCGAACCAGACGAAATCGTGCGCCGGCACGAGGAAGCGCCAGGCGCGGTTACGGAACTCGCGTTCGTCGTCCGTGTAGCCGTAGGGAGAGACCGGCTCGCCGCGGCCCGCCGCAGCCACCGACCCGGTCGCCTGGAGGAGATCGTTCCAGGTCGAATTCTGTTTCACGCGGCCGAAATCGCCGCGCTCCACGCAGCCGGCGAAAGCCAACGCCCCGAGCAGCGCCCCGCAGGCCCGAGGCAGCAGAAGCGCGGATGCGCTCCGTCCGGCCGGCACCCTCGTTCTCAGGACAGGATGTCGTGGTCGCGGCGAGGACGGCCGGAGAGCTCGGCCACGCTCTCGTCGGCGTCCTCGACCATGCGCTCGTAGCGCACGCCCGTGAAGAGCAGGATGCGCCCCCGCTCCGCGTCGTCGCGCAGAATCCGCTGGCTTGCCCGCTCGCCGCGCGTCGGCAACGGAATGATCTTTCCGGCAGGTATCGTCTGTGGAAGCGGCATGCCGCCCTCCCCCGAGTCGTTTGGCGCGTTTGACCGCGTTTATGGTTAATGACCCGTTTCCACGGACTTGAACGTGCGAGCGCGCACGGCTGGTTAGGAGGTCGGTAAGGTTGCCGAACCTATAAGGAAGTCAGCCGCCGAGCCGTCGATGTCGAGCCTGCATCAATCCGATCTGGCAGGCCTGGCGATGCTCGCACGCGCTGGCGACCGCGAGCTGCGCCCGGTTCTGCTGACCCTTCACACACGCGAGTTCGTCTCGAGCCCAACTCGCGACCGGCGCGCGGTGCAGACCTACGAAGCCCTGGCTCTCGGGCTGATCCCGCTCGTCCCGGACGATGTCGTGGCCGACGTCGCCGCCATGCTGAAGCAGGTGCCCGAGGCGCCGCCTCGCGTGCTTCAGCTCCTGGCGGAGCGCCGCCAGGCCCGCTCTGC
Source organism: Pseudomonadota bacterium (assembly GCA_023423995.1). Lineage (GTDB taxonomy): Bacteria > Pseudomonadota > Alphaproteobacteria > Rhizobiales > Beijerinckiaceae > Enterovirga. Next base: position 10,520 of record JAFAEL010000253.1, on the reverse strand, counting down.
TGATGCGGCGGCCGAGGACGAGGCCCCTCCGGACGTCGCGCCCCCGACCGTGCCGTCCGCCGAAGCGGACGAGCCGCTCGATGCCCACCAGCGTCACGCCCTGGTCGGGCAGGCATTGCAGGACCGGGAACTCGCCCAGGCGCTTCTCGCTCGGCCCGACCTGTCGGCCGCGGACCGCGGAGCCCTCTTCCGGTTTGCGGCGGATCCCGCCGAACGCGACCGCATCCGGGAGGAGCTCGTCTCCGCCACCGCCGTCGATGCCCCCAGCCTGCCGCCGCTCCCGGAGAGGCGGCGCGAGCGCCTGCTCGCCGCCGCCGCGGATGGAGATGTCGCCGGGCTCTGCGGGGAGCTTGGCACTGCGCTCGGCCTTGCGTCTCCGCCGGGCTCGGGACTGGACGATCTCGTCGAAGCGGAGCTCTTCGCGCTGGCGCTGGTCGCGGTGGGACTGCGGCTGGAGGAATGCGTGCGCATCCTCCTCACGGTCGATCCGCGGATCGCCGGATCGGTGCCGCGGGTGTTTCGCCTGCGGCAGATCTGCCGGACCACCTCGCGCGCGGCCGCGATGCGGATCCTCGGCGCCGAGCCGAAGCCGCGGCGGACCCGCGCGGCCAAGAGCCCGAAGCGGGAGGCCGCCGCCGATGGCGCCCGCGCAGCCTCGGCTACGGAGCCGGCCCGGCGCTCACCGGCTCGACCAGCGAGCGGCCCTGCCGATCATCGATCGAAATCCACCAGAGGTCTGGATCGAACCTGATCTCGCGCTGCATCCGCTCCTCGATCTCGAGCGGCGTGCGGTTGGCGAGCACGAGGGCGAACAGGCGATCCACCTCCCCCTCCGGCACGAGCGATTGCGGCGCGGGGCCGAGGAGATCCGCCGTGCCGTCGAGCCGGTCGATGGTGAGATAGATCGCGCCGGCCTCTTCCGAGCCCCGACGCCGCAGGACGGCATCGATCCCCTCAAGCGCGCAGCGCCGCAGATGGGCGGAGACCCAGAAATCGGAGCGGATGCGGCTCACGACGCGCGCTCCTACTCGATCTGCGTGCCGGAGACCGAGGCGAGCTGGCGGGTCGTGCGGATTCCGAGCCCGCCCGTGATCGGCAGGCTGTTGTCGCGCTCGAAGCGCTCGAGCGCCTGCCGCGTGCCCGATCCGAGCAGGCCGTCGGCCTTCAGCGGGCCGTAGCCGAGCTTCGTCAGTGCCTTCTGCACGGCCATGACGCGCGGGTCGGGGCGGATCTCGGCCGGGCGGGCGCTCGCCTCGCCGCCACGGATCAGGCTCCCGATCGGGTCCGCGGGCGCTGCTGCGGGCTTTGCGGCCGGGGGCGGCGGTGCAGGAGGCGGCACGACCGAGCCGACGGTGGTCGGATCGGGACGCGGGACCGGGACGGGAATGGCCACGGGCTGCTGGAAGGCGGCCGTCTCCATCCGGCGCGGGGCTTCCGCCTGGCCGGGCGCCTTCGGCTTGAAGAGGGGCGCGGGATGGCGGCCACCCTGGCTGAGGGCGTTCCAGCCGATCGCGCTCGTCGTCGCGAGGAGCACGGCGGCGCCGAGCACGAAACCCGGCCGCTTGGCGGCGAAACGCAAGGCCGGCGCAGCAAGCCGCTCGACGCGCGACGAAGCCGAGGCACGCTCGCGGGAGATCGTCCGTCCAGACCCAGGCCTTGCGGTCTGAGGGCTGACTCGGTCCTTGCTCAAGCGATCTTCCTCTCTACCAGACGCGGGGGCAGCCGAACGGCCGTCCGCACCGCGACGGGACGCATCTGCCGGGTCTCGATCTCGCCTGCAAGCGGGAGCGCCACCGTGACCACCGTGCCGGCGCCGGGGCCGCTCTCGATCGACATGGAGCCGTGATGCAGCCCGACGAGGCCGCGCACGACGGAGAGGCCGAGGCCGGTCCCCTCGTGCGGGCGGCGATGCAGGTCGCCGGCCTGGAAGAAGGGATCGCCGAGCCGCGGAAGATCCGCCTCGCGGATGCCGATCCCGTCGTCCGCGACGCTGAGGACGACGTGGTCGCCGTCGCGCGCGATGGTCAGGGTCACGCTGCCGCCCGCCGGCGTGAACTTCACGGCGTTGGACAGGAGGTTGATCAGGATCTGGCGGCAGGCACGCCGGTCGGCGACGAGCTCCGGCAGGCCGGCGGCGAGGCGGCGCTCCAGGCGCACCTTCCCCTGCTCGGCCTTCAGCGCCATCAGGTCGCAGCACCCGTTCGCGAGATCCGTGATGCTAAACGGCTCGGGCGAGACGGTGAAGTTCCCCGACTCGATCTTCGACATGTCGAGGAGCGTATTCACGACCTCGAGCAGGTGGTGCCCCGAGTTCTTGATGATCGTCGCGTATTCCTTCCGCCGCTCCTCGCCCATCAGGTAGGGGTGCTCGGCCGACAGAAGCTCCGAGAAGCCGATGATCGCGTTGAGCGGCGTGCGGAGTTCGTGGCTCACCGTCGCAAGGAAGCGGCCCTTCATCTCGGAAGCCTGCACGGCCTCCAGCCTCGCCGCGTCGAGCTCTTCCGCATGACGCCGGCTGGCCGAGGCGTCGCGCATCACGGCGACGACAGCGCCGGGATCGCCCGCCCGCTTCACGGCATGGGCGCGCATCTCCACCCAGACGAGCCGCATCGGCTCGCGCTCGGACGTGATCGCGAGGCGGAACTCGACCGCGACCGGGCCCAGGCCCGCGGCGGCATCGCCGAGCGCCTTCAGGTAGGCCGGCCGATCGGGGATGTGGACCTGGCCGAAGAGGCCAGACCCGAGAAGGGCCGAAGCGGGACGCCCCGCGAGCGTGCCGGCCGCACCGGTCGCCTTGAGCACATCGCCCTGCCGGTCATGGAACGTGACGAGATCGCCGAAGCTCTCGCGCAGCGCCGATTCCTCGTCGTCGGTCGGGGCGTGAACCGCGGGGGCGGATTCCGAGCCTGAACGGAAGACGCGAAGGCCGCCCTCCACGATGGTTCCGGCCAGCAGGAACAGCAGGGCGAACCCCGCCGGAAGGACTTCCGGCTGGGAGGAAAGTGCGCTCGGGATGCCGCCCGCGACCACCAGGCAGGCCAGCGCGGAGACGAGCGCCGCCACGAGGGCGTTCCGGCGCTCTCCTGCGGCCAGCGCCTCCAGGGGCTGAGCGGCGAGGCAGACCGCCGCCGGCCAGGCCAGAGGTCCGCCTCCGGCGAAGACGCACAGCACCAGCGCCGCCGCTCCGGCTGCCGAGACCGCATAGGCGATATCGAGGCGGTGGAAGCGATTGGCGAGATAGGCCGCCCCAAGCGGAGCGACGAGCCCGAGCGCAAGCACGGCGTCGAGAGTGGACGACGTGCCTCGCCAAGCGAGGTAAGGCGACAGGCATGCGAGCCCGACGGCGCCCGTGATCAGGCGACTCAGAATGAAGTCGTTCAGCCGGCGCGTTCCGCCGGCCGTCGAAGCTTGCACGGCGCCCCAGGAGGGCGTCCGCAGGGCGGAGCTCAACTCGGTGCGTCCCAAACTGTTCGCGCGTTGGCCGCGCCCTCTGGCACTCATGAGGGGACCATGCGCTCCCGAGCTTAAATGAAAGCTAAGGAGAGACGCCGAATCGGATCTGCTTCGGCGCTAGCTTATGCGCTTAACCGGCCATTAATCGTACCTGCGGCGAGCCCAAAAAGCTACCATTTCTTTAGCGAACGGAAATGATCTGGTTACAACAGGGCAGGTATTCGAGAAGATGCTTCGGGTGATTGCTGCGATTGCAGCCATAACAACCATCTTCCTCTTTTCGCCAGAGCGCGACAGGAGCCGTCCGGATCAGCGGATGGCCGCCCCTGCCCTCGACAATCCTTCGGCTCAGCCATTCGCATCGCTCCTCCAGAAGGGCATTGCGGCCATGCCTGCCGAAGCAGTCGAGGCGGCGATCGCGGCGGGCGGCGCAAAGGTCGCCAGGGACGGCCTGGACCAGGCGCACAGGATCGTCGGTCGGCAAGGGGGAACCAGCGTGATCCCCGCACCCCGGCCCTGATCCTCAGAGCCGTCCGGTCACGAGGTGATAGACGAGACCGGCCGCGGCGCCGCCGGTCACCAGGGACAGGACGCCGACCTTGAAGCGAAGCGCCGCGACCGTCGCGGCCGCGGACAGGGCGAGAGCCGCCCAGTTCACGCTGGCGAGGACCGGAAGGTCGATGGAGCCGAACGGCGTCGCCACCGCCCGCCTCTCCAGGAAGATCGTTTCCAGCGCGAACCAGATCGCGAGGTTGAGGATCACGCCGACCACCGCGGCCGTGATGGCGGCCAGCCCCGCCGAAAGCGGCTTGTTGTGGCGAAGCGCCTCCACATAGGGCGCACCGAGGAAGATCCACAGGAAGCAGGGCGCGAAGGTGACCCATGTCGTCAGGATGCCGCCCAGTATCCCGGCAGCATAGGGATTGAGGTTCCCTGGCGCCCGGAAGGCCCCCAGGAAGCCGACAAACTGCGTCACCATGATCAGCGGGCCGGGCGTTGTTTCCGCGAGGCCCAGCCCATCCAGCATCTCGCCGGGCTTCAGCCAGCCATAGGTTTCCACGGCGGCCTGCGCGACATAGGCAAGCACCGCATAGGCACCTCCGAAGGTTACGACCGCCATCTTGGAGAAAAAGACGGCGATCTGGCTGAAGACATCGTCCGTGCCGAGGAAGAGCAGAAGCGCCGCCACCGGCACGAGCCAGAGCGCCAGGAAGGCGGCCCCGATGCGCAGGGCCCATCCGAGGTTGGGGCGCGCGTGGGCCGGCGTGCCCTCCCCGAGCGCGGACTCGGCATCAGCGAGGACCGCGCCCGCCGCGGCGGAGCCGTGGCCAGCACCGCCGAGGAAGGCCTTCAGCCCGATCCGGCCGCCGAAGTAGCCGATCGCTCCGGCGCCCAGCACGATCGCCGGGAACGGCACGTCCAGCGCAAAGATCGCCACGAAGGACATGGCGGCAATCGCGAGCATGACGCCGTTCTTGAGGGCGCGGGACCCGATCCGGACGATCGCCTGGAGGACGATGGCGAGGACCGCGGCCTTGAGCCCGAAGAACAGCGCCGCGACGGCCGGAACGCTGCCGAGCGCGACATACATGACGCTCAGCGCCATGATCGACAAGAGCCCAGGCAGGATGAACAATCCGCCGGCGACCAGGCCGCCCTTCGTGCGGTGGAGCAGCCAGCCGATATAGGTCGCGAGCTGCTGCGCTTCCGGCCCTGGCAGCAGCATGCAGAAGTTCAGCGCATGGAGGAACCTGACCTCGCCGATCCAGCGCTTCTCGTCCACGAGGACGCGGTGCATGAGCGCGATCTGCCCGGCCGGCCCCCCGAAGGACAGGAGCGCGATCCTCGCCCAGACGCGCACCGCCTCCCGGAAGGGGACGCCATGAGCGGGGCCGAGCGCCCCGCTCTCCACCTCACGCTCCATGGCCACCGATCCGCTCATGCTGCGACCTGCCCGGTCGGCTGGCGCGCCGGCCAGTTGTGAGTTTCATCCACGGCGTCGCGGCACCAACGATAGAAGGCGTCGTAGAGGCCCATGCCCGCCTCGAGCTGGGCGAGGTCGTCGGCATACATGCGCGACAGGCCGAGGGAGGCCGCAAGCAGGCCGGCGCATTCCGGCGCGAGGTCAGGCCGCGCGGTGTCGGCACCCCGCACGATGGTCGCCAGCCGCAACATCGGTTCAGTCCCGAGCCCGAGCTCTTCGACAAAGACGTCGAAGCTGCACAGCTCTCCCCTGTGCGTCCAGAACACGCCCTTCGCGTCGATGTCGAACGGCGTCGCGTCGAACCGCTCCGCAACCGACTGCACTTCCGGCGGGCTCACGAACAGGAACGCGGCCTGCGGATCGACGAAGCGCCTGATCAGCCATGGGCAGGCGATGCGGTCGATCTTCGGCCGGGAGCGCGTCACCCAGACCGTGCGACCGGCCCGATCGCGACGCGGCAGCTTCGCTTCGGGCACGGCCGGTTGCCCTGAAGCCGCCCAGGCCTCCGTTCCTCCTTCGAGGATTTCGGCCTCCATCCCGTGGTAGCGAATCCAGGCGGCAACGCCCTCGGACAACTTCAAGCCGCGCTGGCAGATGACGATCACGCGCGAGCCGCGGATCGCATCGAGCCAATCCTCGACCTGATCATGGGGGCGGCGGACGGAGCCTGGGACGAGGCGCGGATCGGCCGCGAAATCCTCGTCGGTGCGGACATCGACGAGGTCAGGGCAATCCGGGCGGCCGATCAGCCGCGCGAGCTTTGATGACGAGATGCTGCTGGTGGAGGCCATGCGCGTACGTCCTTCCGAAAAGGCGGACGCGATGCTTGGGCATGTCGCCTCGTGGGGAGATCGCGATCCCCAGGCACCCGACTACAATTCACCCGCACGCGCCCGTCAAGGGGAACGGGGCCGGCCTGCTCCCGAACGAATGGCGTCAACGGCCGTGCCGGGCCAGCCGAGCTCCGACGCGCTCCACTTCGCGCGCTGGCGGACGAGGTTGGTCCAGGTCCGGCAATCGATCATGACCCAGCCCGGGCCCGGCGCATCGGAATAGGGCAGCGGCATGCAGCGGCCGGATTCGGCCAGCGTGCGCGCCCGCCCGGGAACGTCCGGCTGGCGGGAGCGGGACAGTTCCTCCCAGCGCTCCCAGCGATACTTGCCGAGCCCGCGTCCGAAATAGAACCGCTCGAGATGGTCGGCGCTCTCGATGCTGCGGCCGCCGAAATGGTCCGAGACGATGGAATCGACCTTCCAGGTTCCAGTTCGAACCGGCTGCGATCCGGCGACGGCCCGGTAAGGCACGGGGATCGTGGCGCGCCGGAACCGCGTGTAGGCGTTGCTGAAGCGGTCCGGACATTCGTGGGGCGAGCGCGTGATCCGCAACCGGGCAAGACGGTCGCGCCAACCGTGGCGCGTCACGGTGTTGTCGAACAGGAGCCAGCTCTCGTGCGCAGCATTCGGCCCGGGCGCCGTCCGGCAGGCTTCGGCGACGAACCATTGGCGGCCGTTTCCGCCATCTTCCGTGAAAAAGACCCAGGCTGCTCCCTTCAGGATGGCCACCGCGTCGCCGCCGTCGCCGCCCTGGCCCTCGTCCTTGACGCCGAAGCGCCGTCCCGCATCGCCGAAGTCGAAGGTTTGGACGACAGCGGGAAACGGAAAGCCCCTGTCGAGCACCGAGTCGCTCGCCTGGTGCCCAAGAGGCTGGACCGCCGGATCCCGGCGGTCCGGCCAATCGTGCTTTCGCCAATCAGGCTTTGAAGCCACCTCCTGCGGGGTTCGGCAGGAACTCCCCGGCCGCGACACGATTGACGGCGACCCGTTCGGGCCGGTCCCGATGCATTGAACCAGAAAGGCCAGCATCTCGGATTCGCTCAGGCGCCCCTCCTCGCTCGCCCGGCTCGGGGGCGATGCGAGAAGCAGCAGCGACGCGGCTATGGAGAGGAGGAGGCGCATGAGGCGGCCTAGCGCGATCTGCCGCGGGAGTCTTCGCAGCATGAGGGATCGCCTCGCGTCCCCCGCCCGTCGCGCCTATATGAAATATACCCAATCGACGCCGAGCCCATGCTTCCTGCCTTCGACGAGATCGTTTCCAATTTCGAGCTGCTCGAGGACCCCACCGAGCAGTTCGAGTACCTGATCGAGCTCGGGCGGCTCCTGCCGCCGATGCCGGCGGAGCTGCATACCGAGGAGAAGCTCGTTCCGGGCTGCCAGAGCAAGGTCTGGCTAGACATGCAGACGAGCGGCGCGGGCGCGAACGCCGTGATCACCATCGCGGCCGACAGCGACGCCCATATCACCAAGGGCCTCGTCGCCTTCCTGGCCTCGCTCTATTCGGGCCAGACCGCCCGCACGATCCTGCAGAACGATGCCCTGCAGATCTTCCGCGACCTCGGGCTCGGCCAGCACATCACGAGCAAGCGCTCGAACGGCCTGCGCTCGATGGTGGACCGGATCCGGGGCGAGGCGGCACGGGTGGCCGCGGCGGCCTGACCGGTCAGGCGCTTCTCTCTTGGGCTTAGGAGCGATATCCTCTCTCGACAGCAGAGCGACCATGCCCTCCAGCTTCTCCCTTGGTCCACATTACGACGAGTTGTTGAACCGGCTGGTCGCGACCGGCCGCTACGGCTCCGCCAGCGACGCCGTTCGCCACGGGTTGCGGCTTCTTCAGGAGCAGGAGCGGCGGCGGGAGGCGAAACTCGACCGGTTGCGACGGGAGATTGAAGAGGGCATCGAAAGCGGAGCCCCCGACGACCTCGACATGGAAAGCTTGAAGCAGGAGGCTCGCGCCGCACGTCGTTCGGCCGGCCAGACCCGGCCCGGTGAGGCGTAAGCTCCTCCGGACCCCCGCCGCGCGGCGGGATCTCCTTGCGATCTGGTCGTACATCGCCCGCGACAGCGAAAGGGCAGCGGACCGGCTGCTCGACCGGTTCGAGACAGTCCTTATGATGCTGCTGGACAATCCCTTTGCTGGGCGACCGCGGACCGAGTTGCGCCCCAACCTAAGAAGCATCCCTTCCGGCACCTACGTCCTGTTCTACGAGGTGGAGCCTGACGCGCTCCTCCTCGTACGCGTGCTGCACGGGCGAATGGACATCACCGAGATCGACTTCGCCTAAAAGCCCGCGACTCGCTTGGATGCTTCCTCTCCCGCGACCCAGGTCCTCAGGCCCCGCGAGCGTTCCGGGCCGCGCGCCTCGGCCTCGAGCCCGTAATGCTCGGCGAGGCGCCTCAAGGCGAGGCGCACGACGACCTTGCCGGAGCGCGGCGGCCAGCGGCGCTCGCGTTCGATCGTCTCCAGGCCCTTCAGGAACCCGCACAAGTCGAGCAGCAGGTCCGCAAAATCCTGCCCGACCTCCGCCAGCGCGTGGCGGACCCGCTGGCGCGCGGCGATCATCGCGTCCGTGGCTCCTGCCGGATCACGCGGTCCGCCGCCCGAGCCGATCGCGCCCTCCCAGCGGGCGGTGACGGAGGGCATCATGCCTCCGAGGGTCAGGTCCCGTCGCAGCCGCTCGCCTGCCTCGTAGGCGGCCGCATCGATCATGGGCGCGCCGTCACGGTCCTTGCGCCGCCGCAGCCAGTCCAGCGGGCTCTCGGCCGTATTGACCGCGACGGCGCTGGAGCCCGCTTCCTCCATGACGGCCTCCGTCGTGATCTCGGCGTGCTGGTCGCGGAACGCATCGTCCGGCGCCGCCAGGGCGCGGCGGAGGTGCTGCCGTCCCGTTTCGGACAGGCAGAAGGCCCGCCCCTCCCCGCGCCTGACGAGATCGTGCCGGTCGAGTTCCTGGCAGGCCGCCTCCGGGTAGGCTCCGCGCCCGACGGACACGCCGCGTCGCGTTCCCCGGACGATCACCGTGCCGTCCCGGGTCGGATCGGGAATGGCGATCGCGTCCGGCTCGCCGAGCGCGGCGAGGAGCCGCTCTGCCATGTGGGACAGGCCTGCCGGTTTCGACGCGAGACGCTTGTTCATGATATGTTCCAGATGTAAGCTGTGGCTTCGGAGGACGGGATCCGGCCGATATATAAGCATATAATCCTATATCAAGTCAAGCTGCTTTCGCCCGCTGCGCGTTGCTAAGCGGCGTGGGGCCGCCTAATGCGCTGCCGGAAGGCGGCCGTGGGCCGCTCCCGCTGGAGTATTCGCCCGTGGCCGACTCGTCCTGGACGCCCTCCCCCGACCTCGTGCCGCCCGTCGCCGAGCGATATCCGCACCGGTTCGAACTCTTCGGCCAGGAGATCCAGGATGACTATGCCTGGCTCAAGGCCGAGAACTGGCGCGAGGTCCTGAAGGACGGGACTGCCCTCCCGCTCGCCATCCGCCAGCATCTCGAGCGCGAGAACGCCTACACGGACGCGATGCTCGGCGATCTCGGGCCGCTCCGCGAGACGCTCGTCCGGGAGATGCGCGGCCGCATCAAGGAGGACGACGACACCGTCCCGCAGCCCGACGGGCCGTTCGCCTATTTCACCCGCTACCGCGAAGGCGGGCAGCACCCGCTGATCTGCCGCGAGCCGCGCGACGGCGGCGAGGCGTCGATCCTGCTCGACGGCGACAAGGAGAGCGAGGGCCTCGCCTATTTCGACCTCCAGGACGCCACCCACTCCCCGAACCACAAGCTGCTGGCCTGGAGCGCCGACATCGCCGGATCCGAGCTCTACACAATCCGGATACGCGACCTCGCGACGGGCTCCGACCTCTCGGACGAGATCAAGCACACCTCGGGCGAGGTCATATGGTGCCTGGATGGGCGGACCTTCTACTACGTGGAGGTCGACGAGAACCATCGGCCGGCCCGCGTCAGGCGCCACCGCCTCGGCCAGGCGCAGTCAGAGGACGAACTGATCTACGAGGAGAGCGAGGTCGGCTGGTTCATCGACATCGACCAGACCACCTCCGGCGCCTTCGTGGTCATCCGGATCGCCGACCACGAGACCTCGGAGGTCTGGCTCCTCGACCGTGCCGACCCGCAGGCGGAGCGCCGCCTGGTCGCGGCCAGGACGCCGCTCGTCCTCTACGACGTCGAGCATCACGGGCTCGACCTGATCATCCGAACGAACGCCGACGGCGCCGAGGACTTCAAGCT
>JAFAEL010000195.1 GCA_023423995.1 Pseudomonadota bacterium | reverse complement strand
CTCCCGGCCGAGCAGCTCGCGCATCATCGCAACGGGCGAGGCGCCCTTGGCGAGGGTATGTCCGTGGCCTCGGTGCGTGGAGAGCAGCAGGTCGTCTCGACGGAGGCAGGCAATCACTCCGGTCGCGACGGCTTCTTGTCCGATGGAGGGGTGAATCGCCCCGAGAACGACCTTCTCGTCCAGGCCACGAAGAGCCGTTTCCTCCAAAGCCCGTATCCGCCACATCTCGCGATGGCGGGATCGAAGCCGCTCCACATCGATGTTCCTCTCCATGCGTCGGCTCATCTCCTCGCGTTCCCGACAGCGTGCAGCTCTTCCAGTCGGCGTGCTTCTTCGTGAAGAAGACGGACCAGCTCCGGCAGACGCGCATCTCCCATCCGGTCGCGGATCGCCGCCAGGCTAAGGGCCAGGAACGGCCGGCCAGCCGCGTCCCGAGCAGCGAACGCGATCGCACTCATGGCCTCGACGATCCGGCCCTCGTTCAGTGCGTGACCGTCGCGGCGGGTCCGAGCCACGAGTCCCGGCAGCTCCTCGGGCGCGAAGCCGGCGAAATCTGTCAGCCAGTTGCGGTTGAGAGCGATCGACCGCTCGACTTCCGCGTCCGAGAGGGCGGCCAGCAGGGCCAACGAACCCGCCCCAACCCCAAGCGGGCGCCGCGAGCCGACTTCCAGCGTCAGGGTTCGGATCGGGAACGAGCCGACTGCACGCGCGACGCAGACGGATGCGGAGCCTTCGACGACCGATGCGAAGGCCGTGTCTCCAGTGGCCTCCGCAAGACGGGACAAGGCGGGCGTGGCCAGCGCGGACAGGTCCTGACGATGTGCAGCACGGCCGAGCGCAGCGGCACCGGAGCCCAATCGATAGCGGCGGGATTCAAGCTCCTGATAGGTGAAACCGACATTACCCAAGGCCCCGAGCAATCGGTGGGCGGTCGGCTTCGAGAGCCCGGTTTCGGATGCCAGCTCTGCGAGGGGAAGCCCGTTACCGGAGCGCGTGTCCGCGAGCGCCTGCAGGATCGCGGCGACACGGTCCACCGTCTTGACGGCGTTATCCGCCACGGCGTCTCACTCCCGTTCTGGACAGCCGTCTGTTGCAGCCGTTCCGAAAATCGAGGCAGTTGGTCTTCAATTTCGGAACGTTGTCAATGCGAAATCCGGCTTGCGAAGGCCGGCAGCCCCGGCCGCGGGCCACATCAGTCGCCGGCGCCTCGTCCGAGCCCGACCGCGAGATCCTTGCCGCTAGCTGACGGAGCCGCTTGGCGGGAGAGTGGGTCGGCTAGTCAGACCCGCGGAGTGATCATCTCCGGCGAGCGCATTGCAGTCTCGATCCAGTGCGCGAGACACCGGACATCCGGGCGATTGCGCACGTGCGGTGCGATCCAGAGGTTGAGGTGGTGGGGTCCGGGGACAAAGCCGAACGGAGCAATCAGGTGGCCCCGCCGGATCTCACCGTCGACCAGAATTTGCGGTGCCATCGCAACGCCGAGGCCGCAGGCCGCGGCTTGGATCTGCAAGTAGAAGTGGTCGTAGGTTTCCTGAGCCACGAGTGGTGCACCACGCCAACGGCTGGCCCTCATCCATTCCTGCCAGGCTGACTGGCGCGTCGCAGTGCCGAGCAGGCGTGCGTTCGGGAGGTCCGCGACAGTCTTCAGGTCTGCCCGAAGCGCATAATCGGGATGGCAGACCGGACCGACATTCTCCCGCAGCAGCGGCCGGATTATAACCTCTTGCGGCGCCTTGAACATCGTCGAGCGGATAGCGAGGCTGACTTCGTCCCTCAGGAAGTCCACCTCTCCGTAGTTGAGGTTGAGGCGCACCTCCACTTCCGGATGAGCTCGCTTGAAGGCTCCCAGCCGCGGGATCAACCACAACATGCTGATGGTCGCCGAACACGACAGGGTAAGGGGCGATGGGGCGAGCGCGGACACGCCTTGCTGCATGATGCCGAACGCTTGACCGAGCGACGAGGCCAGTTGTCGGCCTTGCGGAGTGGGTTCGACCGACTTTGCAAGCCGCTTCAGCAGTGGAACCCCGAATTCGCCCTCCAGGCTGCGCACGTGACGGCTCACGGCCCCGTGCGTCACGCCCAGCTCAGCGGCAGCGGCGGACATGCTGTTCAGGCGGGCCGCCGCCTCGAAAGCGCGAAGGGCGTTGAGAGGTAGTCGGGACATGTTGTTGCGGGGCGCGGCGGTGTTGTGAGGAATCCTTACAGCAGCCTGCGTCGAAATGAGATGTCGCGGGCCGAAGCTCCCCCTTAGCATCCGCCGCAACGTCGAGAATGAAATTGGGGGAGGACATGCCGGGATCACGTGCCGACGCACGGCATCGTTCGCAGCATGCGCCACGCCGGGAAGACTGGCACAGCGTCGGGCCGGCCACTCACGACAAGGCCGCGTGATGCCTGGCCGTCTGAGCGGAAAAATCGCTATCGTGTTCGGGGCGGGGTCGGTCGGGCCCGGGTGGGGGAACGGCAAGGCGACCGCCGTCCTGTTCGCTCGCGAGGGCGCCCATGTCGCGTGCGTCGACGTCAACGAGGCGGCAGCACGGGAGACTGTCGGTATAATCCTGTCGGAGGGCGGCCGGGCGAGCGCACATGAATGCGACGCGACGAGCTCAGCTGCCGTTGAAGCCTTGGTCGCGGAGGTAGTAGCCGAGCACGGCCGGATCGACGTCCTTCACAACAACGTCGGCTACGCCAGCATGGGCGGGCCGATCGAGCTCGATGAGACGACCTGGCATCGGACGCTCGACCTCAACGTCACCACCTGCTTCCTGGCTGCCAAGCACGTCCTTCCACACATGCTCGCGCAGAAGTCGGGCGCGATCGTCAACGTCTCGTCCGTCGCGGCGATCCGGTACACGGGATACCCGTACACCGCCTATTACGCAGCGAAGGCTGCGGTGAACAACTTCACCATGGGCCTCGCGCTGCAATATGCCCGCGACGGGATCCGGGTGAACGCGATCATGCCCGGCCTGATGAATACGCCGCTAATCCACCAGCAGATCTCCGGCCAGTACGAAACGGCCGACGAGATGATCGCCGCGCGCAACGCGGCATGCCCCACGGGCAAGATGGGCGACGCCTGGGACATCGCGAAGGCGGCGCTTTTCCTCGCCTCCGACGACGCCGGCTACATCACGGGCGTTTCCTTGCCCGTGGATGGAGGCCTGACATGTCGCGTGGCCTAGCTCCCGGCGCCTCCACGCCCGACGGATTTCCGATGCACCCCGACCGCTTCGAAGCCGACTATCTCCTCGAGACTCCGATGGACGTCGCTCGCGCGGCGGAAATCATCGCCGGGGAGCAGTCCAGCGGCACCTTCGTAGCGATCCCGGGAGAGACGCCGGAGCTGAAGGAACGCTCGGCGGCGCGCATCGTCGCTCTCGAGGTGATCGAGGAGGGCATACCCGGCCGATCGCTCCCGTCGAACCGGAGCTCAGTCCCGGGCGAATCCGTGACGCGGGCACGGTTGACGCTCTCGTGGCCGCTGGGAACGATCGGGCCCTCGTTGCCCAACCTGCTGGCCACGGTCGCGGGCAACTTGTTCGAACTTCGATGCGTCAGCGGATTGAAGCTGCTCGACATCCGCATGCCGCCGGCCTTTGCCGATGCCTATCCGGGACCGCGTTTCGGCATCGCCGGAACCCGCTCGCTCGCCGGGGTTCATGGTCGCCCTCTCATCGGCACGATCATCAAGCCGAGCGTTGGTCTCAGGCCGGAAGCGACAGCGGCACTCGTCCGCGAGCTTTGCGAAGCCGGGATCGACTTCATCAAGGATGACGAACTGCAATCGGACGGACCGGATTGCCCGTTCGACGAGCGCGTCGCGGCCGTGATGAACGTGATCGAGGCCCAGGCGGACCGGACCGGCAAGAAGCCGATGTTCGCGTTCAACCTGACCGGCGACCTCGACCAGATGCGCCGGCGGCACGACACGCTCATCGCGCACGGGGCCACGTGCCTGATGGCGAGCCTGAACTCGGTCGGCCTGGTCGGCTTCGTCGAACTGGCCCGCTTCGCGCAGCTCCCGATCCACGCCCATCGGAACGGTTGGGGCTACCTCGCGCGCCATCCCATGCTGGGCTGGTCCTATGTCGCCTGGCAGAAGCTATGGCGCCTCGCGGGCGCCGACCACATGCACGTCAACGGTCTCGACAACAAGTTCTCCGAGACCGACGAGAGCGTGATCAGCTCGGCCAGGGCCTGCCTGACACCAATGTTCCCCGAGAAGCCCTGCACGGTGATGCCGGTCTTCTCGTCCGGGCAGACCGCCCGGCAGGTGCACGGGACCTTCGCGGCCCTGCAGAGCACGGACCTGATCATGACGGCGGGGGGTGGCATCATGGCCCATCCCGATGGCCCGGGAGCCGGCGTCAGGGCGCTGCGCGAAGCGTGGGACGCGGCGGTGGCCGGCGTTTCGCTGGACGAGCGCGCTCGGACGAGCTCCGACCTCGGCCGTGCCCTCGAGGCGGCAGCGTGAAGGCAGGGCGAGCCCTTCCGCCCGGGCCGCTCGTCGCCTTCTACGGCGACGACTTCACCGGTTCGTCGGCATCGATGGAGGCGCTGGCTTTTGCCGGGCTCGAGACCGTACTCTTTCTGTCGCCCCCCTCCCCGGAGCGGCTGCGTGCCTTCCGCGGATACCGCGGCTTCGGCGTCGCGGGCATTGCCCGCTCACGCAGTCCCGTCTGGATGGACGAGCACCTGCCACCCGTATTCTCCATGCTGAGGGACCTCGGGGCGCCGATCGTCCACTACAAGGTCTGCTCCACCTTCGACTCGGCCCCGCATGTCGGCTCGATCGGTCGCGCAGCCGAGATCGGGCTGCGGACGCTCGGCGGCTGGGCTCCCATGGTCGTGGGCGAGCCTTCGATGGGACGCTTCCAGAGCTTCGGCCAGCTCTTCGCCCTCGCTCACGGGACGGGTTACCGGCTTGACCGCCACCCCGTCATGGCACGCCATCCCGTGACACCGATGGACGAGGCCGATCTCGGGCTTCACCTCGCGCGCCAAACGGAGCTGCCCATCGGCCTGGTCGACTTCGTGGCGCTGAAGCGGGGACAGGGCGAGGCAAGGCTCGCCGACGAGTTCGCGCAGGGCAAGCGCATCATCTCGATCGACGTTCTCGATGCCGAGACGCAGGTGGAGGCCGGGCGCCTGATCTGGGAGTCATCTCAGGGACAGACCTTCGCGATCGGGTCGCAGGGTCTCGAGATCGCCCTGGCGGCATATTGGCAGGCGGCGGGATTGCTGCCGCGTGCGGCAGCCCCACCCCGCTCTTCCCGAGTGGATCGGATCGCCGTGGTATCCGGCTCCGTTTCCCCCGTGACGGCGCGCCAGATCGCGGCCGCGGGGCAAAGCGGCTTCACGCCGATCCGCGTTCCTGCCGAGCAGGCCGTGGACGGCCGGGCCTGGGAAGGTGCGATTGCCGAGGCCACCCAGCGCTCGCTGGCGGCGCTCGCCGAAGGATCGAGCCCGCTCGCCTATACGGCCGCAGGTCCGGACGACCCGGCTGTCGCCCGCCTGCGCGAGGCCGTCGCCGCATCCGGTCTCGATCCGGCGCAGGTCAACGACCGCATCGGGGCGGGACTCGGCCGCGTGCTGGACGAGGTGCTCGTCGCCTCGCGTCTGCCGCGTGCCGTGATCTCCGGCGGCGACACCTCTAGTCACGCGGCGACGATGCTCGGCATCGATGCGCTCACGGCGATTGCGCCGATGGCCCCGGGCTCTCCCCTTTGCCGCGCGCATGCGGAGCGCCCGGAGCGCGCAGGCCTCGAGCTCGTGCTCAAGGGCGGCCAGGTCGGCGGCGACAATTTCTTCAGCGTCGTCCGTGACGGCGAACAACGATAGACGGCGAAGAAACAGGGTGGGAACGATGCGTCTGAGTGGGAAGATCGCGCTGGTGACGGGCGGGGCACGCGGCATCGGCCTTGCAATCGCCAAAGCCCTTCATGCGGAAGGCGCCGTCCCCGTCCTGGCCGACATCAACGAGGAAGGGGCGCGGCAATCGCTTGCTGCCCTCGGCGCGGCCCATGGCATGGCGGCGAAGGTCGACGTATCGGACCAAGGCTCCGTCTTGCGCCTGATCGAGGCGATCGAAGCGCGCTACGGTCGATTGGACATCCTGGTCAACAATGCCGGGATCGGCGGCAACACTCCGTTCCTCGACATCACGGCCGAGACCTGGAACCGGACGATCGCGATCAACCTCACGGGCGCGTTCTTCGTCGCCCAGGCGGCCGCGCGCGTGATGGCCCGGCAGCGCAGCGGGAAGATCATCAACATTGCCTCGCTCTCGGGGCAACGGGGCGGCCACGGGCGCGGCGCCTACGGGGCTGCCAAGGCCGGGCTGGAACTCCTGACCAAGGTGATGGCGGTCGAACTCGCCGAGTTCGGCATCAACGTGAACAACATCGCCCCGGGCGCGATCGAGACCGAGATGGCGAAGTTCGCCCATGATGGCCCGACGCGCGCGGCCTACAACTACCTCATCCCCATGACGCGCTACGGCACGCCGGAAGAGGTCGCCGACGCCGCGGTGTTCCTGTGCTCGGACGAGGCCCGTTACGTTCACGGGCACACCTTGAACGTCGACGGCGGTTTCCGCGAGGCAGGCCTGATGTTCCGCGGGGCCAAGGCTGCGCCACCGGCCTGAGCCGCCGGTGCAGAACAAAGAACCACCAACAAGCCAGACAGGGAGGAACACGATCATGACCATGTCCATCAGCCGACGCCGTTTCGCGACCATTGCCGGAGCGGGCGCAATCTCAGCGGCTCTGCCGCTTCGCTACGCGCATGCCGCAGAACACACCTTCAAGATCGGCACCAACGTGCCGGCCTCCCATCCGCTCAACGTCCACCTCGCGAAGGCGGCGGAGCAAGTGAAGGCCGAGACGAACGGCCGCTTCGAGTTCCAGCTATTCCCGAACAATCAGCTCGGCGCCGATTCCGACATGCTTTCGCAGCTCCGCTCGGGTGCGCTGGAATGCTTCCTGAATTCGGGCGTGAACGTCCTCTCCACGATCATCCCTGCCGCCGCCATCTCCGGGGTCGGCTTTGCGTTCAAGGACTACCCCGCGCTCTGGGGTGCCATGGATGGGAAGCTCGGTGCGCATCTGCGTAGCCAGATCACCCGGGGCGGCTTCGTCGTACTGGACAAGATCTGGGACAACGGCTTCCGGATGATCACGAACAGCTCCAAGCCGATCGTGCAGCCGGACGATCTCAAGAACATGAAGATCCGCGTGCCGGTGAGCGCGCTGTGGTTGTCTCTGTTCCGCTCGCTCGGAGCGTCCCCGACCGGGCTCAATTTCGCCGAGGTCTATTCCGCCCTGCAGACGAAGGTCGTCGACGGCCAGGAGAACCCTCCGGCCATCATCTCGGCGGCCAAGCTGTTCGAGGTGCAGAAATACTGCTCGGTCACCAACCACATGTGGGACGGGTGGTGGTTCCTGATGAACCGGCGCGCCTGGGGGCAGGTACCGGCCGATCTCCAGGCCACCGTGACCCGGATCGTGAATAATGCCTGCATGGCCGAACGCGAGGAGGTCGCGAGGCAGAATACCGGTCTGCAGAAGGATCTCGCTGCCGCCGGAATGATCTTCAACGAGGTCGATCCGGTGCCCTTCCGCGAGGCGCTGGCCAAGGCCGGCTTCTACAAGGAATGGCGAGGCAAGTTCGGCGAGGAGCCGTGGGCCCTGCTCGAGGAATCGGTCGGCAAGCTGTCCTGAGCGCCGGTCGTCAGCCTTACCG
>JAFAEL010000152.1 GCA_023423995.1 Pseudomonadota bacterium | reverse complement strand
GTCCTCGACCGGGAACAAGACCGTTCCGGTGGCGATCGTCTCCGAATTCGTGGACGGCGACATCTATCGCTGGGGCTCGCTGATGGCGGGCGCGCTGGTCGGCTCGCTGCCGCTCGTGATCCTCTATTCCTTCTTCGTCGACCACTACGTCTCGGCGATGACCGGCGCCGTCAAGGAATAGGGCAGGTCCGGAATCCACCGGGAACGGCCGCGCGCCTCGTCTGTTCAGCCCTCCTGAGGGAGTGGTCTGATGGAACGGCTGCGAGTGCGGGAGCGCGACGGGGACGAGCCGCCGGCAGCCGAGATCGAAGCGGTCAGGGCCCATGCCGAGCCGCTGCCGGACATCGACGATCCGGCCTTCGGCCCGGTGTTCGACCGCTTCGGCGACGCCCGGATCGTGCTGCTCGGCGAAGCTACCCATGGAACAAGCGAGTTCTACCGCGCCCGGGCGAGGATCACGCAGCGCCTGATCGAGCAGCATGGCTTCACGATCGTCGCCGTGGAAGCGGACTGGCCGGATGCGGCCCGCCTCGACGCATTCGTCCGGGAGCGGGAGGCTCCGTCGGGCAATGGGCCGCCTTTCACGCGCTTCCCGACCTGGATGTGGCGGAATGCCGAGGTGCACGCCTTCATCACCTGGCTGCACGCCCACAACCGCGAGATCCCCGCTAGGGACCGGGTGAGCTTTCGCGGGCTGGACGTCTATTCGCTTCGCAGTTCGATTGCGACGGTCCTGGCTTATCTGGATGAAGTGGATCCGGAAGAGGCCAAGGATGCCCGTGCGCGCTATGGCTGCATTTCGCCCTGGCTGGCGGATCCGGCGCGCTATGGACGGGCTGTCCTCCACGGCGACAAGAAGCCCTGCGCGCCGGCGCTTCTCGATCAGCTCAACGAGCTTCTGGTGAAGCACCTCGCCTATGCCGCCCGGACGGGTGACGAGGCGTTCTTCGATGCCGTCCAGAATGCGCGGATCGCGCGGGCAGCAGAGCACTATTACCGCATCATGTACCAGGGCTCGACCGAATCCTGGAACCTGCGCGACCGGCACATGTTCGACACGCTCCAGCGGCTCATCGAAGCCGGAGGACCACGGGCCCGTGCCGTCGTGTGGGCGCACAACTCTCATATCGGCAATGCCGCCGCGACAGCGATGGGCTGGCAGGGGGAGTTCAACATCGGCGAACTCTGCCGCACCGCTTACCGGGACCAAGCCGTGCTGATCGGTTTCGGGACTGATCGCGGCGCGGTGGCGGCAGCCGATGACTGGGACGAGCCGGTGAAGGTGAAGACGGTTCTGCCGGCCCGCCCGGACAGCCACGAGCGCGTCTTCCGCGATGCCGGGATGCCCGCCTCACTGACCGACTGGCGCCACAGGCACCACCTTCGGGAAGCGCTCTCCACTCCGCGGCTCGAGCGTGCTATCGGGGTTGTCTACCGGCCCGAGACGGAGCTCGCGAGCCACTATTTCGAGGCTGTCTTGCCCGAGCAGTTCGACGCCTTCGTCTGGTTCGAGCAGACCAAAGCCGTGACACCGCTCGACATTCGGGCGGCGGGAGGGGGCGCGGATCTGTATCCGTTCGGCCTGTGATCCTTTGATCTGGGGAGGCGCGCGGGAAGGTTGTCCCCAGAGAAGTTGCTGATATTTGCGGCTGAGCTGAAACTCTCCTCGTACGATCCCGTTCAACCCGCATGCGGACTATGCGCGGCAATTCGTTCCCGTCGGACACGACCCTCGAGGGTCGATGCGACACGATGCTCCTGGGCAAGCTCGGGCACGAACTCGCTCACATCTACCACGACACTCTGCAGGCACCGCTTCCGGCCGGCCTGCGAAGCCTGATCGACCGGCTCGAAGCGGTGCTTGATGGCGGCGAGGCAACGCCGCAGCCGCAGCCACTCGGCGTGCGGGATCCCAACATGCGCTAATCGGCGGAGCGATCCAGCGCGTCCGGCATGGACAACCCCGGCTCGCCTTGCTATGCCTCTCATCACGCGGGCGTAGTTCAGTGGTAGAACGTCAGCTTCCCAAGCTGAATGTCGTCGGTTCGATCCCGATCGCCCGCTCCAACCTTTTCCTCTGGGCAGCCTGACGAGACCGGGTCGCGGCTCGCGATACGCCGGGGAACCTCTTCGAGACGCGAGACAAGCACGGCGAAGCAGGCGGGCGCGCCTCGGGGCCGGCAAACACCTGCTGGGATCCGGCAGCACTGACGACCGTATCGCAAGAGAAAAACCCGCTCGGCCGGGCCGAGCGGGCGAAGTGGTCTGCGCCTCCCGCATGAAGGCAAAGGCAAGTCTACGCAGATCAGGCCGGCGCGCCATAACCCTGAAGGCTTAGCTCCTGGCCGGCGAGTTGCGTCTGCGGCGTCTCGCGATGGACCCAGCGGCCGCGCGGGCCGCTTGGCCGCGGCAGTCCTACACAGCCGACAGAGTTCGTTCCTCTCTCACCGGCGGTGTTGCGCCTTGGGGACCGATCGTCTCAGCCACGACATAGAGCGGGCGCCGTTTCACCTCGGCGAAGATCCGGCCGACATACTCGCCGATCATGCCCAGAGACATCAGCTGGATGCCGGAGAAGAACATCAGCGACACGATCAGCGACGGGTAGCCCGGCACGTCCGAGCCGAACAGGAACGTGCGGATCGCGAAGTAGATAGCCGCTCCGATCGACAGGAGCGAGATCACGCCCCCGAGATAGGTCCAGACCCGCAGCGGGACCGTCGAGAACGAGGTGATCCCATCGAACGCGAAGCGGAAGAGCTTGCGGAAGCTCCACTTCGTCGCACCGAACTGGCGGTCCTCGACGACGAAGGGCACGCCCACGGACGG
The DNA here is from genome assembly GCA_023423995.1 of Pseudomonadota bacterium. Lineage (GTDB taxonomy): Bacteria > Pseudomonadota > Alphaproteobacteria > Rhizobiales > Beijerinckiaceae > Enterovirga. The sequence continues at coordinate 4,051 of JAFAEL010000152.1, read as the reverse complement.
AAACCCGATCCAGGCGTAGAGACCTTTCGAGAAGCGCGCCCGTTCCCCGAGGCTGCGCAGCACCTCCACGCCCTTGCGGTCGATCAGGCGGAAGTCGCCGGCGCCCTCCGGCAACTCGGTTTCGCCGAAGCGGGCGAAGAGGCGATAGAACGCGTGCGTGAACCCGCGCTTGGTTCGGCTTTCGCCCGAGCGGTCAGTCCGCTGCCCGTAGACCATGACGTAGCCTTCGCGCCACTTCGCGACGAAGTCCGGGATCGTCTCCGGCGGATGCTGCAGGTCGGCATCCATGATGACGACAGCCCGCCCCCGGGCATGGTCGAGGCCCGCGGCGATCGCAATCTCCTTCCCGAAGTTGCGGCTGAACGAGACGGCCTTGATCCTGGGATCGCGGGCGTTCTGCGCCCGAATGGCCTGGAGCGTATCGTCCCCGGAGCCGTCATCGACGAAAAGCACCTCGAAGGAGTGCGCGACGCGCTCCATCACGGCGACGAGGCGCCGGCAGAGCGGCTCGACGCTTTCTGCCTCGCGGTAGATCGGAACAACGACGCTGATCTCGATTTCGGGGCCGGGGTCGTTCATTGGGTTCAGGCTGTATGCGTTCGGCCGCACGTGCATCTCGCGGAGCATCCGGACTTGAGGTGAGACCGGGATGACTATCCGGAAGATTGTCCTTTGCGCGGATGACTACGCCATGAACGAGGGCGTGAGCCGCGGAATCCTTGCGCTCGCGGGAATGGGCCGCATCTCGGCGACGAGCGCCATGACGAATGCTCCGGGATGGCCGACATTCGCCCCCCAGCTATCCGGACTGGGCGCCCGCATCGGTGTCGGACTTCATTTTACCCTGACCTGGCGCGCGCCGCTCGCGCGGATGCCGGCACTCGCGCCTTCGGGCGAGCTGCCGCGGCTCGGCAGCTTGATCGCCGGTGCCGTGAGAGGGGGGCTTCCCCTTGGGGAGATCGCCGACGAATTCGCGCGCCAGCTCGACGCCTTCGGCGAGCGGACGGGACGCGCGCCGGACTTCATCGACGGACACCAGCATGTCCACGCACTCCCTGGAATCAGGCAGGCGCTGTTGGGCGTGCTTGTTGCCCGTGGCCTTGCGGGAAGGGTCTGGCTGCGGGATCCGGCGGACAGCCTGGCGTCCATCGTTCGCCGGCGCCTCGCCGCGCCCAAGGCTCTCCTCGTGTCCGGCCTGTCGCGGGGCTTCGGCGCGCAGGCGCGTGCGGCAGGTTTCCGGACGAACGGAGGCTTCTCGGGTTTCAGCCCGTTCGATCCAGCGCGGGATCTGGATCGCGACTTCCGGACCTATCTCGAAGCGACGGGACCTTCGCACCTCGTCATGTGCCACCCCGGCGAGGTCGGCGACACGGCAGGACTGGACGAAGTGGTCGAAGCGCGCGGGCGGGAGCTCGACTACCTGGCGTCGCCCTCGTTCGGGCGGCTCCTCGCCGAACAGAACATCCAGCTGGTACCCGCCCCGGCCTTGGCCGGAGCGGGGAGGGGATAGGCTGGGATCAGGATGCCTTCGAGAGCATCTCCTCGACATGCTCCCAATTCACGAGGTTCTCGAGAAACGCCTTCAGGTAGTCGGGCCGCCGGTTACGGTAATCGATGTAGTAGGAGTGCTCCCACACGTCGACGCCGAGGATCGGGGACGCGCCATGCACGAGCGGGTTCTCGCCGTTCGGCGTCTTCATGATCTCGAGCTTGCCGTTCTTCACCGCCAGCCAGGCCCAGCCGGAGCCGAACTGCGAAACACCCGCCTGGATGAAGTCGGCCTTGAACTTCTCGACGCCGCCGAGCTCGTCGTTGATGCGCTTCTCGAGCGCGCCGGGGATCGGGCCGCCGCCATTCGGCTTCATCCACTGCCAGAAATGGATGTGGTTGTAGTGCTGGCCGGCGTTGTTGAAGAGCGGCTGGTTCTTGCCATAGCTCCCTTTGACAACCTCCTCGACGCTCTTCCCTTCGAGCTCGGAGCCCTTCAGGAGGTTGTTCCCGGTGTCGACGTAGGCCTTGTGGTGTTTGTCGTGGTGGAACTCGAGGGTCTCCTTGGACATGTACGGCTGCAGCGCATCATAAGCGTAGGGCAGATCGGGCAAGCTGAACGTCATCTTGGATCTCCTCGGGCCCGAAGGGTTCGACCGGGCCATGCCAAGCGATCTATGACCGTAGGCGGCCCGGAGCAACGGCGAAACGCTCAGCTTCGGCCCGAGTCGCCGCCCTATCCCGGGGCGGCTGTGCATTCCACGTCGGTGCCGCGAGCTTGAGATGAGCGTTTTCCTGTCCCTGCTCGGCGTCACGATGATGGTCGCCGGTCTCGCCGCGATGTATTCCGGCTCACTCTTCGTCGGGATCGAACGTGGCTGGACCATGGTGGTCGCGGGCGCGATCGGCTTCTCGGCAGGCGCCATCCTCCTCGGGCTCTCGGCTGCGCTCCGGCGTCTCACGCAGATGGAGAGGGCGCTCAGGCAGCTGACGGTCGCGGCCAGCCGACATGCCGACCCCGGAACCATCGAGGCCGAGCCTGCGGGCCCTTTGCAGGATTCAATCGTGGCCAGCGCACAGGATCAGCCCGACGCTGCCGCGCCGGGCGGGAGCCCCGCATCCAAGGAGGGGACGCCCGAACACGAGGCGGCGACGGAACCTTCAGACCGTCTCGACCAGAGTGGCGGGACCAAGCCACCGCCGGACAAGGTCGTCGGCACCTACAAGGCCGGAGGCAACTCCTACGTGATGTATGCCGACGGCTCGATCCGGGCGGAGACGCCGTCCGGGGAGCATCGATTCGCCTCCATGGACGAGTTCAAAGCGTTCATGCTGACCGGCACGCTTCGTGCGCAACCCCCGGAGGAGACACAGAAAATCGGGCCGCCGGAGGAAGGAGATCAGGCCTCCGGCAGGCCGGCCGCCTTGAGCGCGAAGGCGTAGATCAGCCCGACCTCGTCGAGCCGGTCGAACCGGCCGGCCGCGCCGCCATGGCCGGCATCCATGTTGATCCGCAGCAGGACCGGACCGCCCCCCGTCATCGTCCCGCGGAGCCGGGCGACCCACTTTGCGGGCTCCCAATAGGTGACGCGTGGGTCGGTCAGGCCGCCGAGGGCGAGGATCGCCGGATAAGGCTGCGGGCGGACGTTGTCGTAGGGCGAGTAGGACAGGATCGTCCGGAACGCCGCCTCGTCCGTTCCCGGATTGCCCCATTCGGGCCATTCGGGCGGGGTGAGTGGCAGATCGCCGTCGAGCATCGTGTTCAGCACGTCGACGAACGGAACCTCCGCGACGATGCCGGCGAACAGGTCGTCGGCCATGTTCGCGACTGCGCCCATCAGCAGGCCGCCAGCCGACCCGCCGAGCGCAACGAGGCGCTTCCGGCTCGTGTAGCCTGCCTCAACAAGGGCTTCCGCGCAGGCGACGAAATCTTTGAAGGTGTTCGTCTTTTTCTCGCGCTTGCCGTCCAGATACCAGCGCCAGCCCTTTTCCGTGCCGCCCCGGATATGCGCGATCGCGTAGACGAAGCCGCGGTCGACCAGGGAGAGAAGGTTCGTCCGGAAGGACGCCGACATCGACGAGCCATAGGAGCCGTAGCCGTAGAGAAGGCAGGGTGCGCTCCCGTCGAGCTTCAGGTCGCGGCGATGCACCAGCGAGATCGGGACGGTCTCTCCGTCCGGCGCGGTGCCTAACAGGCGGCGGGTGACGTAGAGGGAGGAGTCGAAGCCGCTCGGGATTTCCTGCCGCTTCCGGAGCACGCGCTCGCGGGTGTGCAGGTTGTAATCGTAGGTCTCGTTCGGGGTCGTCATGGACGAGTAGCCGAACCGGATCGTCTCGGTATCGAATTCGTAGCCGGGATCGACGCCCAGCGAATAGGCCTCCTCCGGGAAGGCGATCGCGTGCTCGTTCCCGGTCCACATCTCGCGGATCACGATCCGCGGATTGGCGTCCTGCCGTTCCAGGCGGACCAGATGGCGGGCCAGCGCGACCTGGTAGAGGATCATGACGCCCTGGCGATAGGGGACGAGGTCCCGCCAGTTCTCCCGGGCCGGATTCGTGAGGG
>JAFAEL010000139.1 GCA_023423995.1 Pseudomonadota bacterium | reverse complement strand
GCGCAGCGCCATGCCGACGCCGGCATCCGCCTTGCGGGTAGCGATGGCTTCCAGCAGCGCCTCGGTGGCGGCGCCGAAATTCACCAGCTCCACCTCCAGCCCATGCTTGGCGAAAATGCCGGAGCGGCGGGCGACCTCGACCGGCGAGGTGCAGATGGCTGTTGCGTTGAAGGCCAGGCGCAGCTTGCGCGGGGCGCCGGGGGCGGTGGCCAGGACCGGGGCGCGGCAAAGCGGATCGCGGGCCAGCATCGCCTCGAAGGCGCGCCGCTCAGCACTGAGCGGCATGAAGCCGGCCAGTGGCAGGGCGAGGCCGGCGCAGCCAAGCGCACCCAGCAGGCGGCGGCGGGGCAGATCAGGGACAGCGGACATGGCGACTCCTGGGGCAGCGCCCGCGCGGGAACCGGGGACCGATTCCACATTGGAATGTCGCTATATCAGAAAAACACCATTAAACAGCAGTCAATTATTTTTGTGCGACGCAGGACGGCGATTAATTGCCTTCCCCCCGCAGGGCGCCAGCTATCAGAGCCCGCAGGGCAGCGCCGGACATACAAAACAATCCGTCAGATTGATCACGCCTTCTCTATTCGCCGCGTGGTTTGGAATTCAGCTGCTTGCGCAGCTTGGCCACGGTCTCGTGCAGTTTTGGCTTCCTCGCTTTGCTCGCAGAAAGTCCGCTCGAGCCAGATCGGCAGGCTGCGGGCCTTGTCGTGCAAGGCGACGCTCTGCTCGGTCAGGTGAATGCGGACTTGCCGTTCATCCTCGGCATCGCGGGTGCGCTTGATCAGGCCGGCCGTTTGCAGCCGCTTCAGAAGCGGCGTCAGAATGCTGCTTTCCAGAAACAGCCGGTCGCCGATGGCACTGACCGTCTGCCCATCCTCCGCCTACAGCACCACCTGGCGAGATATTGCGGATAGGTCAGCCCAAGCTGTCCAACATGGGCTTGTTGGCACGCTGGATGGCGTGGGCGGAGTGGAGGGCGAGCAAAGGAAGTTTTCCAGCTTCAGCGGGTCATTCGTGCTCATCAGGCTAATGTCCTATGGCGGAAAGCGAAAAGCCCGGGCTGCCCTGGAGCGGCCACCGGCAAGGACAGGCATCAAGATGTGTAGCATTCCACATCAAATCGCTCGCGATTAAATAGGGCACAATAAAATGCATGGCTCCCATGCTAATTTGTATATCGCGTACGATTTAATCGATAGTTATCTAGTCGCTCACACCGAGGCGCCGAGGGCGCTGACCTCTTCGAAAGGATTACCATCATGACCGCTTCCCGCACCCTTCTGGCCGCCGCCCTGCTGGGCCTCGCCGCCGGTTCCGCCGTGGCCCAGCCCCTGACCGTGACAGGGGAAGGCGAGAATTTCGCGGTCGCCTATGACCCCGCCTACACTGGCAATATCGTGGGTGGTGGCGCGGTGAAGGTGGTGAACTGGGGCCAGAACGTCCGGATCGTCCATCAGGATCCCAGCTTCACGCATCACTCCGCCGGCATTCCGGTGTTTGAAGGCGGCTCCGAAGGCAATGTCGTCTATCTGCCGCAGCTTGACGCCGGCACCAGCCTGGCTTCCCGCTGAGCCATCCGGCTGAAGCGTGAAAGGGCCGGCCCCGAAAGGGACCGGCCCTTTTCAATGGATGAGGCGCCTCCGCCTGCCGCCATGGCCGCGGCCCGGCCTTCGCCAAAACCCATCGGGATGCGCTAAACACCCGCCCGGGCCACGGCCCCGATGCGAGTGAGAATGTATCCGATGCCCCATCCTGCCCCGATTGTTGACGTTGGCGCCGTCCGCTTCGGCAACACGCTGCCATTGGCGGTGATCGCCGGCCCCTGCCAGCTGGAAAGCCGCCAGCACGCGCTGGAAACCGCCGCGGCGCTGAAGGAGATCGCGCTCCGGGTGGGTTTCGGCCTCGTCTACAAGACCTCCTTTGACAAGGCGAACCGCACCAGCGCCAGCGCCCAGCGCGGATTGGGGCTGGAAAAGTCGATGCCGATCCTGGCCGAGATCCGCGAAACGCTTGGCCTGCCGGTGCTGACCGACGTGCATGACGCGCATCAATGCGCGCCCGTGGCCGAGGCGGCGGACATCCTGCAGATCCCCGCCTTTCTGTGCCGCCAGACCGACCTGCTGCTGGCCGCCGCCGCCACGGGGCGGGTGGTGAACGTCAAGAAGGGCCAGTTCCTGGCGCCCTGGGACATGGCCAATGTGGTGGACAAGCTGACCGGCGCCGGCAATCCGAAGGTGCTGCTGACCGATCGCGGCACCTCCTTCGGCTACAACACGCTGATATCCGATTTCCGCGGCCTGCCGATCATGGCGCGCACCGGGGCGCCGGTGGTGTTCGATGCGACCCATTCGGTGCAGCAGCCGGGCGGACAGGGCGCCTCCTCCGGCGGGCAGCGCGAATTCGTGCCCGTTCTGGCGCGCGCGGCCGTCGCGGTGGGGGTCGCCGGGGTGTTCATCGAGACGCACCAGGACCCCGACCGCGCGCCCTCGGACGGGCCCAACATGGTGCCGCTGGCGCAGTTCGAGGGGTTGCTGCGCGACCTCGTGGCGCTCGACAAGCTGAGCAAGGCCCAGCTGGCCCAGGCAGGGGCCGCGGCATGAGGCCGGTTGTCCTGATCCCATCGCGGCTGGCGGCGACACGGCTGCCGAACAAGCCCCTGGCCGACATCCATGGCGAGCCCATGATCGTCGCCGTGTGGCGCCGCGCGATGGAAGCCGACATCGCTCCCGTCTGGGTGGCGACCGACGCCCCCGCCATCGCCGAGGCCGTGCGCGCCGCCGGCGGCCAGGCGGTGATGACCGCGCCCGATCACCCTTCCGGCTCCGACCGGGTGTTCGAGGCGATCGGCCGCATCGATCCCGATGGCCGCTTCGATGCCATCCTCAACGTGCAGGGCGACCTGCCAACGGTGCAGCCGGCCACCATCCGCGCCGCCGCCGCACCGCTGGAGGATCCCGAGGTCGCCATCGGCACCGCCGTGGCGCCGATCCTGCGGGCGGAGGAGCGCGAAGCATCCAGCGTGGTGAAGATGGTGGGCTCGCCGCTGGGCGGCGGCCGTTTTCGCGCGCTGTATTTCACCCGCGCCCAGGCCCCCTGGGGCGAGGGGCCGCTTTATCATCATATCGGCCTGTATGCCTGGCGCCGCGCCGCGCTGGAACGCTTTGTCCGCCTGCCGCCTTCGGCGCTGGAACTGCGCGAGAAGCTGGAACAGCTGCGCGCGCTGGAGGCTGGCATGCGCGTCGATGCCATGGAGGTTGCGGAGGTGCCGCTCGGCGTCGATACACCGGCCGATCTGGACCGCGCCCGTTCGCTGTTGCGCCGCCGCGACGGCCAGCCCGCCCCCTAAGGGCATCCCCGCTTCTTGTTTGGCGGCCTCCTTGCCCGGCCAGGTGACGTTGCCGGGCCGGCACCCGCTTTGAAGGACTTGCCCATGCACGACCTGGCTCCCATGGCCGCCGCCCAGACCACCGCCCTGGCCTCGGCCCGCCATACGCTGGAGTTGGAGGCGCAAGGCCTGACCGCCCTGCGCGCGGCGCTGGATGGCGAACTGGGCACGGTGCTGGCGCGCGCCGTCGCCACGTTGCAGGCGGCCACGGGGCGGGTGATCGTCACGGGTATGGGCAAGTCCGGCCATGTCGGGCGCAAGATCGCCGCCACCCTGGCTTCCACCGGGCAGCCCGCCTATTTCGTGCATCCGGCCGAGGCAAGCCATGGCGACCTCGGCATGATCCAGGAACAGGATGTGGTGCTGGCGCTGTCCTGGTCGGGGGAGGCGCCGGAACTGT
>JAFAEL010000141.1 GCA_023423995.1 Pseudomonadota bacterium | reverse complement strand
CACTGGCTCGATCCGGTCCGGTCCGAGGCCGAGGCGGCGGCCCGGACCGTGCCGCTCCTCGCCCTCTTCGGCCTGCCGCTCGCGATGCGGCTGCCGGATCTCTATCCCTGGCTCGGCGACCCTGGCGCGACGGGAATGAGCGGGCTCCGCCAGGCCGTGCTGCGGCCCGACATGATCCTCCTCCGCTCGGCCCTCTACCTCGCGGTCTGGTCCGCGCTCGCCTACTGGATCACGGGCACGCGGCACCCCTGGCGCGCCAGCGCCATCGGCATCGCGCTTCTCGCCGTCACGGCGACCGCTGCGGCCGGCGACTGGATCATGGCGCGCGAGCCGCGCTGGCAATCCGGCCTGTTCCCCTGGGCCTTCCTGCTGACGCAGCTTCTCGCAGCTCTCGCGGGCGGCATCTTCCTGTCGCTGCTGCGCGGCGAGAGCCCGGCGGGCCACCGCATGGTGAGCCTCGAGCGCGCGCTCGTGACCCTGATGCTGCTCGCGATCTGGACCTGGTTCGCGCAGTTCCTGATCGTGTGGCTGGCGAACCTTCCCGGAGAGGCGGCCTGGTATCTCCGCCGCTCCGGCTCCTGGCTCCTCGCGCTCGAGGCCGCGCTCGCCGCCCTCGGCCTGGCGCTCGTGCTGCTGATCCCCATCGGGGTCGGGCACCGGACGATGATCGCCGGAAGCGCGCTCGGCCTCCTGGCCTATGGCCTCAAGATGCTGTGGCTCCTGCGTCCCGCTGCCCCGGAACCGGCGCTCACGTTCTGGGACCTCCTCATCCCGCCCGGCCTTGCGATCCTCTGGGCCGCCTGGTTCGCGGCTGCCCATCGCCGCCGCCCGACCTTCCACAGCGAGCGACACGGAGGCGAGGAGGCCCTTGCGCCGCCTCTCAGCTCAGGAAAGCCGAAACGATGAACGCGTTGATGATGTCGATGAAGAAGCCGCAGACGAGCGGAACGATGATGAAGGCGCGGGGTGCGGGACCGTATTGCTGAGTCACCGCTGCCATGTTGGCGATAGCCGTCGCCGTCGAGCCCAGCGTGATGCCGCCGAAACCCGCCGAGACCACCGCGGCCTCGTAGTCGCGGCCCATGGCCGGAAACACGACCAGAAGCACGTAGGCGATCGTGAGGCCGACCTGCAGCGCAAGCACGGTGGCGATGAACAGGAAGGCGCCGTGCAGTTCCCAGAGCTGCAGGCCCATCAGGGCCATGGTCAGGAAGATGCCGAGCGCGAGGTCCGAGAGCAGGGCAAGCCCCTGGCCAATGCCGGGCCAGGCGCGATTGAGGGCCTGGCCGACCGCAATCGGGGTGAGGTTCCGCAGCAGGATACCTGCCAGCAGGCAGCTCACGAAAGTCGGCAGGGTCACGCCAGTCGCCTCGATGAGGCGGTGGAGCCCCACGCCCAGCATCAGGGTGAGATTGAGCGCCAGAACGGCCCAGAGCACGGAGATGTAGTCCAGCGGCACGTACCGTCGCGCGTTCGGCGCTCCGATCTCCAGCGCCGCATCGCTTGCCGATTTCAGGTGGCGGCGCTTGATGAGGAAGGCTGCGATCGGACCGCCGATGACGCAGGCGGCGACGAGACCGACCGTGTTGGCCGCCACCCCGATCTCGAGCGCGTTGGCGATCCCGTGGTCCCGCACGAAGATCGGCGCCCAGGCCAGGGTCGTTCCCACCCCTCCCGTCAGCGAGATGGAGCCGGCCATGAGCCCGGCCTTGGGGTCGAGCCCGAACAGCGAGGCAACGCCCATCCCGGTCAGGTTCTGCGCGAGAATGAAGACGGTCGCGAGCAGAACGAGGATGCCGAGGGGCTTTCCGCCACGCAGCAAGGAGCGGATATCCGAGTTGAGCCCGATCCCTCCGAAGAAGATGAGGAGCAGAAAGTCCCGGACCCCCAGGCTGAACAGGATCTTCGCCCCCGAGAGGGTGTAGATGAGGCCGACGACCACCGCACACAGAATCCCGCCCGCGACCGGCTCGGGGATCGAGTACCGCCGCAGGAGCGGCAGCTTCATGACGAGCGCCTTGCCGCAGAGGAGCAGCACAACGGCGAGGTTGAAGGACAGGAAGGCGTCGATCCGGATCAAGGCGGCATTCTCGGGCGGGCGCTACCCTCGAAAGTCTCGAGGATTTTTGGGTCGCGAGCGGCGCGGCGTTGCAGTCTCGCAGCCTCCCTCGCGTGCCCCGCACCCGCTTTCAAGTAAGGGCCTGCACGCATGTCCCAAGCCCGTCGACGTAACGCCGCGAGCACGGGGTTGGTCCACGGCCGCTTCTGGCGGAGCCTTTCCCTGCATTTGCGTTCGGGGCGACTGGCGCGCCGGATCATCGACGCGGCAGCGTCGGCGCAGCCCGCAAGGAGCTCAAGGCGTTACCCTGATGCGCTGAGCAGCGCGGAGCTCGCCCGAGTTTGATGAGACACGGAGAGGCCGCAACGGGCTGAAGCCGACCCTGCCGGTCGACACCACCCGTCGCGACCTGCAATCCTACCGAATGCCCGAGCCCGGCGCCCAGGACTGACCGCGCGCCTCGCCGCGCGTGCCGGCTTCCTCGTGGAGGGTCCGGTAGGCGTCGGAGCCCATGATGTGGCGCGGCTGGCTGCCGGCAGGCGCCGCGACGCCGCGATTTGCGAGCCAGGCCTGCATTTCGGCGATCTCCCGCTGCTGCTCCACGATCACGGCCTCCGCGAGCTGGCGCGTCCAGGGATCCTTGGCATGCCGCATCGCCACCCGGGCCATGTCGATCGCGCCCTGGTGGTGGGGGATCATGTGGACGCGGAAATCGATGTCGGCGTCTCCCGTGAAGGGCTGGTCCATGCCGCTCATCATGCGGGCGTGAGCCTCCTTGAACTCGCGGGTCGACGCGGTCTCGGCGGCGGCCTTCAGCTTCGCACGCGACGCGCCGGCGCGGGTGGGCTTGGCCTGCGCCTTCCCGCCATGACCCTTCGCGCCGCCATCCTGCTTGCCGCCACCACGGGTCGCATGGCCGGTGTGGCTCGCCGAGCCGGCCTGTTCGCCGTGATGGGCATGGCCGCCATGCCCGGCATGCTGCGCGGAGGCGGAACTCGCGGCGGCGAGCGCGAGGGCGGCTGCCAGGAGGGTAACGGTCTTCATCTTGGTCCTTCCAGGCCGGCTTCGAAGCCGGGATGGCGGGACCCTGCCGCTTCCCACCGCTGGAAGGTCAAGCGGCGCCTCCGTCAGGAGCAACTGGGCAGCAGGAGGCCGGGGAAGCCGCCTTCCATATTGAGCGGCACGAGAGCGAGGAGGCTCAGGCAAGGTAAGCTCGACACATGCATGGGGGTGAGCCGCCACAAATCAGTCAGAGATCAAAAAGCGAGGTGAGCATCGTGGTGCCGTAGCGCTCGCCGAGCCGGGCCTGCCGGGCAAGGCTCACAAATGGCTTCTCGGCGACTACAACGTCTGCGAGCGGCAGCACCGTCGTAAACGCGATCATGTCGCGGAGGTCGTTCTCCGTGATGCCTCTCGGTTGGCTCTCCAGACGCACAACAAGCTCGCGCTCGACGTTGAGGATAGGTACGTTGGCGATGATGTTGCGCACGAGCGAGGCGTCGAGGTCGGAAACGCTCGTCCAATTCAAGCCAAGGCGCCTGCCCGTGGAGAGGATGAAGTCAAGCTCGTCGACAATCAGCCTCGCACCATAGGCCCGCCTTCTCATCGCGATAGGCTCGGCAGATACGATGGCCCGATTGCCTTCGATACGCGCCATAAGTTCCGACGAACTCGCACTGAAGCGGCGCACCGCCTCGAGCCGTCTGCCTTCGTTGCCGAAGGCGAGATAGTCGAACAGGGCCTGAGCCGGATGTCGCCGAACCAGATCGAGCACATGATCTGGGATCTTGAATCCAAAGCCCTGAGGAGAGTAATCGCCCGCAGCTTCGAACCACAAATTGGACAGAAACCATTGGTGAGGTGGTTCAATGCGGGAGAGAGAAGCCTTTGTGGCGAGAAGTGCCGTCAGTTGTTCATCTAGTATCCGCCGGCGGCCTCTGAATACAATGCCGCCGCTGATCAGCGCCTGCACACGCGACAGATTGATGCGCCTATCAGGGTTGTTGATCTTAGCTGTTTCGTAAATGTTTGTTGAACTTAGTGGTACAATTATCGAGTTGGTGCGAACGCTCTCTATCACCTTCGTTAAAGCTGTATGTTCTTTTGGATAGCGTTTCCTGTCCCAAGCTCCTCGTGAGAGCATCACCCACGCGTTCTGGTCGAGATAGACTAGGCGGGCCATCACGACGCTATCTACTATGGTAGCCTTTGCGTCCAGGTCCCCACGCATTCCCGAGTGGCCATTTCGTCGGCCTAACGTCGACCACCGGTTGGCTTAGGAACAGCTCGGCAGCAGGAGGCCCGGGAGCGCGTTGTAGACGATCGCCACCAGCGAGAGCGCGCTTACCAGGATCGTGACGTTGTTCAGGAAGTCCTGGCTCGCCGTGAGTCCCGAGCCCTTTCGGCGCTTGAGGCCGAGGAGGAGCAGGGCGGCCGCGGCCGCGAGGGCTGCGAGGGTCGCGAGCACGATCAAGGCCGGAAGGGCGGGCAATCCGAGAAGCTTTTGGCCGCCCCAGCCGCGGGAGCAGGCGACCGAGACGGCCATGTAGACGATCGTGAACTGGGCGCCCCAGGCCAGGAACCCGCCCGTGGTCTCCAGGAGGCGTAGCGTGGGCCGGTGGCGCTCCACCTCACAGGCCTCCTGCGAGGCGAGGGAAGCCGTGAATCACGGTCAGCGCTACGATGCCCTGGCCCGTGGTGTAGTGCCAGAACAGCGTCACGTTATCGAAGATCGACCGGCGCACCCGATCGATCTTGCCGGCCCACCAGCGGGCGAGCGTGAAGCCCGCCATGAGCACGACAATGCCGACGAAGAGGAGCTGCATCGCCAGCATGGTTGTGACGGCGGCGCCATAGGCGGAGCCCTTCGGGTCGAGCCCCACGGACAGCTCGGCCCAGAGGCCGAGGGCGCCCGCCGCGAGAGCGGGGACGAGCGCCGCCGCAACGAGGACGGGCACGATGAGGGGCCGATGGTCCGGCCCGCCGAGCCGGCGATAGGCGAGCCACATCAGCAGGGATGACAGAGCGTAGAGGCCGATGCCGGCCAGCCCGGCCCAGCCCGGCGCCAGCGATACCCCGGCGGGCGGCCAGGCGGTCGGGTTCACGAGCCAGAGGAACAGGTAGGAGAAGACGAGGCAGGTATAGATCATGCCGCACACGACCATGAGCACGGCCATCGCCCACCAGGAATGGCTGCTCGGCCCGGTCGCGTAGACGGGCAGGGTCACGCCGCCGCCGATATCGGCCGGAGGCACGATGGGCCCCGGATCGAGCTGCCAGAGCCACCACATCACGCAGCCGATGCCGGCGATCCCGCAGGCGAGGGCCAGGTAGTTCGCCTTGACGGTGAGAAGCGCGAAGAAGGCGGCCGTGAAGGCGGCGGCCAGGACATGGGCCCAGCCGGGGCCCGGCACGATGAGGATGTATTGCGGCCGCGCCTCGATGGGGCTCGTGACGAGCGCCTCGCGCCGCCCCGTCACGGTGCCGGGCATGTACCAGCGGCCCTCCTCGACCTCCTTCGGCAGGTTAGGCTGGTCCCAGAGCGGATCGCGGCTCGCGATCCAGGGCACCGAGCGCGTGTTGTAGTTGCCGTTCGGCAGCCATTCGAGGGTCGGGGCGCGCCAGACATTGCCGGCATTCTCCCCGCCCGGCCGGAAGTTGCGCAGCATGTCGATGAGGAACAGCGCCACGCCCGCGGCGAACATGAAGGCGCCGATCGTCGAGACGAGGTTGTACCAGTCGAGCCCGAGGCCGGGCTGGTAGGTATAGACCCGCCGCGGCATGCCGATGAGGCCGGCGATGTGCATGGGGAAGAAGGCGATGTTCATGCCCGCGAACATCAGGCCGAAGACCCAGCGCCCCCACCTTTCCGAGAGGGGCCGCTTCGAGGCGACCGGCACCCAGTAGTAGAGGGCGGAGAAGAGCGGGAACACCATCCCGCCGATCAGCACGTAGTGGAGATGCGCGACGACGAAATAGGTGTCGTGCGCGACCCAGTCGAAGGGCGCGACCGCGACCATCACGCCCGTCAGCCCGCCGAGCGTGAAGATGAACAGGAAGCCGATGATGAAGAGGGCGGGCGTCGTCAGCTTCATCCGGCCAGACGCGATGGTGGCGATCCAGGCGAAGACCTGGATCCCGGACGGGATCGCCACGGCGGCGCTGGCCGCCGAGAAGAAGCCGAGGCTCATCTTCGGCAGCCCCGTCGTGAACATGTGGTGCACCCACAGGCCGAAGGACAGGAACCCGGTCGCGATGAGCGCGAGGACCACGAGGCGATAGCCAACGAGCGGCGTCTGGGCGACTGTCGGCACGATCATGGAGACCATCCCGGCGGCGGGCAGGAAGATGATGTAGACCTCCGGGTGGCCGAAGAACCAGAACAGGTGCTGCCACAGGAGCGAGTCGCCCCCGCGCGCCGCAATGAAGAACGGCCAGTCGAAGGCGCGTTCGAGCTCGAGCAGGATCGTGCCGAGGATGATGGCCGGAAAGCCGATCACGATCATCACGGCGAAGACCAGCATGGCCCAGGAATAGACGGGGAGCTTGTTGAGGCTCATCCCGACCGCGCGCGTCTTCATCACGCCGACGATGATCTCGATCGCGCCCGCGATGGCCGATATCTCGATGAAGCCGATGCCGAGCAGCCAGTAATCGGCATTGACGCCCGGCGAGAACTCCGTCGAGGTGAGCGGCGGGTACATGAACCAGCCGGTATTTGGCGCCACGCCCTGGAACAGGCTCGACAGGAAGAACAGGCCGCCGAAGAAATAGGCCCAGAACGCGTAGGCGGAGAGGCGCGGGAAGGGCAGGTCTCGCGCCGCCTGGATGTTCGGCAGCAGGTAGACGGAGGCCGCTTCCACGGCCGGCACCGCGAAGAGGAACATCATCACCGTGCCGTGCATGGTGAAGAGCTGGTTGTAGGTCTCGTGGCCGAGGAGCGCGTTCTCCGGCTGGGCGAGCTGGGCGCGCATGAGCAGCGCCATGATGCCGGCCGCGATGAAGAAGAACAGCGCCGTGCCGACATACCAGAGGCCGACGAAGTTGTTGTTCGTCTCCGTCAGGAAGGCGATGCCGCGCGGCGGCTTCCAGGCGCGCTCGAGGTCCGAGAACTCCTTCTCCGGCCGCGGGAGCGGGTTGGGCAGGCCCGGCGGGGCCGCCTCGAAGCTGTCCGGGCGCTGCGGGGCGTTCACTTGAGCTGCTCCAGGTAGCCGGCCAGGGCGCGCAGCTCCTCGCCGGAGAGCGAGCCGTAGGAGGGCATGCGCGCCCCGGGTTTCAGCCCCTGCACGTCCGCGATCCAGCCGCCGAGCGTGCCGACATTGTTCGGGAAGAGGCCCGCCCCGATCGAGCGGCGGCTGCCGACATGCGTGAGGTCCGGACCGAGCTCGCCCGTGAACCCGGCGCCGCGCACGGCGTGGCAGGAGCCGCAGCCGCTGCGGGCGAAAAGCTCCTTTCCGCGTTGCAGGAAGTCCGAACCGGGATCGGTGGCGGGCCTGGCCTGGGCCTCGCGCCACGCCTCGAACTCGGCCGGCGGCAGCGCGACGACGTCGAACATCATGCGGGCATGCTGCTCGCCGCAGAATTCGGCGCAGACCCCGCGATAGATGCCGGGCCGCTCGGGCGTGAACTGCATCAGGGTCCGGCGGCCGGGAATCATGTCCATCTTGCCGGCGAAGCTCGGGATCCAGAGGGAATGGATGACGTCCGCGGCCTCGAGCACGAGGCGGACCGGCCGCCCGACCGGCACCTGGATCTCGTTCGCGGTCACGAAGGCCGGGCGCTCGCCCTCGGCCGGGTAGCGCACCCGCCACCAATATTGCTCGCCCGTCACCTCGATGGTGAGCGCCTCGCCCGCCGCCGGCGCATTGGTGGCCCGCAGGACGAGGAGGCCGTAGGCCAGCAGAAGGGTCAGTACCGTCGTGGGGAACACGATGCCGAGCGCCACGACGGTTTCCCGTCGCCGCAGCCAGCGCGGCCTCACCCAGATCGCGAGGCCGAGCAGGGCCATGGTGAAGACGAAGATCGCGGTCCCGCCCCAGGTCATGAGCGAGGTCAGCGAGAGAAGGAGAGCGGCGTCGTTTCCGGCCGGGTGGAGGGCCGATTGCACGCTGTTGCAGCCGCCGAGGGCGGCAGCGGCGAAGCCGATGCAGGCGAGCTGAGCCGCGCCACCGCCGTGGCCCGTCTCGACCGGCGCCCTTGCGGGGGGAGTCGAATGGCGGGTCATTCTGATGTAGCCGTAAGCGGGATGCGCCCGACCGACAAGCCGAACGCCCGCGTGGCTTTCGCCCTCGCGGCATTGTGTGGGCTCGCGGCCTCAGGCCCGGCCGCAGCGCACGGCTTCGCTCCGATCCCGCCCGGCGATGCCTGGATGTTCTGGACCTTCGACCCGCTCGTCCTCGTCCCGCTCCTCGCCGGGCACTGGCTTTACGGCCGCGGGCTCTCGGTCTGGCGCCGGCGGCATGGCGGCCTGCCGGCCGCGCTGCCCCGTTGGCGCGTGGCTTCGTTTCTCGCAGGCGAAGTCCTGCTTTTCGTCGCCCTGGTCTCCCCGGTGGACGCCGTCTCGGAGACGATCCTCTCGGCCCACATGGTGCAGCACGTGCTCCTCGTCGCGGCCGCGCCGCCGCTCCTGGTGCTGGGCCGCCCGCATCTCGCCTGGGCGGCCGGGCTGCCCTCCGGGCTCCGCAGGCCGCTCCTGCAGAGCGCCCCGGCCCGCCGCCTCTACGCCGCCCTCGACTGGCTCTCCCGCCCGGCCCCGGCCACGATCCTGCACGGCGCCGCCTTGTGGATCTGGCACGCGCCGACCGCGTTCGAACTCGGACGCGCGGACGACTGGATGCACGCCTTCGAACACGCCTGCTTCTTCGGGACGGCACTCCTTTTCTGGAGGGCGATCATCGCCGCGGCCGCGACCTCGCGCGCGGCCATCGCCGGGATGGCGGCCGCCCTGGCAACGCTGGTGCAGGGAGGCTTCCTGTCGGCCCTGATCGGGCTGAGCCCCGAGCCGATCTATCCGGGCTCGACCTTCTGGGCGCCGCTCTGGGGCATGACGCCGCTGGAAGACCAGCAGCTTGCGGGCGCCATCATGTGGGTGCCGGCGGGGGCCGCCTATCTGGCCGCGGGGCTCTATCTGGCGAGCCGGCTGCTGTCGGAGTCCGGCCCGACCGCCGCGCGACGGGCGGTCACATGAGGAGCCTCATACCTGCCGCGCTCCTGCTGCTCTTGGCAGGCTGCAACGCCCCGGAGCCGCCGGATCACCTCCTGATCCCCGGCGCCGATCCGGAGCGCGGCCGCGCTCTGGTGCTCAGCTTCGGCTGCGGCGCCTGCCACCTCGTTCCCGGCGTGCCGGGCGCGCGGGGTACCGTCGGGCCCTCGCTGGAGAGCTGGAGCGGCCGGGCCATGCTCGCCGGCATCATGGCGAACACGCCGCAGAACCTCGTTCCCTGGCTCCTCGACCCGCCCGCCATGGTGCCGAGGACGGGGATGCCGGCCGTCGGCCTCAGCGAGGGGCAGGCGCGCGACGTCGCCTCCTTCCTGTACACGATCGGGGCCGGGGAGGCCGCGGCCGCGCCGCCAGCCTCCGGGCTGAACCCCGACGCGATCCCGCGCCCGATCGCATTGCCCGGGCGAGGTCCCTTCGTCGGCCAGTGAGTCAGGTCCGGGACAGGAACTCCAGGACCAGCTTCCCGAACGCCTCCGGCTGCTCGACATTCGAGATGTGGGCCGCGTCGAGATAGGCGACCTCCGAGCCCGCGATCGCCTGGTGGATCAACTCCCCGTCGGCCGGCTTCGTCGCCGGGTCCTTGCTGCCGATCACGACCAGGACCGGATTGGCGATCGCCGCGATGGCGGTGCGCTGGTCCATGTCCCGGATCGCGCTGCAGCTCGCGAGGTAGCCGTCGAGAGGGGTGCGGCGGACCATCGCGCGCATCCTGTCCATGGTGGTGGGCGCACGTTCCCGGAAATCCTGCGGGAACCAGCGGGTGATCGTCGGCTCCACGGTCGCTTCCATGCCGCCGGAGCGGGCGAGCTTCATGCGGCCGTTCCACAAGTCGGGCGGGGCCATGCGGGCCGCCGTGTTGGCAAGCACGGCGCGATCGATGCGGTGGCCCGCATGGGTGAGGACCCACATGCCGACCATTCCGCCGAGCGAAAGGCCGCACCAATGCGCCTTCTCGATCCCGAGCGCGTCCAGGACCGCAATCGCGTCTCGCCCGAGCTGCGCGATGGAGTAGGGGCCGGGCGACACCACCGACTTGCCATGCCCGCGCTGGTCGTAGCGCACGACGCGGAAGCGCTCGGCCCAGGTGGGGAGCTGGTCCTCCCACATCGTCATGTCGGAGCTGAGCGAGTTCGACAGAAGCAGGACGGGCTTCCCCTCCGCTCCGTCGATCTGAACGTGAAAGCTTTCGCCCTGGATTTCGATATACGGCACGGTTCACTACGCCCTTGAATCAGGCGCGGACCCTAGCGGGAGCCGGGCTTTTGCTGAAGCCCACAAACAGCTTGGCGGTTGTCCGACAGCTTAGGGTCGGCTAGCACGGCACTCATCTAGAGCCGGCTTTGAGCGGCTCGCCCTCTTTTCCCGGCTGCTCCTCCGAATGAGTTCCTCGGCCCCGATCCTGTTCAGCAACGCCGCCCTGCTCGACGGCACGGCGGACCACGCCGTCGAAGGCCACGTTCTGGTCGAGGGCGGGATCATCCGCGAGGTCTCCGACAAGCCGATCCAAAGCGCGTCGGCGCGCGTCGTGGATCTTGCCGGCCGCACGCTGATGCCGGGGCTGATCGACTGCCACGTCCACGTCATCGCGAGCGTCCCGAACCTCGGGCAGAACGCGATGCTGCCCGACGCCATCGTGGCGTACCGCGCCGCGAAGCTGATGCGCGAGATGCTGATGCGCGGCTTCACGACCGTGCGCGACGTCGGCGGCGCGACGCATGCGCTCGTCCAGGCGCTCGACGAGGATCTGATCGAGGGGCCTCGCCTCGTCATCTGCGGCAAGGCGCTCTCGCAGACGGGCGGTCACGCCGATTTCCGGGGCCGCTACGACCATCGCGATCCCGACTACCAGACGCTCCGGCTCGGCGCGATGGGGCGCATCTGCGATGGAGTCGAGGCGATCCGGGCCGCGGCGCGCGACGAGATCCGGCAGGGCGCGACCTTCATCAAGATCATGGCGAATGGCGGCGTCGCCTCGCCGACGGACCCGATCGCCTTCCTGGGGTTCTCCAAGGACGAACTGCGCGCCGTCGTCGAGGAGGCCGAGAACGCGCAGACCTACGTGGCGGCGCATCTCTACACGGACGAGGCGATCCGTCGCGCCGTCGAGGCCGGGGTGCGCTCCGTCGAGCATGCGAACCTGATCACGCCCGAGACGGCCGCCTTCATGCGGGAGAAGGGTGCGATCGCCTGCCCGACGCTGGTGACCTACGAGGCCCTGAAGAACGAGGGCGCGTCCCTCGGCTTCCCGGCGGATTCGGTGGCGAAGATCGACGACGTCCGCCTCAAGGGTTTCGAGTCGCTGGAGATCATGCAGAAGGCCGGCGTCACGATGGCCTATGGCACCGACCTGCTCGGCGCCATGCACCGCCACCAGTCGGAAGAATTCGTGCTGCGCGGCCGCGTGCTGTCGGCCATCGACGTGATCCGCTCTGCCACGATCCACGCGGCGACCCTGCTCCGCCAGGAAGGCCGCATCGGTGTGCTCGCCGAGGGCGCCAATGCCGACCTGGTCGTCGTCGACGGCGACCCGTTGGCAGATCTTTCGCTTCTCACGCGCCAGGGGCAGCACCTGCCGGTGATCATGAAGGCCGGCCGCTTCGCCAAGAACGAACTCAACGCATAACAGGCCAAACGCCTGAAAAGATGGGGAACAGCATGAGCACGACACGTCGCCAATTCGTCGGGACGCTTGGAGCCGCTGCCGGCCTGGTGGCCGCGCCCTCGATCCTGCGGGCCCAGACCGCGGAGACCTTCCGCATCGGCGCGCTCTGCCCGGTGACGGGCGCCGGCAGCCCCTTCGGATCCGGCATGCAGAAGATGATCTCCGCCGCCGCGGAGATCGTGAACGCGGCCGGCGGCGCGGCCGGGCGCAAGCTCGAGATCGTTCCCGAGGACACCCAGACGAGCCCGCAGGCGGCGGTGCTCGCGGCCAAGAAGCTGATCGACGTGAACAAGGTCCGGGCAGTCATGGGGACCTGGTCTTCGGGCGTGTCGCTCGCCGTCGTGCCGCTCACCAACGACGCGAACATCATCATGATGAACACGTCCGGCGCGCCCGCCCTCTCGGTGCCGCCCGCGAACGCCAAGGGCCTGTCCTACCGCTACCAGGCCACCAACGACCGCTTCGGCCGCGCCTTCGCGGAGATCGCCACGAAGGAGGGCTTCAAGCGCCCGGCCATGATGGCCTTCAACAACGCCTCGGGCATCGGCAACACGGAAGGCTTCCGCAAGGCCTGGGAGGCGAAGGGCGGCAAGGTCGTCGAGAGCGTCGTCTACGAGCCCAACCAGACCAGCTACCGTTCGGAGCTCCAGAAGGTGCTCGCGGCCAATCCGGACGTCATCGTCACGGGCTCGTACCTCGCCGACACCACCATCATCATGCGCGAGTGGTTCCAGTCCGGGGCGCAGACCAAGTGGATCATGCCCGGCTGGGCGGCGAGCCCGGACCTCGTGAAGGCGGTCGGCCCGGACGTCCTCGAGGGCGTCATCTCCGTCGACTCGATCTCGAACGAGAACGCTCCCTCGTACAAGGCGTATGACGAGGCCTACCGCAAGGCGATGGGCGGCCAGCCCGGCCAGTCGAACGTCTACGCCGCCATGACGTGGGACATGGTACACGTGATCGCTCTGGCGATCGAGGCGGCGAACTCGACGGAGACGGCGGCCATCAACGCCAAGATCCGCGAGATCGCGAACCCGCCCGGCACCCAGGTCTTCAGCTACGCCGACGGCAAGGCCGCGCTGAAGCAGGGGAAGATCAATTACGAGGGTGCCTCTTCGGTCCTCGATTTCGATCAGCACGGTGACGTCACGCCCGATTTCGGCGTGTTCTTCATCGAGGGCGGCAAGCTCAACCGCAAATACGTCGTCAAGATCTAAGGTCTGGAGCCCGATCACGGGCCCGCTCCGTCCCTTGCGGGCGGAGCGGCCCCGACAAGGGCGCAATCGCATGTTCTACGCTCAACTCGCCGTCAACGGCGTCGTGCAAGGCCTGGTCGTCGGGCTTGCGGCGCTCGCCATCACGCTCGTCTTCGGGATCGCGCGTTTTCCGAACGCAGCGACGGGCGACGCCATGACGCTCGGTGCCTATAGCGGCCTCCTGGCCCAGCGGGCGACCGGGTCGCTGGCCGTTGGAGGGGCCGCCTCGATCCTGGCTGCCGCAGCCGTCCTGCTCCTTGCCTATGTGACGGTGTTCCGGCGCCTCGCGGGCCGCTCCGTCGTGGCCCTGCTCGTCGCGTCGATCGGCGTCGGCTTCGTCATCCGGGCGGTGCTCGGCGTCGCCTTCGGCCATAGCCAGATGGTCTTCCAGCTGCCGCTTGCGCGCCCCTATGTGATCGGCGGGCTGAGGATCACGCCGCTGGACCTGCAACTCGCCGGGATCGCGGTCGCCGCTCTCGCGGTCGCCTTCGCCATCCTCTACCTGACCCCGATCGGGCGGCAGATGCGGGCCGTCGCCGATGACGCCGATCTCGCGCGTGCCTCCGGCATCCGTCCCGACCGCGTGATGCTGGCCATGTGGGCGCTGGCGGGCGCAGCCGCGGGCGTGGGCGGCCTCATGCTCGGCATCAAGGCGATCGTCTCGCCGGAGATCGGCTGGGAACTGCTCCTGCCGGCCTTCGCGGCCGCGATCCTAGGCGGCATCGGATCCCCCGTCGGCGCCGTGCTGGCCGGGCTGGTTCTCGGTATCGCGCAGGAGGTTTCGACCCCCTTCGTCGGGTTCACCTACAAGATCGCCCTCTCCTTCGTGGTCATGCTGGCCGTGCTGCTCGTGAGGCCGCGCGGACTTCTCGGGCGCATCGAGGCGACCCGCTGATGGACGCGTATCTCACCGCGATCGCCATCATAGCGCTGATCTATGTCCTGCTGAGCCTCGGCCTGACGCTGCAGTACGGGCTCACCGGGCTGATCAATTTCGGCCATGTTGGCTTCTTCGCGATCGGCGCCTATGCGAGCGCCATCCTGGCGCTCAACGGCGTGCCCATCGTCCTCTCCTTCGTGGCCGCCGCCGTGCTTGCCGGGCTCGCGGCATGGCCGATCGGGCTGATCTCGCTCCGGTTGCGGGACGACTACTTCGCCATCGTGACGCTCGGCTTCTCCGAGATCGTCCGGCTCGTGATCACGAGCGAGAAGTGGCTGACGAACGGCGTCCAGGGCCTGCCCGGCATTCCCCGGCTCTTCGGCAACCTGACGGGCACGACGGCCCAGGTCGCGGTGCTCGCCGTCATCCTCGCGACCGTGGTGGTCGGCGCCTGGATGATGCGGCGGATCTCGAAGTCGCCCTTCGGGCGCGTGCTGGAGGGCATTCGCGACAACGAGGAGGCGATCAAGGCGCTCGGCAAGGATCCCGCCCGGTTCAAGATCCAGGTCCTGATCGTCGGCTCGGCGCTCGCCGGGATCGCGGGCGCCTTCTACGCCCACTACATCACCTACATCGTGCCGGATCAGTTCATCCCGCTCGTCACCTTCTACGTCTGGATGGCAATCATCATGGGCGGCGTCGGCCGGATCTCGGGAGCGATCCTCGGCACGGCCCTCCTGATGCTGTTCCTCGAAGGCTCGCGCTTCATTCGCGACGTGCTGCCGGGGATCTCCGAGGTTGAGATGGCCTCCATCCGCATCGGTGTGGTCGGCCTTATGCTGATCCTGTTCACGCTGCTGCGTCCGCAGGGCCTTGTCGGGGATTACACCCGCCGATGAGCCTCGAAGCACGCAACATCACCAAGACCTATGGCGGGTTCCAGGCTCTCGACGGCGTGTCGTTCCGCGTCGAGACAGGGGCCTTGTTCGGGCTGATCGGCCCCAACGGGGCGGGTAAGTCGACGCTCTTTTCGGTGCTCTCCGGCTTCCTCCCCGCCGATAGCGGGAGCGTCCTCATCGACGACCGCGCGGTCGATCATCTTGCCGCCCCGGCGCGCGCGAGGTCCGGCATGGTGCGGACCTTCCAGGTGCCGCGCGACTTCCGGCACCTCACCGTGCGCGAGAACCTCATGGCCGCCGCCCCGGACCAGACCGGTGAGAGCCTCCTCGGCCTGTTCCTCCGGCCGGGTCAGGTCCGGAAAGAGGAGGCCGCCATTGCGGCTCGCGTCGAGGAGACGATGAAGTTCCTTCGGCTCGCCCATGTGGCGGACCAGCCTGCCGGGAAGCTTTCCGGCGGGCAGAAGAAGCTCGTGGAACTCGGCCGCGCCCTGATGGTGGAGCCGCGCCTGATCCTGCTCGACGAGCCGTTTGCCGGCGTGAATCCCGTGCTGATCGGCGAGATCATGGAACGGATTCGCGAGCTGAACGCACGCGGCATCGGCTTCCTGATCATCGAGCACGACCTGGAAGCCTTGACCCGCCTCGTCCCGCGCCTCGCCGTCATGGACCGCGGCCGGATCATCGCCGAGGGCGAACCGGGCGCCGTCCTCGGTGACGCGGCCGTCCGCGAGGCCTACCTGGGAGGCGTCGCATGACCCTCCTCCAGATCGACGACGTCCGCGGCGGCTACAGCGAGGTCGACATCCTGAACGGGGTGTCGCTCTCCGTGTCGGCCGGCGAGATCCTGACCGTCGCAGGGACGAATGGCGCCGGAAAATCGACGCTCGCCAAGGCCGTGATGGGCTTCCTGCCTCGCATGTCCGGCTCGATCCGCCTCGAAGGCAACGAGCTCGCTGGGCTGAATCCCGAAACACGCGTCGCCCGCGGCGTCGGCTATGTGCCGCAGGTGTCCAACGTCTTTCCGTCCCTGACCATCCTGGAGAACCTGCAGGTCGTCACGGGCGTGTCGGACCGGAAGGCGCGGATCGCCGAGCTGCTCGAGGCCTTTCCGGCCCTGGCCGAGCGGCGGCGGACCCGCGCCGGCAGCCTGTCCGGCGGCGAGCGCCAGCAACTCGCCTTTGCGCGTGCCCTGATGCCCCGGCCGCGCCTGATGCTGCTCGACGAGCCGACCGCCGCGCTCGCCCCCGCCAAGGTGGCGGACGCGTTCCGCCTGATCGCGGGCCTTCCGAAGCTCGGCGTGACCGTCATCGTGGTCGAGCAGCGGGCCCGGCAGTCCCTGACGATCTCGAACCGGGGCTGCATCCTGGATGGCGGGCGGGTCGCCATGGAGGGTACGGCGAGCGAGCTTCTGCAGGACGAGCGCGCGGCCGAGCTCTATCTCGGCCGCAATCCGGGACGCGCCGAATAGGCGAGGACGGGCGGCTGCGCTTCCGTTCTGCAATCCTGAGCCGAGCCTGCGCCTGGGTGGGCCCGTCGCTCGACACCGGGGCCTGCCCCGCTTAAAGACACGCATCGTTTTTACGCGACCGCGTCGTTGAGGAGTTCCGCATGCAAGCGCAGCCGTTCAGGGTCGGCGTGGCCGGCCTGGGCACGGTCGGCGGCTCGGCTCTCCGGATTATCGCCCGCCAGGACAACGCCCTGACCGAACGGGCAGGGCGCCCGATCCGCGTCACTGCCGTCTCCGCGCGGGATCGCAATCGCGACCGCGGCCACGATCTCTCCCGGTACCGTTGGTTCGACGACCCGGTCGCCCTTGCGCGGTCCGAGGAGGTCGATTGCGTCGTCGAGCTCATGGGCGGCGCCGACGGCCCCGCCAAGGCGGTCGTCGAGACCGCCATCGAGCACGGCAAGCATGTCGTCACCGCCAACAAGGCGCTGCTTGCGCGGCATGGGCTCGACCTGGCTCGCCGGGCGGAGGAGCGGGGCGTCGCGCTCGCCTTCGAAGCCTCGGCCGCCGGCGGCATCCCGATCGTCAAGACCTTGCGCGAGGCACTGGCCGGCAACCAGGTCACGCGGATCTACGGAATCCTGAACGGGACCTGCAACTACATCCTCTCCCGGATGGAGAGCGACGAGCTCGATTTCGCCACCTGCCTCGCGGCGGCGCAGAAGCTCGGCTACGCCGAGGCCGACCCGACTTTCGACATCGGCGGGTTCGACACGGCTCACAAGCTGGCGCTCCTCACGGCGCTGGCCTTCGGGACCGAGATCGACGCCGACAGCATCTATGTCGAGGGCATCGAGAAGATCGCCCCCCTCGACCTGAAGATGGCCGACGAGCTCGGCTTCCGCATCAAGCTGCTCGGCGTGGCGGAGCGCAACCAGACCGGGATCGAGCAGCGCGTCCACCCGACGATGGTGCCGAAATCCTCCGCCATCGCGCAGGTGATGGGCGTGACGAACGCGGTCACCATCGATGCCGACGCGGTCCGCGAGCTGACCTTGATCGGCCCGGGCGCGGGCGGCGATGCGACTGCTTCGGCGGTGGTATCCGACATCGCGGACGTGGCCTCCGGGATGGTGTCGCCACCGTTCGGCCGGCTGACCTCCCGGCTCGACAAGGCCGAGCGGGCCCCGATGCAGCGCCATGAGGGAGGCTATTACATCCGCCTCACCGTGCATGACCGGCTGGGCGTCGCGGCCGGCGTCGCCAGCCGCATGGCGGAGGCGAAGATCTCCATCGAGTCGATCGTCCAGAAGCGCCCCACCGGGAGCCTGCCGCCGACGGACAAGCACGGGCGCGGCGCCGAGCCGGTGCCGCTCGTGCTCATCACCTATGCGGCGACGGAAGCCGCCATCCGGGAGGCACTCGAGAAGATCGCCGCGGACGGGCTCGTTTCCGAGGAGCCGCAGGTGATCCGGATCGAGCGGGAGTGAGCCAGCGGAGATCGGGAGCCGATCTCCTCCCGAAGGGTGAAGCGGCGGCAGCTCCGATCGATTATCATTGATGCGCGTCACACCAGACATCTCGAAGGCTCCCGGCGCCTTCCCGCCGGGCTAGGGACGGACAACCCGCAGCACCATGCCAGACACCAAGCCACCGAAAAGTATCCTGATCGAGCGCATCCTGACGCTCGAACTCGTTCGCGTTACCGAGCGCGCCGCCGTCGCCGCGGCGCGACTGCGCGGGCGCGGCCAGGAGAAGGCCGCCGACCAGGCCGCCGTCGACGCGATGCGCCGCGAGCTGAACACGCTCCCGATCGACGGGACGGTCGTGATCGGCGAGGGCGAGCGCGACGAGGCCCCGATGCTCTTCATCGGCGAGCGCGTCGGCAACGGCACCGGACCCAAGGTCGACATCGCGGTCGACCCGCTCGAGGGCACGACCCTCTGCGCGAAGGACATGCCGGGCTCGATCGCCGTGATGGCGATGGCCGAGGGCGGCAGCCTGCTCGCCGCCCCCGATGTCTACATGAACAAGATCGCGATCGGGCCGGGCTATCCGAAGGGGACCGTCGATCTCGACTGGACGCCGGAAGAGAACATCCGGTCCCTGGCGAAAGCCAAGGGCGTCGAGCCCAAGGACATCACGGCGCTCATCATGGAGCGTCCGCGGCACGAGGATCTGATCAAGCGCGTCCGTGCGCTCGGCTGCTCCATCCGCCTCATCACGGATGGCGACATCATGGGCGTGATCTTCACCTCCATGCCGAAGGAGACCGGGATCGACATCTATCTCGGCATCGGCGCGGCGCCCGAGGGCGTCATCGCGGCGGGCGCGCTGCGCTGCATCGGCGGCCAGATGCAGGGCCGCCTGATCCTCGACACCGAGGAGAAGCGCGAGCGCGCCAAGAAGATGGGCGTCGCGGATCCGGAGAAGAAATACAACGTCGACGAGCTCGCTCGCGGCGACGTCGTGGTCGCCGCCACCGGAGTCACGGACGGTGCGCTCCTCGAGGGCGTCAAGTTCGGCGAGCACGTGATCGAGACCGACACGCTCGTCTATCGCTCGGCGACCGGAACGGTGCGGCGCATCAAGGCCGAGCACCGCAACATGGCCAAGTTCCACCTCGAGAGCTGACATCCAGCGCGAGGCTGGTGCGAACCTGCCTCGCGATCCTTCGTTGGTCTGCGCACAGGGAGAGAACCGATGCGCTTCGAGATCTACAAGGGATCGAATGGGGAATGGCGCTGGCGCCTTCGGGTCCAGAACGGCAACGTGGTCGCGGATTCGGGCGAGGGCTATGCGCACCGGCATGATTGCGAGCGCGGCATCGAACTCGTCAAATCCTCCGCTTCCGCGATCGTCGTGGACATGTCGGCCAAGATCGCCAGCACGCACGGATCGGCTGGCTGATCCATTGCGGGCGATCCGGTCGGCCGCGCTTGCGGCTCTCGGCAGCATCGCCTGGATCGCCTTTCCGTCTGGTGCGAGCGCAGCCGCGCCGCCCTGCGATGCGCGCACGCGCGCGGCGATCCTCGCTCCCGCTTCGGGGCCGGATGACGTCGCGCGCCTCACCTGCAGCCTCCGGCTTGGGCCGGAGGACGTGGTGAGCAGGCGGCTGCTGCTGGAAGGAAGCGCTTCGAGCGGCATCCAGCTCGATTGCGGCGGCGGCGCCATAGGCCGGCCCGAAACCGAGCCGGCCTTTCCGAAATTCACCATCGAGATCCGCTCGCGACAGCGGGAAGGCGGCAGGCCCGAGTGGGACCGGCCGGCGGACATCACCATCCGCAACTGCACGGTCAGGGGATCGGTCCGTATCTGGGGCATGGCCATCAACGGTCAGGGCGAGATCCTCAAGCTCTCCTCGCGATCGCTCGGCCACACGGAGCGCGCCCAGGAGGCCGCACCGCGCCGGATCGCCATCGAGAAGTCGGTTCTGCTCTCGGCCGGCGCCATCCCCCTCTACATCGGGCCCGGCGTGACGGGCGTATCCCTGACCGGCTCGCAGATCCGCGGCCGCTCCGTGTCGGCGGGGGTCTATCTGGACGCAGAGAGCGCCGGGAACACGATCGCGGGGAACAGCTTCGACATCGACACGGCGCGCGAGGTGATCGCCGTCGACGGCTCCGCCCGCAACCGCATCATCGACAACACCTTCCGGCTGACGTGGAGAGGCGGGATCTTTCTCTACCGCAATTGCGGCGAAGGGGGCACGATCCGGCATCAGACCCCGTCCTTCAACACCATCGCGGGCAACCGCTTCGACTACGCATTCCCGCTCCATTCGCCGGCGATCAGCGTGGGGTCCCGCGAGGGTTGGCGTCTCTATTGCGGCGAGGATGCGGGCTATCCCTTCGGGAGTTCGGCCGATAACGGAGACCATGCGACCCACAACGTGGTCGAGAACAACATCGTCGATTGAGGGGGACCTGCTTGGCCGACCTTGAGATTCGCCCGCTGACACAGGCCGACCGCACCGCCTGGGAGCCGCTCTGGGCCGGCTATCTCACCTTCTACCGGACGAGCGTCGCGCCCGAGGTGACGGACACGACCTGGGCACGCCTGATGGACCCGGCCGAGCCGATGAACGTCCTCGGCTGCTTCGACGGACCGGAACTCATCGGCATCGTCCACTTCATCTTTCACCGGTCGACATGGACGATCGGCCCCTATTGCTACCTGCAGGACCTGTTCACGGTGGAAGCCGCAAGGGGCAGGGGCGCAGGGCGGGCGTTGATCGAAGCGGTGTACGAGCGCGCGCGGGAGGAAGGTGCGAGCCGCGTCTACTGGCTCACGCATGAGTCGAACGCCACCGCTCGAGCGCTCTACGACAAGGTCGCCGACCAGCCGGGCTTCATCCAGTACCGGAAGGCGCTCTGAGCGAGCTCTCGCCCGCGACCGTGGCGAAGCTGGCCTGACGGCCGGGCTCCGTTACATTCGGGCCATGTCCGAATCGCTCGCGAGCACGGCTCCGGCCTTGCGTCCGGTCCACGGGGTAAGTCGGTCCGTGTGCGGGCGGACCTGGGTGGAAAGGCTCGATTCCGCATCCTCCCTCATAGCAGCCGCGATCTCCCAGACACACGGCATACCCGACGTGGTGGCGCGGGTGCTGGCGGGACGGGGCGTCTCCGTCCAGGGCGCCCCCGGCTTTCTCGCGCCGCGCTTGCGGGACTTGATGCCTGATCCGAGCGCGCTGACCGCCATGGAGGCGGCCGTCGCCCGGCTTGCCGATGCCGTGCAGCGGCGCGAGCGCGTCGCGATCTTCGGCGACTACGACGTCGACGGCGCCTGCTCGGCAGCCCTGATGGCCGAGTACCTGCAGGCCTGCGGCCTTGCCGCCCCCATCCACATTCCCGACCGCCTCACGGAGGGCTACGGCCCGAATATCGAGGCAATGCGGGCCCTCGTGGGGGAGGGCGCCTCGCTCATCGTCACGGTCGATTGCGGGACGGCCGGCCATGCGCCGCTCGAGGAGGCGGCTCGGCTTGGGGCCGACGTCGTGGTGCTCGACCACCACGGCGCTCCGGAACAGCTGCCGCGCGCGGTCGCGATCGTGAATCCCAACCGGCAGGACGACCTCTCCGGCCTCGGCCACCTCTGTGCCGCGGGCGTCGTTTTCATGACCCTGGTGGCGCTTGCCCGCGAACTCAGGCGGCGGGGCTTCTGGCAAGGCAGGACCGAGCCCGACCTGCTTGCCGCGCTCGACCTCGTCGCTCTCGCGACCGTCGCGGACGTCGTTCCGCTGAACGGCCTGAACCGTGCCTTCGTCCGCCAGGGGCTGGCCGTGATGCGCAATCGCCGTCGGCTTGGGCTGGCAGCCCTGATCGATGCCGCGCGCGTGGAGACGGCGCCCGAATGCTGGCATCTCGGCTATTGCCTCGGACCGCGCATCAATGCGGGCGGGCGGATCGGAGACTCGTCTCTCGGAGCCCGCCTCCTGATCACCGGCGACCCCGGAATCGCGAGCACGATCGCGGCGACGCTCGAGCGCCTGAACGAGGAGCGTCGCGCCATCGAGGCGCGGGCGGTCGAAGAGGCGGAGGCAGAGGCCGGACGACGCCTCGAGGCCGAGCCGGAGATGCCCGTCATCGTGCTCGCCTCGCCCGACTGGCATCCCGGCATCGTGGGGCTCGTGGCAGCCCGCCTGAAGGAACGCTTCGGCCGCCCCGCCTTCGCTTTCGCGACCAAGCCGGACGGGACTGCGACCGGCTCCGGTCGCTCGGTCCCGGGCGCGGATATCGGCCGGGCGGTGCGCCTTGCGACGGAGGAGGGCGCTGCGCTCAAGGGCGGCGGCCATGCGATGGCGGCTGGCGCCACCATCCGGGCCGGCGATCTGGAGCGCTTCCGCGACGCGCTGGCTGGATCGCTGCCCGCCCGGTCGGCGGACGAGCCGCCCGATCCGCTGGTGATCGACGCCGCGCTCACGGCCGGCGGCGCCACCATCGAGACGGTCCGCGCTGTCGAGACGGCCGGGCCGTTCGGGCAGGGACAGCCGGAGCCGGTCTTCGCCTTCGGGCGGCATCGTCTCGTCGATGCCCGGCAGGTCGGGCAGAACCATGTTCGCGCAACGCTGAAATCCGGAGATGGATCGAACCTGCGCGCGGTGGCGTTCAGGGCTGCGGACAAGCCGCTCGGCCGGGCGCTCCTCGGAGCTGTCGGGCAGCAGGTCCACGTGGCCGGCTCGCTCTGCCTCGACCGCTGGGGCGGTGGCGAGCGGGTCGAGTTGCGGATCATCGACGCCGCCCTGCCGGTCTAGCGCCTGCGTATCAAGGGATCACGGGATCACATGAAACGGCTCATCCTGCTTCGCCACGCCAAGGCCGTCGGGAAGGACGCCGCCCGTGATATCGACCGCGTTCTCGCGCCACGTGGCCGCCGGCAGATGGAGGTGATGGCGGAGCACCTCGCGCCGATGTCCCTTGATCTTGCCCTCGTCTCACCCTCGGCGCGCACGCGCGAGACCTGGAAACTCGCCCGGCGCTCCGACATCCCGGTGGAGTTCGACCAGCGCATCTACGAGGCGAGCGAGCCGGAACTGCTCGCGGTCGCGCAGGAAGCCGATCCGCAGGCTGGCTCCGTCATCCTGGTCGGGCACAACCCGGCCTTCGAGGAGCTGGCGCTCGACCTCGTCCGGGCTGGCGAGGAGGGCGAGGCCGCGGAGCGTCTTCGCCGCGGCTTCCCGACGGCCGGCGTCGCGGTGCTCGAGTTCGAGATCGACGCATGGCGTCGGCTCGCACGGCGGACGGGGCGGCTCGTCTCGTTCGAGACCCCGAAGTCGCTCGGCTTCGGCGACGAGGATTGAGACGCCGTGCAGGCGCGGCTTGCGGTCCGGCCGCGCCGATCCCAAGTTCCGGTTAGGATTGGCAGCCCCACCTCTTGGCGTCCCTCTTTAATATCGCGAACCGAGCCGGCTCGGCTGCACACGCCGCCTTCGAGGCCGGGCAGAACCTGTTCCAGCCGACGCTCCGGCTCGGGGTCACGGGGCTCGCGCGCTCGGGCAAGACGGTCTTCACCACCGCGCTCGTCCATCATCTGGTCCGCGGCACGCCGCTTCCGGCCTTCCGGCCGGCCGCCGAGGGGCGGATTAGGCGGGCACGGCTGGCGCACCAGCCGGACGACGACGTCCCGCGCTTCGCCTACGAGGCCAATCTCGAAGCGCTCATCGCCGAGCGGCGCTGGCCTGCCTCGACCACGCGCATCTCCGAATTGCGCCTCGACATCGATTTCGAGCGTCGGTCGCGCTGGCGTTCCGGGCCGGGCCGCCTGACGCTCGACATCGTCGATTATCCGGGCGAGTGGCTGCTGGACCTCGCGCTGATCGACCAGCATTTCGCGGACTGGGCGGCGGCGACGGTCGCGGCCGCCCGCCGGCCGGAACGCGCCGCTTTCGCGTCGCCATGGCTCGCCGAACTCGCCCGCCTCGACCCGGGCGGCCCGGCGGACGAGGCCGTGGCGGCCCAGGCCGCCGAGACGTTTCGCGCCTATCTCGGGCAGCTGAGGGCGGACCCGGAGGCGGTCGCGACGACCCCGCCCGGCCGCTTTCTCATGCCGGGCGACCTCGCCGGCTCGCCGGCGCTCACCTTCGCGCCGCTCGACCTTCCGCCGGGTGCCGTGATCGCACCCGGAACCCTCGCGAGCCTGATGCAGCGCCGCTTCGAGTCCTACAAGGCTCGCGTGGTCGGGCCGTTCTTCCGCGACCATTTCCAGCGGGTCGATCGGCAGATCGTGCTGGTCGACGTGCTGGCGGCGGTCGATGCCGGTCCGGCCGCACTCGCCGAACTCGAGGAGGCGCTCGACCGCGTGCTCCTCGCCTTCAATGCCGGCCGCAACACCCTCCTGTCGCGCCTCTTCGCGCCGCGGGCGGACCGGGTCCTCTTCGCGGCCACCAAGGCGGACCACATCCACCACACGAGCCACGACCGGCTCGAGCGCCTCCTGCGCCATCTTGTCGGGCGGGCCGTGCGGCGGACGGAAGCGGCGGGGGCCCGCGTCGGCTCCGTCGCGCTCGCTTCGGTGAGGGCGACCCGCGAGGCATCCGTGGAGGATGGCCGCGCCACGCTGAAGACCGTCGTCGGCACGCCCGAAGCCGGGGAGCGGATCGGCGATGAGGTCTTCGACGGGAGCGAGGAGGCCGCGATCTATCCCGGTGAGTTGCCGGCGGATCCGGCCGAGATCGTGAACGGCGCCGTCGCGCCGGGTTCGCTGCGGTTTCCCAGGTTCCGGCCGCCGCTCGTCGGGCTCGACGCGGTCGGCCGACCAGGTGCTCTGCCGCATATCCGGCTCGATCGTGCGCTCGAATTCCTGATGGGCGACAGGCTCTAGGGATGGCCAGCGACGGGCCCGGCGCCATCCCGGGCGTCGCGGCCTGCTCGAACGATGCGGCCGAACGGACCAGACATGAGGGGAACGACGTGAAGGAATTGCCGGCCTCCCACGCCTATCGCCTGCTGGAACCAGGGCCGATCGTCCTTGTGACCACGTCGCAGGACGGCCGGCCGAACGTGATGACGATGGGATTCCACATGGTGGTCCAGCACGATCCGGCGCTGATCGGCTGCATCATCGGGCCGTGGGACTACAGCTACGGCGCCCTGAGATCGACGGGCGAATGCGTGATCGCGATTCCGACGGTCGATCTCGCCAAGACGGTGGTCGACATCGGAAACTGCTCGGGCGACGAGTTCGACAAGTTCGAGACATTCGGCCTGACGCCGAGGTCTGCGAAGGGGGTCGCGCCGCCCTTGATCGAAGAGTGCCTCGCCAATCTCGAATGCAAGGTGGCCGATACCCGGATGGTCGACGCCTACAACCTCTTCATCCTCGGCGTGGAACGCGTCTGGATCGATCCCGATCGGAAGGAGAGGCGCACGCTCCACCATCGCGGCGACGGCTCCTTCGTCGTGGACGGAGAGGTGATCGACCACAGCGACCGAATGGTGAAATGGCGCGACCTGCCCCGTTGAGGCCCCCGGCGTACCTCCGCGGCCCCGGCCGTCCCCTCGTTCGGAGTTCCTGATCTTGGCTTCCGGCCCGCGAGCCTATCGCCTCAACCAGACTCGGCCGCCCTCCGAGGTGCCTCCCGTGACCGTCACCGAGGAGCCGCTGGAGACGATCGAGGCCGCGGACGGCGTGCCGGTGCTTGCCGAGCGAAAGCGGCGCCTGCCGTGGATCGGCATCCTGGTATCTTCCGTCGGGGCGCTGGCGACCCTCGCCATCGGCCTCGGCATCGAGCGCCTGATCGTCGATCTCTTCGCGGCTGCGCCCTGGCTGGGCTGGATCGCGCTGGCCCTGGCTGCCCTTGCGGCACTCGCGCTCCTCGCGATCGTCACGCGGGAGCTGCGTGGCGTCTGGCAGGAGCGCCGGCTGGAGCGGCTGCGGCAGGCGGCGGCGGAGGCGCTCTCGGTCCGGGATCACACGGCCGCCCGGAAGCTCGCCCGCGAACTCGCCGATCTCTACGAGCCGCGGATAATGCGCACGATCGGCCCGCGGGTCCGCGACGTCGATGACGAGATCATGGATGCGGAGGACAGGCTCGCGCTCGCCGAGCGCACGCTGCTCGCACCCCTGGACGCCGAGGCGAAGCGGGCCATCGCGGGCGCCGCCAAGCAGGTCTCCGTCGTCACGGCGATCTCGCCGCGGGCGATCGTGGATGTGGCCTTCGTGGTCTACGCGGCCGCGAAGCTGCTCCGCCGCATCGCCCGCATCTACGGGGCGCGACCCGGCTTCTTCGGCGCGCTGCGGCTCGCGCGAGCCGCCGTGAACCACCTTGCCGTCACGGGCGGCGTGGCCGTGGGGGACAGCATCGTGCAGCAGGTCCTCGGCCTCGGGCTTGCCGCGCGCGTCTCGGCGAAGCTGGGGGAGGGCGTCCTGAACGGCTTGATGACGGCCCGGTTCGGGCTCGCCGCGCTGGAGGTCTGCCGGCCGCTGCCGTTCATCAAGGAGGAGCCCCCACGGATCGGCGACGTCGCGGGGGAGCTTCTCTCGCGGTCCGGCGATGGGGCGAGCGTGCCGCTCTAAGCTCGGCACATTCTGCCGGGCGGGCGCCCAAGGCTGCCGAAACGGCCGACCCGCTCGGCGCGACATTCAATAAAATCAATGACTTAGCTCTGGCACATCGGTTGCTCGGCTAGTCCCGTCTTGGCCCGCGCCGTTGCGCTGGGCGGGGAGGGTTGCGAGTCATGGGTATCCTGGGTGCGTTGTCGACGGCCGTTTCGGGGCTGTCAGCCCAATCCTACGCGCTCGAGAACATCTCGGGGAACATCGCCAATTCGCAGACCGTCGGCTTCAAGCGGGTCGACACGAGCTTCGTCGACCTGATCCCGGACTCGCCGATCAAACGCGCCGCGTCCGGCTCCGTGATGGCGAACTCCGCACTGACGAACACGCTGCAGGGAACGCTCCGCTCGACCAATCTGTCGACGAACATGGCGCTGTCCGGCGATGGCTACTTCGTGGTGGCGAAGAACGAGGGTTCCGAGTCGCTGCCGATCTTCAACAGCATCAACCAGTACACGCGGCGGGGCGACTTCAAGCTCGACGCGAAGGGTTTCCTCGTCAACGGCGCCAACCGCTATCTTGTCGGGACGACCTACAACCCGGCGACGGGGGCGGTCATGGGCTCCTCGACGAGCCCGATCCAGATCCCCGAAACCTCGATACCGGCGAAACAGAGCACCGAGGTTCTGTAT
Organism: Pseudomonadota bacterium; assembly: GCA_023423995.1. Classification (GTDB taxonomy): domain Bacteria; phylum Pseudomonadota; class Alphaproteobacteria; order Rhizobiales; family Beijerinckiaceae; genus Enterovirga. The sequence goes on along the minus strand of JAFAEL010000141.1, from coordinate 5,252 downwards.
TCGGGCAATATCCCCACGATCCCGAAATCCGACAGCTACTCCCAGAGCAAGCCGGGATCGGATCTCATCGATCCCGCCACCTACACGGTCGATCCGGTGACCACGGGAACCGTGGTCGGGGCCGACGCCACGACCTTCCTCAACCAGTCGGTGCCGGGCGGCGAGATCACCCTCTATGCCGGCAACGGCACTGCCGCGACGGTTCAGTTCCGCTGGGGCAAGACGGCCGACAACAGCTGGATGATGTTCTACCAGTCCGACTCCATGCCGAGCGCAACGGGAACCTCTTGGCAGAGCATCGGCTCGCCCGTCACCTTCGACAACAATGGCCAGCGTACATCCGCTGCGAACATTTCACTCACCGGTCTCACGGTCGACGGCATCACGGTCGGTGACGTCAATCTGAACTTCGGCGCGGGCAGCCTGACACAGTTCGGCGACGTCAATGGTCAGCCGACGCCGACCATCACGCAGAACGGCTACGCCTTCGGAACGCTGGCCGGAATCGCCGTCAACACGGACGGCACGGTCATGGGCAGCTACACCAACGGCCGGACGGCGAAGCTCGCCCAGGTTTCGGTGGCGCATTTCGCGGCCGACGATTCCCTGAAGCGCGAGGATGGCAGCACGTTCAGCGCCACCTCGGAATCGGGTCCGCCGATCTTCGGCATGTTCGGGACAACCATGACGGGCGCGGCGGTCGAGGAGTCCAACACGGATATCTCGGACGAGTTCTCGAAGATGATCGTCACCCAGCAGGCGTATTCGGCGAATACCCGCGTCATGTCGACGGCCCAGCAGATGCTGCAGGACGTCATCAACATCGTCCGCTGAAGCTGATCGGGCCGGCAGGAGCAGCGTGCCGTGAGCATTTCGGGCGCCATCAATTCCGCCCTGACCGGCCTGAGGGCGACGCAGGCCGCGATCGACCTCGTCTCGAACAACGTCGCGAATTCCGGAACGGTCGGGTACACCCGCCGGGAACTCGTCACGCGCGAGGCGACCGCGGGCACGAACACGACCGGCGTCAACATCGTCGGCGTGCGGCGCATCCTCGACACCCTGCTGCAGAAGCAGATGCGGCTGGAGAATGCCGGGGCGGGCTACACCTCGGTCAAGACGGCCTATCACAGATCGCTCGATGCGATGTTCGATGCGCCGGGCGCGACCGCCTCGCTGCCGGGCCTCATGAGTTCGCTGACGAGCGCCATCGCGGCGCTGGCGAGCAATCCTTCGACGTTCAGCAACCGATCGCAGGTTCTGGCTGCCGCCTCCGATCTGGCGGCCTCGCTGAATTCGCTCTCCGGGCAGGTCCAGGCCCTGCGGCAAGGGACGGAGGACGCGCTGTCCGGCGCCGTCCAGCAGGCGAATACGCTCCTGCAGCAGATCGGGGCCGTGAGCCGGCAGATGAATGCCGACCCGGCCAATGCCCAGAGCCCGGCCCTGCAGGACCAGCGCGACCTCCTCATCGACCAGCTTTCCGAGCTGATGGATATCCAGGTCACGCCCCGGCAGAACGGAGTGATCACCATCTCCACCACCGGCGGCCTGCTTCTCTTCAACGGCCAGCAGCCGGTGACGCTGGAATTCGACCCGAAATCGCCCCTCGGGCCGCATTCGGCTTACGATCCTGATCCGGCGAAGCGGAGCGTCGGGACCATCACGGCCATGAACGCCCAGGGAGGCAGGACGGATGTGATCGCATCGGGCCTGATCCGGTCCGGCACGATCGCAGCGCTCATCGAGCAGCGCGACGAGGTGCTGCCGCAGGCACAGACGCAGCTGGACGCCCTGGCCGCCGGCCTCGCTTCGGCGCTCTCGGACCGCAACGAGGCCGGGACATCCGTGGCAGGACCGCCGGCCGGGTTCGAGCTGGACCTCGCGGCGCTGCAGAACGGCAACCCGATCACCGTCTCGATGACGGTCGGCGGCGTTCCCCGCACGATGACCTTCGTGAAGACCGGAAGCGCTGCCGCCGCCGGTGCCGCGACCAGCTCCGGCAACGGTGTGATCGGGATCGATTTCTCGGGCGGCATGGCCTCCGTCGCCGCGCAGATCGGCGCCGCGATGGGCGGCGGTTTCGCGGCGGGCGACGCGGGCGGCTCCGTCCTGCGCATCACCGGCAACGGCAGCACCGCCCAGGTGACCGGGCTCTCGGCGCGGGCGACCGTCACCGGCACGACGGGCGCCGTCCAACTGCCGCTCTTCAAGGACGGGGTGTCGGTCTATACCGGCTCCTACGAGAACGGATCGCAGCTCCTCGGGCTGGCCTCCCGGATTACCGTCAACGCGGACGTGAAAAACGATCCCGGGCTCCTGGTCGCGTACAATTCCTCGATCCTTGCCGGGGACACGACCCGCCCGGAACACCTGCGCCAGGCGCTGACCACCGCCTCCCTCTCGTTCTCGGGAGCAGCCGGCATCGGCGGGGCCAACACGCCCTGGACCGGCACCGTCTCCGACTTCGCCAACCAGATCGTGGCCACCCAGGCCACCAACGCGATCTCGGCCCAGAACCTCGATTCCGGCCAGAGAGTCGTTCTGAACGCGCTCCAGAGCCGCTTTTCCGAGCAGTCCGGCGTCAACATCGACACGGAAATGGCGCAGCTCATCCAGCTGCAGACCGCCTATGGGGCGAATGCCCGGGTGATGACCGCCGCCAAGGAGATGCTCGACATGCTGATGAGGATCGGCCTGTGACGATCAGGGCCTACGGCACGGGCGCCTTCAGTACCCTGCGCTCGACGCAGACTTTCGAGGCGGCGAAGACGAATCTCGACGCGCTGCGCAGCCAGCTCGTCACCGGGAAGGCCTCCGCGACCTATTCCGGCCTCGGAGCCGGGGGCGCTGCCGCCAGCCTGTCGCTCCGCACCCGCCTCACGAGCCTGGACGCCTATGCGAGCAGCATCGGGGACGGGCAGCTGCGGCTGAGCATGATGAATTCCGGCCTGGAGCAGATCACGAAGCTCGCCTCCGGGCTGACGACGAGCCTCGCGGCTTCGGCCAGCGCGACGCCGGTCGGGGCGACCAACGTGGCGGTCTCTGCCCGGAGCAGCCTGCAGAACGTCATCGACATCCTGAACACCGATCTGGCGGGGCGGTATCTCTTCTCCGGGCGTTCGGCCGACACGGAGCCCGTGGCAGCCGCATCGCTGATCCTCGATGGCGACAGCACGCGGGCGGGACTGAAGACGCTGATCGCCGAGCGCAAGGCCGCCGATCTCGGGTCGGGCGGGCTCGGCCGCCTCACGCTCTCGGGAACCGGCGGGGGCGTGAACCTCGCGGAAGAGGCCGTGCCGTTCGGTCTCAAGATCGGGGATGTGACTGCGACGGGAACGGGCGTGACGGCCTCCGTCACGGCGGGTCCGCCCCGGAGCGTTGCTCTCTCGGCGGCGGCCCAGCCCGCGGCCGGAGACATGATCGAACTCGGGCTGACCCTGCCGGACGGGACGGCGAAGACCATCAAGCTCGTCGCCGGCGGCAGCACCGCCGCGGGCACGACCGGGTTCGCGATCGGCGCGACCGTCGCGGAGACGGTGGCCAACATCCAGGCGGCGCTGGGGAGCGCCATCGGCGCGATCGCGGTGTCAGACCTGCCGGCTTCCTCGGCCATGAAGGCGGCCAACGACTTCTTCGCCGCGACCCCGTCGAGCCCACCCCCGCGTGTCGCCGGTCCGCCCTACGACACCGCGACCGGGACAGTGCCGGGCACGCCCGAGAACACGATCACCTGGTACAGGGGCGACACCTCGTCGTCGCCCCGTGACACGGCGCCGGTGAAGATCGGCGATACGCACGTTGTCGGCATCGGCGCGCAGGCCAACGAGCCCGCCTTCCAGGCCGTGCTGGCGAGCATAGCGGTCCTCGCCTCCGACACGTTCCCGGAGACGGACGCGAACGCCTTGAAGCGCTACCAGGCCGTGAGCGCGCAGGTTTCCGCTCGCCTGAACCGCACGGGCCAGCAGACCGTCGCGGACATCACGACCGAGCTCGCCATCGCGAACGGCGCGATGGACCGGGCCGCGAAGGACCTGAAGATCACGAAGTCGCAGACGGAGGATGCGCTCGTTGGCATCGAGGACGCAGACCCGAACGAGGCCGCCATGAAGCTGCTCGCCACGCAGACGCGCCTCGAGGCGAGCTACCAGACGGTGTCAGCGCTGCAGCGGCTCTCGCTGGTCAACTACCTGTAGCCTGCGAGGAGCTGGATCCCGGCTCTCGCCGGGATGAGCGGTCACTCCGAGGCGCCGTCGGCCGGCGGCTGCAGATAGGGCTCGACCTTGCCCTTCAGCTTGATGGTCATCGGGTTGCCGGCCCGGTCGCGCGCCTTGCCGGCCGCGACCCGGATCCAGCCCTCGCTGACGCAATACTCGTCGACATTCGTCTTCTCGGCCCCGTTGAACCGGATTCCGACGCCGCGCTGCAGCAGGTCGGCGTCGTGGTAGGGGCTGTTCGGGTCCGTCGAGAGACGATCGGGCAGCGTGTCGGTCATGGTCCTGCTTGGAGGCTCCGGGCGGTTGGGCGGGCATTACCCGTCCGCCGCCCGGATGCCAATCCGCCGGATGCTAATCCGCCGGATGCCAATGCCGTGCCGCTCAGTTGCCGATCGCGCCCGAGGCCGCGTCGACCGGCACGACCTTGCCGCCCTTCACGAGCCCCACGACCAGCACGGCGTTGGAGCCGCCCTTCGGGTCCACGCTGTTGATGTTGGACGGGTTGCGCTCGGCCGGAAGCTTGCCGAAGGCCTCGGACAGCTTGGCATGGATCGCGGCGGCGTCCGTGACGGTGCCGGCGAGCTTCATGGCCTCCGTCACGCCGTTCAGGCTCGTGTAGTTGAGCGAGGCCTCAGTGCCGGGATCGCGGTTATAGGCCTTGCGGTACTTCGGCACGAAGGACTTCGCGCCCGGCCGAGAGTCGTGGATCAGCGGCAGCGTGCCGATGGCGCCTTCGAGCAGCGACATGTCGTTGCCGAGCACGGCTGCCATCTCGTCGAGCTTGGCCTGGTCCATCACGATGAACCCGCCCTGGAAGCCGAGCTCGCGCGCCTGCTTCACGACGAGGGCGGTCGGCTCGGACGCTCCGCCCACGAACATCACGTCCGGGCTCGCGGCGATGACGCGGCTCACGCCGGAATAGAAGTCGGTGTCCTTGTTGTAGGACATCGGGTTCTCGGCAACGACCTGGCCGCCCGCTGCCTTCCAGGCCGGACCGATGAGGGCCGCCCAGGCCTTGGCGTAGTCATGGTCGGCGCC
>JAFAEL010000029.1 GCA_023423995.1 Pseudomonadota bacterium | reverse complement strand
CAGGGCAATCCCTGCCGACCAAGTCTTCGAGGAGATACGGGCGCACCACAGGCGCCGGATCGCCGCTCCTTCGTGAGCTACCGGGTTGTATTCGCGCCTGAGGCTCACGAAGACTTACGCAATCTCTATGATTTCATTGCTGATCGAGCCGGGGAGAACCAGGCTCTCTCTTACATCGAAGCAATCGAACGCTTCTGTCGAGGCTTTCGCGAATTCCCGGAGCGAGGTGTCCGCCGGGACGAACTTTTCGTAGGATTGCGCGTGATCGGCTTCAAACGCCGCGTGTCGATCGCCTTTCACATCCAGGACCGAACCGTCACGATCGACCGAATATTGTACGCCGGGCGCGACATCGGGCGCGCCTTTCGGCACACCCGCTGACCGCACGCCCTCACCGCCCGCCCGTGACCTTGATGTTCGCACCCGTCGTGTAGGACGCGCCGGCGGAAATCAGGAACAGCACCGCTTCGGCAATCTCCTCCGGCTGGCCGATGCGTCCCATGGGGATTGCGGGCGCGAGGCGCTCCATCCGGCCGGCATCGCGCGTCGAGCGGGCGTGGATCTCCGTCTCCGTCAGGCCCGGCGAGACGGCATTCACGCGGACGCCCTCGGCCGCGAGTTCCTTGGAAAGCCCGACCGTCAGGGAGTCGATGGCCCCTTTCGAGGCCGCGTACCAGACGTACTCGTTCGGTGAACCGAGCGTGGCGGCCGCGGACGAGATGTTCACGATCGAGCCGCCTGGGCCGCCATGCCGCGTGGACAGACGGCGCGCCGCTTCGCGCGCGACCAGGATCGCGCCGGTGACGTTCACGTCGATGCAGGTCCGGATGACGTCGGCGTCCGTCGCGTCGAGGCGGCCGGAGCGTCCCGTGATGCCGGCATTGTTCACGACATGCCGGATCGGCCCGAGGTCCCGCGACGCCTCGTCGAACAGGCGGATGATGTCCGCCTCCACGGCCATGTCGCCCTGGATCGCGCAGGCCTTCGCGCCGAGCGCGGCGCATTCCGCCACCACGGCCTCGGCGGCCTCCCGCTCCGAGCGGTAGTTCACCGCGACGTCGTAGCCGCGCGCGGCGGCAAGCCGGCAGATCGCGGCGCCGATACCCCGGCTCCCGCCGGTCACGAGAACGACGGGACGGGTCATGGCTCTAGCCCTGCCGCTCGGGGGTGCGGACGACGAGACCGTCCAGCTCCGGCTTCACCTTGATCTGGCAGGAGAGGCGCGAATTCGCGCGCAGATCGGAGGCGAAATCCAGCATGTCCGCCTCCATGGGCTGGGCCTCCCCGACGACTTCCATCCAGGGCTCCTCGACATAGACGTGGCAAGTCGCGCAGGCGCAGGCGCCCCCGCACTCCGCCTCGATGCCGGGGACGTTGTTCTTCACCGCCGCTTCCATCACGGTCCAGCCGACCGGCGCGTCTACGCTGCGGGGCGTGCCCGCGACATCGATGAACGTGATCTTCGGCATGAGGTCTCCGGAGGAGCGGCACGCTTGGCCGCAGAGGCGCTCTTAAGCGCGACGGGCTCCGCTGAGAACCCGTCACGAGCAGGGGTCACCCTTGCTTTAGTTGGAACGACGCCAGGATGCGATGGCGGATCGCACATCCGTGAGCGCCGTTGCGAGCGAAGCCAGCAGCTGGGAGGGCTCCTCCCCGTCTCCGCCGAAAACCGCCTCCAGGGCGCCGGCGAGGCGCATGACTTCCGTCGCGCCGATCGCGCCCGCCCCGCCCCTGAGAGTATGCGCGGCCTCGGCGCGGGCGCCTCGGTCCGCGCCTCCTGCGATCACCGGCCAGAGGCGCGTCGCCTGGGCGTCGAACAGTTCGAAGAGGTCGGCTTCGAGGCCCCGGTCGCCGAGCGTCTGCAACGCCAGGAGTTCCGGATCGATCGCCTCCGATGGACCCCGCTCGGCAGCCATGAGACAATCCCCAGGATAATCGACGGGCGCCTGCGCCCTCGCCGGCGGGGCCGCACGCAGCAAGCCATTGGGCGCCCTTGTGGGAGCGTCCCTCATGGACCGGATATCGTCACCAAGACGTTAACGACGTTCGGAGGAGGAGCCCGTTCGCGGGTTCCCATCAGCCGGGGCCCCTCCTACACTGACCATGGTAAACGCGGGTTAACTTCGGCGTCTGGCGGCATTCTGGCGGGAATGCTCTCAGCACCGAAGCGCAAAAGGCATGCGCGCCCGCTGGTTGCGTGATCGAGGCGGCACGGCTCATGGCCACAGAACCCAAGCTTGCAAATCCGACACAAGAGGCGATGTCGGCGGTCGAGCAGGCTCTCTCGGAGCAGCTCGAAGGGACGACGGGTGGGGCTCCGGCCCGCACCGCCCCGGCAGGCGGGCAGTCCGGCGGCCCAGGCGAGGCACCTGCGCGGGCGCGCAGCGCGGATGGGTCCCGCGTCGTGTCTCCCGACCGGGAGAAGGTCGCAAACGACGACCGGGAAGAGGTCGGCCTCTTCCTCCAGGCCCTCAAGGTTCGCCCGTCCCGCTCCGCCTACATGCTGGCCTCCGCGGCGAGCCTCCTCTGGCTGCTCGGCCTCGGGTTCCTCGTCTTCTCACAGGCGGGCGGCGACGTCGCCGCCTATCTCACCGGCCTCCAGCCTCTGCAGCAGGCCACGCTGGCGACCCTCGCGGTCGTACCGGTCCTCCTGTTCTTCGTCGCCGCCATGCTCAGCGTCCGCTCGGCGGAGATGAAGCTCGTCGCCCGGGCCGTGGGCGAGGTCGCGGTCCGCCTCGCACAGCCGGAGCATTTCGCGACAGACGCCGTGATGAACGTCTCGCGCGCTGTGCGCCGGGAAGTCGCCGCGGTCGGCGACGGGCTCGAGCGTGCACTCGCCCGGGCCGGCGAGCTGGAGACCATCGTTCGTAGCGAGATCGCCACACTCGAACGCGCCTATTCAGACAACGAGATCCGCATCCGCGCGCTCGTCGACGAACTCGTCAGCCAGCGCGAGGCGGTGGTCGGCAACGCCGACCGCATCCGGGCCGCGATCTCCGGCTCCCACGAGCACGTATCGAGCGAGCTCGCGGGCGCGTCGGAGCGGATGGTCCAGGCC
>JAFAEL010000016.1 GCA_023423995.1 Pseudomonadota bacterium | reverse complement strand
GTAGACGAGGTTCTGGCGAATGGTCAGGTCGCCGTCGAGCGTGCGGGCCTGGAAGACGACGCCCGTGAGCGCGAGTGCCCCCGCGGGCGAGGTCCGGATGTCGTGACCGAAGACGGACACCGCGCCGCTCTGATTGGCGTAGAGGCCGGTCGCGACGGAAAAGAGCGTCGTCTTTCCCGCCCCGTTCGGGCCGAGCAGTGCGACGAAGCCCCCCTCCGGCACCGTGAGCGACACTTCCGAGAGGGCGGCCCGGCTCCCGAAGCGATGACCGAGGTTACTGACGAGAAGAGCCGGAACCCCGGTCACTTCCCGAGCGCCGCGCGCGCAGCCCGGATCGCGTCCATGCATTCGTCGAACTCGCCCTCACCCTGCTCGCGCTGGGCGACCCGCAATTCGCGCTCGACCTTGGTCCGGACCGCGCCCGTTGCCTTAGGCACCTCCGCCTGAAGCATCGCGATGCCCGCGACGCACTCGCTCTGGTCATCGGCCTGCGCGAGGCCGGATCCCATCACCATCGCAAGGGGCACAAGAAGACGCCTCATCGCCGCAGGTCCTACTTGATAACCAGCTTGCCGGTCATGCCACGGCCGTCCAGGCCCTGGATCCACCACCGGTACTCGCCCGGTCGAACCGCGACGAAGTCCACCGCGATCGTCCCCTGGTCGTCGAATTCGAAGGCGTAGGGTGCGCCGGCCATGTGCACCTCAAGGCGATTGATGACGACCTGATTGATCCAGATGTTCCTGAGGAAGTCGGGCGCGAGGAACTTGTATTCTTTCTGCCCCTTGGCCGTGATTTTCAGGCGGTATGATTTCCCGCCCTCCATCTCGATGTCGCGTACGGGAAGCGCAAAGTCGTTCCCGTCCTCGTCGCCCAGGACCAGCTCTGGAAGATCTGTCCGACCCTTCATGAGGTCGAGCGCCTGGACGGGCATCGCCGCCACGACCGCCCCGACCAGCATCCCCGGCAGAACCCACTTCATCGCCCCCTCCCTTATTTCGATGACACGGCGACGCCCCATGGCAGCCGCCCGACCTTGACGCTCCTGACGACCTTGGCGTTCGGCACGTCGATGACGGAGATGTCGTTGGAGGTGCCGTTGGTGGTGAAGAGGAGCTTCTCGTCGGGCGAGAAAGCGAGTTGCCAGACGCGCTGGCCGACAGGGAGGTAGCTCAGCACCTCGTGCGTCTTCCCATCCAGCACGGCGACGCGGTTGGCAGGCCCGAGCGCCACGAAGGCGCGTGCGCCGTCCCGCGTGATGCGGATGCCGACCGGCTGGATGGCATCGTCCGGGATGCCCGGGATCTTGAAGCCGACCTTCTTCTCGACCTGGCGGGTCGCGACGTCGATGATCGCGACGGTCCCCCCGATCTCGGCGGAGACCCACAGCTTCTTTCCGTCGGCCGTGAACTCGGCGACACGCGGCCGGGCGTCGACCAGAACGTTCTCGACCACCTTCAGGCTGTCGGTGTCGATGAAATGCGCCATGTTGGTGGTTTCGGAGGTGTTCACCAGGATCTTGCCGTCCGGGCTGATCCCCATCCCCTCCGGCTCCACCCCGACGGGCACCTCGGCGATGACGCGGTTCTTCTCGACGTCGAGCACCGTGACCTGGCTGTCGTCCTCGTTGGCGATGTAGAGCGGGTTGCCGGACGGATGCAGGATGAACTGCTCCGGATCCGGCCCTGACCGTAGGCTGCGCAGGACCTTGCCGGTCGCGGTGTCGACGACGTCGACGCGATTGTCGTCGCTCGCGCAGACGAAGAGCAGGGAGCCGTCGTTGCTCAGCGTGACGCCGCGTGGCCGCCGGCCAACCTTCCAGGTCGCCCTCGTCTCCAGCGTCCCGGAATCGAGCACCGTGACCGTGTTGTCCTTCTCGTTGCTCACATAGATCGTGAAGGCGGCGGCTTCGGCCGCAAATCCCAGGCCGGCCGCCAGAGCGATGAAGGCTGGGAAGGTGCCGGGGCGGCTGACCAGCGGCCGCGCGGGAGGGGTCAGCCGAGTCTGCATGGGCTCTCCGGTTGATCCAGGCCAAGGGAGTCGAGCGGTGTCCGCTGGTGGAGGAAGCCCTTCTCGGGCGCGACCGTCACCAGGGCCTTGGGCTGCACGATCAGGATGGGCTGGCGGAGCTGCTGGTCCCAGGTACGGAAGGAAAGGCCCACGCCCTTGTGGCCCGGCAGGCTGAAATCCGGGCTTCTCAGGAATGCCGCGACGAGGCGCGGATCGGCGCTCTTCGTCTGCGTGCCCGCCTCCCCGACCGAGCGCACTGCCGCCCAGACTTGGTAGTCGAGCGGCCGCATGAGACGGCCGGCAAGGCGGCGGAAACGGTTCTGGGCCTGGGTCGCACCCCAGGCCTCGAGGGTCGGATGCCACGTCGTGGCGATCAGCCCCTGAGTGCCGCCGACCGGCCGCGGGTCGACGGTGCGAAAGGGAACGTAGTCGCCGAAATCGCCGGTCTCGTCGGCCACGACCGCGATGTCGTAATCGACCCCCCGGGTGAAGACGAGCGCCTCGGCGGTAGTCGGGCTGTCGGCCTTCGCCCGCGCGAGCGGCCCGAGATCCCAGGGCTTCTCGGCCGTGACCTGCAGCCCGAACTTGCGCGCCGAGCGCTTGACCGCATCGGCATAGAGCCGGTCGGCCTCGTTCGGTCCCACCATCAGGAACAGCTTGCGCCAGCGCATGTGGGACAGGAACTGCGCGAGCCCGTCGGTCAGCATGGCGGTGCTCGGCGCGACGTGGAAGACGTTCGCGCGGCAATCCGGCCCGCGCAGGCGGTCCTCGCCTGCCGCGGCATTGAACACGACCGCAGGTGTGTCCTTCAGGGCATCCGCCACGGCCAGAAGATCGTCAGCCGGCAGCGCTGCGACGATGAAGGGGGTCCCGCCCGAAACGAGGGCCTTCGCGGCCTCGCCCGCGCTCTGCCCCTCCTCCAGGATCACCTCCTCGGCCTTGTAGCTTTGGCGAGTGAAGGCCCCGGTCGAGTTGTTGTCGCGGATCGCGAGCCGCCCGCCCGCGATGCCGTCATCCTCCGGCCGAGCCTCGACGTCCGAGGCCGCCGGCGGCGGGATCTCCCGGCTGATAATCCCAATGCGAAATTGGACCGGGTCCGCCGCGACGGCACGCCCGGCAAGGCAGACGAGAGCAGCGCAGATCGCGATCCGCCTGCTCCGCGACATAAGCAAACCTGGAAATGGCCTCGCTGTCGTCATGGTGTCGCAGGTTACCCAGGCAAAGTGATCCTGCACAACAGATTATCGATGAGAGAAAACTAAGAACTCACGCGCTTGTGCAGAGCGAAATGGCGTGTGATCGATTTATTAGTATTATGTTGCGGGAGGCCAATGTGTGGCCTGTCCTGGTCTTGGTATCGCTGCTCCTAGCATCGGCAGCGGCGGCGCGCCCGGCTCGAACGGCGATCCTCGAGATCGAACTGCTGGACATGAGCCAGCCTTCAGGCGACCGCGGGCTGGAAGCCGAGCAGGCTCATCGGCTCGGGCTCGCCAGCACCGAACTGCGGCGCCTGCTCGCCGAGTCCGGACAAATCACGCCCGTCGACATCGCGCCGCAGGCCACCGCCATCCAGGACAAGAGCCCCGTCTTCAAGTGCAACGGCTGCATCGAGGAGATCGGCAAGTCCCTCGGCGCGGAACTCGTTGTCTCCGGCTACGTGCAGAAGACCTCGAACCTCATCCTGAGCTTCGTCCTCACCGTCACGGATATCGCCGACGGAAAGATCGTGCGCGGCGCGCAGGTCGACATACGCGGCAACACGGACGAGACTTGGCTTCGCGGCATCCGCTGGATGGTGAAGAACCGGCTCCTCGCCGAGCCCCTCCCGGAACGCTCATGAGCCCGGCACAGGCGCGAGCCCAAAGCACCCGACTGCTCGTCAGCGTGCGGGACCCGGCAGAGGCAGCGCTCGCGGCTGATTGCGGGGCCGATCTGGTCGACGCGAAAGACCCCGATCGCGGCGCGCTAGGCGCGCTGCCGCCCGGCATGGTCGCAGCCCTAGCGGCGGCCGTACGGACGAACCCCAATTCCCCGCTCGTCAGCGCAGTCGCAGGAGAGCTCCGGGGGGTTGCGGAGCTGGCCTCCAGCCTCGGCGCCCTCGCGCCCGCGGGCGCCGACCTTCTGAAGGTGGCGCTCCCGGCAGGAATCTGGGGCGAGCCGGACATCCTGCCGCCAGCGCTGGCCCCTGCCGGGGCGCCGGTCATCGCGGTCTTCTTTGCGGAGGACGGGCCGGAGCCGTCCATCCTGCCCTCGGTCGCCCGTGCCGGTTTCGCAGGAGCGATGATCGACACCCGGATCAAGGACGGGACGGGCCTGCCGGACCTCCTGCCGCCCGAGCGGCTCGCGGGCTTCGTGGCCGGCTGCCGGGAGGCCGGGCTGATCTCGGGGCTCGCGGGCTCGCTTCGGATCGCGGACATCGCGGCCCTGGCTCACCACGGGCCGAGCTATCTCGGATTCCGCGGCGGCCTCTGCGCGAACAGCAACCGTGGGCTGGCGCTCGACGGGGTCCGCATTCGTGAGGCCGCGGCGCGGCTCGCGGAGACGGGACGGCGGGAGGCGGCCTGACATGGCGGGCGCGGTCGTCGTGAAGATCGGCGGGAGCGTCGCCAAGGAGAGAAGCCGGCTTCGGATACTGCTCCACGACCTGGCAGACAGGGCGCCGGGAGAGATCGTGGTGGTGCCCGGCGGTGGCGTTTTCGCCGACGCGGTCCGGGACGCCCAGCGCCGGCTAGGGTTCAATGACAGCGTCGCCCATCGTCTTGCACTCGACGCGATGGGCTCGATGGCTCAGGCCTTCAAAGCCCTCGAGCCTCGCCTGCGTCAAACGGATGACGTCGCGGGGATAAGACGCGCCTGGCGCAGCAGCGCCATCCCGCTGTGGCATCCGGCGGCTTTGCGGGAAGGGCATCCGGAGATCCCGGAGAGCTGGGATGTCACGTCGGACAGCCTCGCCGTCTGGCTGGCGACCCAGCTCGGAGCGGAGCGCTGCGTGCTCGTGAAATCCTCGATCGCGGTGCCGGAAGGAACGCCCGCGGCCTGGTCTCGCGCCGGGCTCGTCGACGCGGCATTCCCGCAATTCGCCGCAAGGTTCGGGGGCGAGATCGTGATCCACGGCACGGAAACAGGCGATCTCGGCAGCGCCCTCGACCGGCCGGGGACGCGCACGTGACGTCGCCGGAACAGGCCAGACCGCTGGGCACTGGGCCCGAGCGTATTGCTCTCGTCACCGGTCATTTGGCGAGGGCTCGGCTCGAGAAGCTGGCCGCGAGTCTCCCGCCAGAGCGCTTCATGTGCTCGGTCGTGGATGCCGGCGTGAAGGTCGCCGCCTTGATGACGGAAGAGATCATCCGGCGACGGGTCGTTATTCCGGAGGGGACACATCGCGTTCTCCTGCCAGGCAGGTGCCGTGCCGACCTTGCGGCGCTAAGCGATCATTTCGGTGTTCGGGTCGAGCGCGGACCAGACGAGATCGTCGATCTGCCGACCCATCTCGGCCTGGCCGGCCGCAAGATCGACCTTTCGCGACAGGACGTGCGGATCTTTGCCGAGATCGTGGATGCCCCTCGCCTGGCGCCCGCCGCGATCCTGGATCTGGCATCCTCGCTGCGCGCCCGCGGGGCGGACGTGATCGATCTCGGCGGACTGCCGGATACGCCCTTCCCGCATCTCGAGGAGAGCGTCGCGTTGCTGAAGCGGGCCGGGCTGCGCGTCAGCGTCGACTCCTTCTCGCCCGCCGAACTCGCGCGGGGCGCGGCAGCAGGAGCCGATTTTCTCCTCAGCCTGAACGAGACGACACTCGACCTCGCCTTCCGGACGGACGCAATCCCTGTACTGGTTCCGGTCCGGGGCGACGATCTCGCATCGCTCGTGGGTGCAGCCGAGCGGCTGACGGCAGCCGGCAAGGCGTTTCTCGTCGATCCCATCCTGGAACCGATCCATTTCGGCTTCACGCAATCGCTCCTGCGCTATGCCGAAATCCGGAGGCTGCTGCCCGAGGCCGAGATCCTCATGGGAACCGGCAACATCACCGAACTCACCGAGGCCGACAGCCTCGGAGCAACTGCCGTTCTCCTTGGCATCTGCTCCGAACTCGCCATCCGCAACGTGCTCGTCGTCCAGGTGAGCAGTCATACGCGCCGCACGATCGAGGAGCACGATGCAGCGCGCCGAGTCATGTTCGCCGCGCGCGCCGACGGCTCCGTGCCGAAGGGGTATGGCCGGGCCCTGCTGGCGCTGCACGACAAACGGCCTTTCGTACAGAGCCCGGCGGAGATCGAAGCCGAGGCGGCGGAGGTCCGCGATAGCGCATTTCGCATCATGGTGGGCGAGGACGGTATCCACATCTACAACCGGACGCTGCACACGCGCGGCACGGAGGCCCTGTCTTTCTTTCCGCAGCTCGGCGTCGAGGGCGACGGCGGCCACGCCTTCTATCTCGGCCAGGAGCTCGCCAAGGCGGAAATCGCCTGGCGCCTGGGCAAGCGCTACGTCCAGGACGAGGCGCTCGACTGGGGCTGCGCGGCCGATCCCGTCCCGGAAGACACGACGGCGTTCAAGCAGGCCGGGCACACGATGCGCATCCGCGGCGGGCGGAGCTGAGCCGTGCCGCTCATTCTCGAGACGATCGTCACGACCCGGAACGCCGACGGGGCGGGGTGGCACCTGGTGCCGTTCGGTTTGATCCAGGAGGGCGAGCTCTACGTCGTCGCGCCGTTCCGGCCCTCGCCGACGATCGACAACCTCGAGCGCCATCCCTTCCTGGCCGCGTCCTCGCCGTCGGACATCCGGGTGCTCGCTGGCTGCGTCACGGGCCGGCGCGACTGGCCGACGGTGTCCTGCGACCGCATCGACGGGGTGCGTCTCGCGTCCTGCTATGCCCATGGGGAGTTCGAGGTGGTGGAGGTGCAGGGAGACGAGGCCCGGCCGCGTTTCCGCTGCCGGCTCGTCCATTCCGCGAGCCACCAGCCGTTCGTGGGCTTCAACCGCGCCCAGGCCGCGGTGATCGAAGCGGCGATCCTCTCGACGCGCCTCGGCATGCTGTCACCGGAGAAGGTCCGCTCGGAGATGAAGTACCTCGCAATCGCCGTCGGAAAGACGGCCGGTCCCGCCGAGCAGGAGGCGTGGGGCTGGATCAGGGAGAGGGTCGACCGGACACTCGGGCCGGCCGCCTGAACCCGGACAACCGATCGGAGGAGACGAGACGATGAGGGATCTGCTGCTCGGGGGGCTCGCGGCCCTCTCCGCCATGGTTCTTGCCGCCGGCGCCGAGGCGCACGGGCCGCCGCGGAAGAAGGTGGAGGAGCGTGTCGAGATCAACGCGCCTCCCGAGAAGGTCTGGGGCGTCCTCTCGGACTTCCACGACATGAGCTGGCTGCCGCCGGTGGAGAAGACGGAAGGCCCGGGCGGCAACGCCGTCGATGCGACGCGCCGGCTTACGCTCAAAGGCGGTGCGACGGTCGACGAGGTGCTCCACAAATACGAGCCCGAGGCGATGAGCTACTCGTATCGGATCACCGCCGTGGATGTGAAAGTACTCCCGGTCACGAACTACGCATCGACCATCGCCGTCGAGCCGGGTACCGGCGGCAAGTCGGTCGTGGTGTGGCGCGGCGCCTTCTACCGCGGCTACCCCAACAACGATCCGCCGCCCGAACTCAACGACGACGCGGCGATCAAGGCCGTCACGGGCCTCTATCGAATGGGCCTCGACGCGCTCAAGGCTAAAATCGAGCGGTCGGGCTCCTGACCTGCTCGCTCGCCAGAAGCGCGACCGCCACCGCCGGGGCGCAGGACGAGAGGCAGTCCGCGGAGGCCCCGGTGGCCGGAACGAATTCCGCGAGATCCCGGAAGGGACGTCCGAGGTGCCCTGCGAGCCGGGCGGCGAGGAAGCGGCCGGCCCCGCAGCCAACGATCGGAGCGTCCTCGCCAATACGACCTTGGGATACGACCTGCGCGACCGCCTCCTGCAGGAGGACGAGTTGTTGCTCCGCGAAGAAGGCGGCGAGCCGCGCCCAGTCCGCCTTGTCTCCGTCCTCACGGTCTCGGCCGATCATCCGGGCGATACGGGCTTCTGTTTCCTCTCGCGACTTGCCTTTCCCGTCGGCCGCCTCCTGCTGATCCGATCGCGGATCAAGCAGGTCGAGAAGCCGGTAGGCGTCGGCCGCCGTCGCGAAATGCTCGGCGACGAGCGCCGTCCAACGTCCCCGGAATGGTGCCCGACGGGCGAGAGCCATCAGCGGCGTGCGGACCACGCCCGTATAGACCAGCTCGCCGGTCTCGAGCCTCTCCGCATCGGTATAGCCGAGCGCGGCGACGGCGCCGTCTACTACCGGGATCAAGTCGGCCGTGGTCGAGCCGATATCGACCAGCAGCGCGTCCGGCAGGTTCCGGGCAACCAGGCTGGCGGTGGCGTGCCAGTTCGCCGAGGCGACGTCGGCCGGCGCTCCGGCGGCCGCCCCCGAACCAAGGAAGCCGGCTCGGCCTGCATAGATCCGCACCGAGCCCTGGAGGTTGCCGGCGGCCCAGCCCGCGAGCTCGCGCACGCCGGCGCTGCGGCTCGTGAAGCAGTCGGTCAGTTCCCCCGTCATGGTTACGGCATGGTCGGCCTGAGTGCGCGCCCAATCGGGCAGGCTCGCAAGAGCCTCGTCCAGGGCAGGGAGTCCCCGCCAGAGTGGACACGGCACCTGCACGGCCGCGCAGATCGCGCCGGCCTCGGCGAGCGCTGCCTTGACGTGGACACCGCCGAGGTCCCAGCCGACTACAGGGCGGCGCGAAGACGGGATCGGAGATGTCATTAGGCGACCTCGCGATCATACCGGTGATTGATATCCGCGGGGGTCTCGTCGTCCGCGCCCGGGCGGGAGAGCGCGCGGCCTACCGACCGATCGAAACGCCGCTCGCCCCTTCGCCCGATCCGGTCGCGGTAGCGGAGGGCCTCCTGGCGGCGGTGCCCTCGCGTCGGCTCTATGTCGCGGACCTTGACGCCATCGAGACGCGGCTCCCACAGCACCCGGTGCTGGCACGCCTGCGGCGAGCCTTTCCGGAGCACGAACTCTGGGTCGATGGCGGGTTTTCGGAGGAGGATGCCGTCGCGCGCTTCCTCGATGCCGGTCTCGGGCGCGCCGTCCTCGGGACGGAGAGCCTGCGTGAGGCAAGCCTCCTCGCGCGCTACCGGGCGGGGGCGATCCTCTCCCTCGACAGCCGGGGCGATGCGCTCCTCGGCCTCCCGGAACTGCACGCGGATTCCTCGCTCTGGCCGGACGACGTGATCGTGATGACGCTCGCTCGTGTTGGGGCCGGGCTCGGCCCCGACCTCGAGAGGGTCAGAGAGGTCAGGGCACATTCGCCGGAAACGCGCATCTACGCGGCCGGGGGGCTGCGCGGTCCGGAGGACCTCGCACCTCTGGCGGAGGCGGGCGCGGCGGGGATCCTCGTCGCCTCCGCGATCCATGACGGTCGCCTCCGGCAGGGGCATGCCGGACACGGAGCAACCGTCTAAGGCGGAAACGCGCTCCGCCCTCCTCAAGCGCGCCCCATGAACACGGCGGCCAGTCGCTGCAGCAGTCCTCTCGGCATCGGCGGAGGATCGCTCTGCCCAGGACGGTCTCCGCTCTAGGCGGCCTTGTTTGCCGCGAAGGGGTGGGTGGCGGTCTTGTAGCGCATCACCACCTCGGTCGCGCGCGGCTCGCCGCGTATCGCCCGCTGCAACGCCTCCTTCGTGGCCTGGTAGTTGTACTGCTGGATCTTGGCGTCGTCCGCCGCCTCCCAGTGGATGAACACGCCGACGCAGCAGAAGAGATCGTCGGCCTCTGCGGCCGGGATGAGGCCTTCCGCGACGCAGTCGCTGACCGCCATGGCAACGGCATGCTGAGCCGGCCCGAACATCTGCACGGCCTGGCGGGCATCCTTGATCGTGACCTTGTTGAACATGACAGTGTTCGGCTTGCAGGGCAGGTTCGGCGCCACGACAGCGAGGAGGGTCGTGAACCCGTCCTTGTTGTTCGTCAGGCTGTTGCAGAACGCGGTCTCGGCGGCGCTGCCGCGCGGCCCGATGATGAGATCGATATGGGCGACTTCGTTGCCCTCGCCCACGAGGGACTCGCCCACCATCACTTTGCTGATCGTCGCCATGCGGTGTCCTCCCATTGCTGATGACGGCCGCTCACGACCGAGACGGCCGGGCACACCCATCCTTGTTGTCAGCGTTCGGGCGAGCCGAACCGGTTGGCCAGATGGCACCAGGAGACTAGCGCGGGCGTATCGGACCGGACAAGGCGCATTCAGGCGTTCTCGCGAAGCAGATTGTCGAGAAAGAGGGTAGCGACCGTGAGATCGGCCATAGTTCCGGGATTGAGACCGCGCAGCTTCAGCGAGATGTCGAACGCGAGCAGATCCCGAACGTATTCGTCGTTTACGAAGAGGATCCGGCCGAGGGCGGCAGCTTCGGCCCGCACCTCCTCTGCACAAGCTGCGCCATGCTTCCTGCAGATGTGGCTATCTGGAAAGCTGGCCAGGAACGCGAGATGGACTACCGTTGCCTGCCAGGGCTGCGCAAGGCCTAGGGAGCGTGCCTCATTGAGGGCGGAGAGGCCGGTTTCGAACAGATCCTGAAAGCCGGTCACATAGGCGAGGGCGACCCTGTCGTGCTCGGCCGCCTCCGCCATGGCGGCGCGAAGATCGACGTCCGGTTCCTCCGCCACGTCATGGCGCCCCGTGCGCCCGAGCCCGGCAGGGTTGGCGAGGCGGATCGCCGCGTAGACACGCCTCGCATCCTCCGTGTCCAGGGCGGCAAGGACCTCGTCCAGGGCGGTCCGGAGGTGCCCTCCCCGCTCCGCAGCAGCCGCGAGCGGCGCGCAGAGCAGGAGAATGCCGAGATTGGTGTTCTGGCCGACAGCACCGGACGTTGCCTCGACCGCCCCGAGAACCCGCTCGCCGACACCACTGCCCGCACGGGAGAGGGGCCCGGAAGACACCGCGGCGCTGCGACGGAAATCCTCCACCCGCATTCGATGCCCCGCAGCGAAGACATGGACGTTGCCAGGCTTCAACGCGGCGAGTTCCGCAAGGCAGGCCGCCTCGTAGGCGTCGGCGATGCATCGCGGCGAGAGCCCACTCACGTGGCCGCCGCGAGCCGGGGTGCAGCGCCATGGGCGGCCCCGACCGCCCGCACGAAGCCGGCTGCGATCTCGCCCGCAATGTCGACTTCGGTGACCTGCTGCAGGCCCGACCAGGCCGGCATCGAGTTCACCTCCAGCACGAGGTAGCCTCCCTCCCCGTCTTCCACGAGGTCGACGCCGGTGTAGTCGACCCCGGTCAGCGCGGCGGCAGCCTCCGCGAGACGCGCCGCCCCGGCGGGTATCGCCCAGGACCGAGGGCGGCCGCCGCGGCGGAGGTTGGTGATCCATCCGTCACCCTCTCGGATCATGCCCGCGATCGCCCGGCCGGCGCAGACGAAGACCCGGTAGTCGCGCCAGCTTCCGTCCCTCCGGGAGATGTAGCGCTGCAGGTAGTAGACGCCGGCGACCTCGTCCCTGCCGGGCAGGTCGTCCGGCCGCGCGATCAGGCGGAGGCCCTCGCCCTGCGACCCGAAGAGCGGCTTGAGCACGAGCGGCGTCTGTGGCCCCGCCTCGCGCCCGACAAGATCGGAGGCCGCCTCCCGGGTCGACAGCACGAAGGTCTCCGGCGTCGGCACGCCCCCGCGCGCAAGGAGCAGGCTCGTCATAGATTTGTCCACCGACCGCTCGATCGCGGCAGGGCTGTTCCAGACGGTGGTGCCGGACGCGACCAGCGCATGCAGGATCCCAAGCCGAAGGGTCGTCGCCTCGAACGTCCCGCCCGAAATCGTCCGGATGAGCAATCCGTGAGGCAGGTCCCGGCCGAAGCCGGGCACGTGCAGCGGCTCGCCATCCCCGGTCACGACGCTGACGTCCGTGAGGGAGATCGGCACCGGCTCGATGCCGCGCGACAGGAGGGCCGAAGCGAGCCGGTCGCGGTGCCACTCGCCGTTCTCGGCCGCGAGCGCGACCCGCAGCCCGGCGCTCACGTGAAGGAGGCCTCGACCAAAGCCGTCTCGATCCTCCCGGCGCGATGGCTCTTCCCGCTTTTGAGCGAGGTCACGATCACCTCGGCGGGGCTGAAGAGATGGGGATCGATGGCATAGAAATCGCCCCCGGCGCGCTCGAATACGCTGGCGAATGGCGCGCCGTGGTCCCGCGAAGCGCTGCTCGGCAGCTTTTCGGCGAGATCCCGGGCGTCGGGGTCGTCCGCCTCGACGAAGAGCTGCACCCGCCCGCCATAGATGATGGCGTCGTTGGTTCGCCCCATGGCGGCGAGCATTGTCGGCGCGGGTGGTGCCAGTGGCGCGACGCCGATGCCGTCCAGCACGGCCTCGAGCGGGAAGCCGAGTTCATGCGCCTTGTGCAGCGCGACCTCGAGCACTCGCGCGACGATCTGGGTGGTGCCGGCGAGGCTTTGTGTGGGGGCGAAAATGAAGGTGACCGCCGACGGCGCGATCCCGGCAGCTCGGGCGACCTTATCGACGATAGCGGCCGGGGGCGGATCGGCACTCTCCAGAACCAAGACGATCGATGACGCCGCGTCGCGGTAGTCGAGGTGCCCGAAAAGCTCCTCGACGGCTGCCGCCGCGCGGCCGGGCCCCGACCCGAGCGCGAAGAAGCTTCCGCCCTCCTCCCTGTCGCTCAGGCTCCAGCCCGCGTACTGGCTCGCAAGGCATGCCAGGACAGGATCGGCAGCGTGAACCTGAATCGAAAACGGCCAGGACGGCATGGGCCCCTGCGGGACGATCGACACGCGCCCGAGCCCGCCCATGCAGATCTCGGCGAGCCGCCGGCCGGCCTCGATGGAGCCGCGCGCTTTCGCTCCCGCATCAATGAGGCGGGCACCGGACGCCTGGCCTACCTCGAGCCGCAACGCCGCGGCTTCCGCCGCAAGCGCGTCAACAAGGGGTGCAACCAAAGCGTTCACGCTCGGGCGCCGTCCTGCCCAAGTCATCTTTTCGCCCTTCCTGCTCCAGAACGGCGCGCAGGGCAGCGCACCTCTCGCGCAGCCTCTCTCGCGCCGATCCTACCGTCATCCCGTCCGCACCGACCGTGCAGATCGGCGCGCCGGCCGCGATCCGGCTCCCCGGCCTCGGGCGGTCGGCCACGAATTCCGCCCAGCGCAGATCCGGCACAGCCCGGATCGTGCGCCTGGCGTAGAGGATCTCCTGGGCGACGGCGTTGGCCGGCGCAGTTTCCGGCTCTCCGAGGCGCCCGGTGCAAGCCTCGATGTGACGCCGGAGGAGCGGCGTCCGCCGCCGGTCGAGCAGGTCGAGCGTCGCACCCGGCCGGGGATTGATCTCCAGCAGCCACCAGCCGCCCCCCTCGACGAGACAATCGGCGCTGGCCAGCCCGCGCAGGCCCGTGGCGCGAACGATGTCGCGGACGGCCTCCACTATCTGCACGGCAAGGTCAGCATCGAGGGTGGCCGGAATAGCCGCGCCGCCGTAGCGGAAGGGAGCGCTCCGCGACGGCGCCGTCCATTGCTCGCTGAAGGCGAGGATCTCGCAGGCGCGCCCGTCGGCCAGGAAGCCGACCGAGACCGGCCGGCCGGCAACGCGCTTCTGCAGGTAGCTCCGCCCCGGCGGAGCGCCGCGCGGCGCAGGGCGGATGTGGCCACCGCCGGACCCACCGACGCGCTTGCGCAGCCAGCCCTCCGCGCGAGGCACGGCTTCCAGCGACACCGACGGATGCGGGATGCCGAGTTCGAGGAGGAGTCGCTCTAGCCGAAGCGGCTCCTTGAGCCATTCGATGAGGGGGGCGGGCGTGCCGAGCAGCCGGT
>JAFAEL010000003.1 GCA_023423995.1 Pseudomonadota bacterium | reverse complement strand
GGGGCGCCTGCGGCTGCTGTTGAAGGACCCGCTCTTTCTCCGAACGCCGAAAGGCGTAACGCCGACGGCCAGAGCGCTAGAACTCGCAGGTCAGATCGACGATCTGCTGTCACAGGCTCGAAGCGTGCTTTCGACGGCTGCACCGTTCAGTCCCGCCACGAGCGAAAGGGAGTTCACGATTGGAGCTCCGGATGGTGTCGCCAGTCTGTACCTGCTCCCTCTCTTCGCAAAGCTCCGCCGCGAGGCGCCCGGCGTGAACATTCGCCTGCGGCAACTACTTCCGGCGGCCGGCAAAGCGCCTGAGCAAGCCTGGGAGAGCGCCTTCATTGATCTCGATACCCGGACGCTCGATCTGGCGATCGGACCTTTCGCGACCGTTCCGAACCGGTTTGAGGCGGCGGAACTCGGGGTCGAGTGCTTCGTCATCATCTCTCGATCTGGCCATTCGTTTGCGAGTAATCCGGCCCTGGACGCCTATTGCGCGGCTGACCACCTGGTCGTCTCCCAGAGCGGGGATGCGCATGGCTTCGTGGACATGGCTCTGGCTGAGCTTGGTCGGAGCCGTCGTGTGGCGCTCACGGTCCCGGCCTTCGCGATGGCGCTGCCGATCGTTGCCGAAACGGACCTACTCTCAGCCGTGCCGCGCAGCTTTGCTGAGACATTCGGATCGGCCGCTGGCATCGTGTTCGTTGAGCCACCATTGAGCCTGCCGCAGTTCAAGATGAGGTCGGTCGTACCCAGGTCGGCGCTCACGGACAGCGGACTGGCATGGCTGTGCGCAATGCTCTCCGCTGTTGTCAGCCAACGATCCCCTGACCGGGAAATGCACCGGTGAGTTCGCCGGGGAAGCGAGGGCCCGCGCAGTTTAGGCCAGCCAAGAATGTCCGCTTCCGGCAGGCACGGAATGCCGGCGCGTGGCGCGACCCGGCAAACCCTCTGTCAGGAACCCAACTTAGTGGCATCGCCTTGTCGGAACATATCGAGACCGACGCCGCCAAGACGCCGCGGCCTGCCGCATGAACCTCGAGGGCATCGTCGCGACGCGGAGGGGCACGCGCTACAGCTCCGGCCCGTGCCGGCACTGGCTCGAGATCAAAAACCCAGGATTCGTGAGGCCGTAGGTTCTGCCTTGTCCTTAACGTCTCATTGGTTTGCCCGAGCGTCCCAGAGTGCGCACTCCCAGATTGACCGCCCAGAGCCGGGCGAACTATCGGCCGCAGCGCAGTCGGGAGGCCGGTATGAAGTTTGTCCTGGTAGGTTTCGCATTGGGCGCCGTCGCGGTTCTTGCCGCGGGAGAGGCCAGTGCGACGGAGATTCGTGGCAAGGGAGACAAGTGCATCGACATCCCGAACGGCAACACGCGGCCGGGCACGAAGGTGCACTACTGGCCCTGCGACGGGAGCCCCGAACAGCAGTGGACGCTCCAGAATGGCCGGATCCAAGGCAAAGACGGCATGTGCCTCGACGTCCCCGACGGCAATACGCGCGATGGCACGAGGGTGCACATCTGGAAGTGCGATGGATCGCCGGAACAGCGCTGGCAGCTCGTGGACGGCGAGATCAGGATGGCAGGCAAGTGCTTGGATCTGCCGAACGGCGCCACCAAGGACGGGACGCCTATTCAGCTCTGGCCGTGCGACGGCAGCCCCGAGCAAAAGTGGCGCTACTAGGCTGCGGCGGGGCGCTCGCAATCAGCTTCCCTCGGAAGCAGCCGAGCGTCGCCGCTTATCTCATCTCCGCCCACCAATGCCCGAGCAGTCGATGTGCATCGCGGAGGACAGTGTCCGGGGGCTTAGCGCCCTGCTGGCTGAGCGCTCGGAAGTCTCCAGGTGAGAGCCCATAGGCGCTCTTGAAAGCGCGGCTACAATGGCTCGCGCTAGCGAACCCGCACGCCATGGCCAGCGCCGAAATCGATCGTACCTCGTTGGGGTCGCCGAGGAGGCTTCGTATCCGAACCAGTCGACGGGATTGAATGTAGCGTGCCACGCCGCCGTGAGGCTCGAACGCCCGGTAGAGGGCCGAGCGGGACCTCCCGACTGCGAGCGCGATCCGATCCGGATCGGCGTGTAGGTCGCTCTCGACGAGCTTCCGAACCCGTTGGCGTGTTAGGAGGTCGACCGCATCTTGGCGGCCGCCACCCGCGCGCGGTTGCCCCTCGAAAGTAACCGCCAGGAGGTGCTCTAGAACATGTCCGAGACGTGTCGGATCCTGGAGATTCATCGCTCCAGCGCGGCCAACATAGGATTCCATGAAGTCGCGCAAGAGACCGGCCCTGGAGGGTGCGATTGTCGCCCCGTGAAGGCGCGCTAGATCGACATCAGCCTCCTCCATCAGAGCGCGCGGAATGCTTAGCGTCAGATTGCGGGAGGCAACGGCGTCTGTTGTCATCGGCCGGCTCATGTCGATGAAGACCATCCCGCCGGGCTCAACGTGAACGTCGCCGTTGTCCGTCGAGACAGAGAGGGAGCCCCTCAATGGTACTTGAGCGGTGAAGTGATCGAAGGCGTTGCGCGCCACGCGCCGCGGCAAGCGGGTGTGGCGGACCGAGTGTACGCGCCTGTCGAACAGCAGCATCTGCCCGATCCGGTGAGCATCGACCTCGACCGAAAAATCACCAGCGAGGCGAGTCACGTCGGCCACCGGCGCATAGAGGTCGTGATAGGCCGCGAAGGCCGTCTCAGCAGGCTGGGACCGGGTGGTGAAACTCAGCGTGTTCATCGAATGGGCTCGCGACGGAAAAACTCCAGAGCAAGCTCCATGCGCGGTCGTCCAGACCATTCGTGCCCGGGCGGCAGACGGAAGCCCCACGTTGCCGGCGTGCAACTCTCGCGCTGACCGGCTCAGAACAGCGCCTCCTCCACGGCCGCAACCGGTCGAACAGGCGGTCGAGGGTCTCTCCCCGCGTGAAACGCATCGTCGACGCAAGCGGTGGATGCTGACGCGGCCACCGACATCGCCGGGGATCTCGGCGGCGCAGCCATCCAGGCCGCGACCGGGCGCGTTGGTAGGCCCTAAGCTTCGTTTGGCCTCCCGGATGTCTGCGCGTGCGCGCTCAGGCAGGCAGTCGCAGCTCGGCGACCTTCCGCTCTGCTGGCTGCTCAAGGAAATCCGCCCAAGCCGCCATGAGCTCGCGGCGCTTGTCTAGCGCGTCGCCCCGGCGGTACGCTCTTTCGACTGCGTTGCCGACCGCGTGCGCGAGAGCCGCCTCGGCGACCTCGCGCGGGAAACCCGTTGCCTCACCCACCCAGTCGCGGAACGACGATCGGAACCCATGCGCCGTGACGTCTACCTTCATGCGCTTGAGCAAGGCGCTGAAAGCCATGTTCGAAAGCGGCCTGTCCGCCCGAAAGCTCGAGAAGATGAGCTCGCCGCGTCGCACCTCCTCCATCTCGTCGAGTATGGCTATCGCTCGCTCGACGAGAGGCACTCGGTGAGGCCTCCCGGCCTTCATGCGTTCAGGGGGGACCGTCCACACTCGCGCATGCCGATCGATCTCGATCCATCGCGCACCTAAGACCTCACCTGAGCGAGCAGCCGTAAGGATCAGAAATTCCAGTGCGAGAGCGGCGACTGCCTGTCGCCCCCTCAGCTCAGCCACAAACGATGGCATTTGCTCGAACGGAAGAGCCGCATGGTGGCCTCGCGTCAGGCGCCGCCTCTTTGCAAGCAGTTGATCGAGATGCCCGCGCCATCTTGCCGGGTTCTCGCCCGTTCGCAGGCCTTTGGCCCGAGCAGCGTCGAGGATCCGTTCGATCCGGCCCCGGAGACGCGACGCAGTCTCGCTCTTCTCGGTCCAGATCGGCCGTAACACCTGGAGAACCTCGTCCGTCCCGATTTCCGAGATAGGCTTGCTCTGGAGCGGGGCCGCGTAGGTCTTCAGGGTGGAGGACCATTGGGCGATGTGCTTCTCGTTCCGGAAGCCTTTGGCGAGCTCCGGCACAAGCTGATCGGCGAAGGCTCCGAAGGTGACGACGGGGGCGACCTCCGCGGCCGCCTTGCGCTTCGTGTCGATCGGGTCGAGGCCGTCCGCCACCTGCTTGCGGGCTTCATCCCGCTTCCGGCGAGCGTCGGCCAGAGAGACCGCCCCGATACTCCCGAGCCCCATTTCCCGCTGCTTGCCGCCGCTCCGATAGATAAAGAGCCAACGACGGGCTCCGCCGGGGTCGACCTGCAGGTAGAGCCCGCCACCATCGGAATAGCGCCCAGGCTGGGAGATTGTCGCGACCCCGCGAGCGTTCAGCTTGTTGACTGCCCGGGCCATGTGTCCGACCAACCCCTGCATTTACCCCAGCACCTGACGCGGATTGTAGCGAACAGCGGCGAACACAGACAACCACTGTCTGAGGCCTAAGCTACTGAGATTTAGGGGTTTTCGGGACGCCTGCGAACATCGGCGAACAGGTAGCTGGCGGAGAGGGGGGGATTCGAACCCCCGATACCGTTGCCGGTATGCCGCATTTCGAGTGCGGTGCATTCAACCACTCTGCCACCTCTCCGGGCCGTGCGCGAACGCTGTGGTCGAGGCGGGCTCGTACCATGCACGTTCGGCCTTCACAAGCGTCCGGCCGCCTGTCCCATGCTGCTTTGCGAAAAACCTTAGGTTTATGGGACGAGAAGCGGGCGGCCCGATTTCCGCGAGGCGGGAGGTTCACCTCCAGTTTCCGGCCCGGCCCGTAGGAGGCGGGCCGTCAGTAGTTCGGCCAGAGGCCCGGTGTGGCGAGTTCGACGAGGTGGTTGTCAGGATCGCGGAAGTAGAGGCTCGTGCCGCCCTTCGGCCAGCTTGCGCGGCTCTCGAGGGCGACGCCGCGCTCGGAGAGGCGCTCCTCCCATTGCGCGAGCGCTTCGGCCGGGATCGCGAGCGCGATATGGAGCGGGCCCTGCCCGTCATGGGGAGGAATGATGCCGCCCGGCATCGTCACCGCATCGAGCGTGGAGCCGCGCCTGAACAGCAGCAGCACGCTCGCGGGTCCCGCCTCGAAAGCCGCGAGGCGGTCATCCACGAAGATGCGCTTCAGGCCAAGAATGTCCTCGTAGAACGAGGCCGCGCGGGGCAGGTCGTCGACATAGAGCGCCGTCTCGAGCACGCCCGAGATGGCGGGGCGACCTCCCTCCCCTTCGGCCGGCATCACCACATGTCGAGGGCGATGCGAGCCTCGTCGGACATCCGGCTCTGATCCCATGGCGGGTCGAAGACCATGTTGACCTTCACGTCGCGCACGCCCTGCACGGCCGAGACGGCATTCTCCACCCAGAGCGGCATCTCCCCGGCCACCGGGCAGCCCGGGGCGGTGAGCGTCATGTCGATCGTGACCGCGCGATCATCCGCGATATCCACGCGATAGATCAGCCCGAGTTCGTAGATGTCGGCCGGAATCTCGGGATCGTAGACGGTCTTGAGCGCCGCCACGATCTCGTCCGTCATCCGGTCGATCTCCTCGGCCGGAAGGGCGGAAGGCTGCGCCACCGCGGGCGCGTTCGGGGCCGCAGCCTCGATCGGGATACCGTCGCTCATATCGTCACCAAAACGGTCGGGTGCCTGGCAGGTCGGGGCGGAAGATAGGTCCGCCGCCGGCAAAACACCACTCAGCTGAACAGCGCCTCGGCCTTCTGCAACGCCTCGGCAAGTTTATCGACCTCTTCCAGCGTGTTGTAGAGGCCGAAGGAGGCGCGGCAGGTCGAGGTCGCGCCGAACCGGTCGAGGAGCGGCATGGCGCAATGCGTCCCGGCCCGCACGGCGACGCCCTGGCGATCGATCACGGTCGCGACGTCATGCGCATGTGCGCCCTGCATCTCGAATGAGAGGATCGGCCCCTTGCCCTTCGCCTTGCCGATGATGCGGATGGAGTTCATGGCGCCGAGCCGCTCATGCGCATAGGCGGAAAGCCGCTCCTCGTGCGCCCGGATGTTCGGCCGGCCGACGCGCTGCATGAAGCGGAGCGCGGCGCCGAGCCCCACCGCCTCCACGATGGCGGGCGTGCCCGCCTCGAACCGGTGCGGCGGGTCGCCATAGGTGACCTCGCCGCAGGCGACGGTTTTGATCATCTCGCCGCCGCCCTGGTACGGCGGCAGGCGCTCCAGCCACTCGCGCTTGCCGTAGAGCACGCCGATGCCGGTCGGCCCATACACCTTGTGGCCGGTGAAGACGTAGAAATCCGCATCGAGCTCGCGCACGTCGACGTCGAGATGGACCGCGCCCTGCGCCCCATCCACCAGCACGGGCACGCCATGGGCATGCGCGATGCGGATGATCTCGGCGATCGGCGTCACGGTGCCGAGCACGTTCGACATATGCGTGATGGCGACGAGCTTCGTCCTCGGCGAGAAGAGCTTCTCGAATTCCTCGATGAGGAAGTTGCCTTCGTCGTCGACGGGAGCCCATTGCAGGACGGCGCCCTTGCGCTCGCGCAGGAAATGCCAGGGCACGATGTTCGAATGGTGCTCCATGATGGAGAGGATGATCTCGTCCCCCTCCCCGATCATCGACTGGCCCATCGTGTTGGCGACGAGGTTGTAGGCCTCCGTCGCCGACTTGGTGAAGACGATCTCGTCCGTCGAGGCGGCATTCAGGAAGGCGCGCGCGCTCTCCCGCGCGGCCTCGAACGCATCGGTCGCGGCATTCGCCATGTAGTGGAGGCCGCGATGCACGTTGGCGTAGCCGGTCTCCATGGTGGAGACCATCGCGTCGAGCACCTCACGCGGCTTCTGCGCCGAGGCCGCGCTGTCGAGATAGACCAGCGGCTTGCCGTAGACCTTCTGCCCGAGGATCGGGAACTCGGCCCGGAGGGCCTCGACGTCATAGGGCGGCGGAAAGGGTGCGTTCATGCTGTCATGGCCGGGCTTTCCCCCGCCACCCCGATTAGATGTGCCTCGAACGTCTCCGATCGGGATGGCCGGGCCAAGCCCGGCCATGACACCGGAGCCCTGCGTCAGTGTCTCGCCTGCAGCCAGGCTTCGACGACCTCGACCAGCGCGTCGTGAACGGCCTCGTTCTCGACGGTCTCGATCGCCTGGCCGATGAAGGCCTGGAGCAGCAGGCTCTGCGCCTCGGCCTCCGGCAGGCCCCGGCTGCGCAGGTAGAACAGCAGGTCCTCGTCCAGCGCCCCGCAGGTCGCCCCATGGCCGCAGACGACGTCATCGGCGAAGATCTCAAGCTCGGGCTTGTTGTTCATGCTCGCCCCGTCCGACAGGAGGAGCGTGTCCGACTTCATGGCGCCATCGGTCTTCTGCGCATGCTGGCGGACGATGATCTTGCCCTGGAAGACGCCGGTGGCGTCGTCGTCGAGCACCGTCTTGTAGAGCTCGCGGCTCGTGCAATGCGGCACGGCGTGATCGACGAGCAGCGTGGCGTCCGAATGCTGCTTCCCCTTGAGCAGGCCGGCACCGTCGATCCGCGCGGTCGAGTTCTCGCCCTCGAAGGTCAGGAAGACCTGGTGGCGTGAGACATGCGCGCCGGACACGACATTGATCGTGTTGAACGACACCTCGGCGCCGAGCCTGGCCGTCAGGGTCGAGAGCGCCAGCGCGTCCTTGCCCTCGTCGTTCAGGCGGATGTGACGGACCTGCGCGCGATCACCGACGACGAACTCGATCACGTCGTTCGGCTGGTAGGCGAGCCCGTCCGGCCCCTCGTGGGATTCCAGCAGCGTGAGAGAGGCGCCCTCCTCCACCACGACGAGCACGCGGGTCGCCGTCGCAAAGGCGGTCGAGCCGGAATTGACGAAGCGAAGATGCAGCGGCTGCTCGACATTCGTGCCCGCCGGGATCCGGATCACCGCCCCATCCGCCATGAAGGCGGTGTTGAGTTCGTAGACCGGGTTCTCGCGTGCCGCAGCGACCGCGCCGAGCGAACCCAGCATCGTGTGTGCGCTCGCGAGGGCCTCGTTCATCGGCACGACCTCGACCCCGGCCGGAAAGGCCGCCGCCTCGGACAGCTCCGTCGCGACGTGGCCGTTCACGATCGTCAGCCGCGCCGCAGAAAGCCCCGTGAAGGCCTTGGCGTGGTTGAACGCGACTGCGAGGTCGGTCGAGGCGGGCTTCTCGGCCAGCGGCGCTGCCTCGCGCAGCAGCGCCCGCAGGTCGGTGTACTTGAACTCCTCGACACGCCGATGCGGCAGGCCGCGCTCGGCGAAGCCGGCCATCGCGCTTTCGCGCACGGACAGGTCGCCGGGCAGGGAGCCCTTCAGCCTATCGAAAAGCTGGGCGATGCCGGTCTCGGCCGGCGTCTTCATGACAGTGATGTCGGCCATCGTTACGCAGCCTCAGCCTGCCGGTAATCGGCGTAGCCGTTCGCCTCGAGCTCGAGCGCCAGCTCCTTGCCGCCCGAACGGACGATGCGGCCATTCGACATCACGTGCACCGTGTCCGGCACGATGTGATTGAGCAGGCGCTGGTAGTGCGTGATGACGAGGAACGAGCGGTCCTTCGCGCGGAGCGCATTCACGCCCTCGGACACGATGCGCAGCGCGTCGATGTCGAGGCCGGAATCGGTCTCGTCGAGGATGCAGAACTTCGGCTCCAGGAGGGCCATCTGCAGGATTTCCATGCGCTTCTTCTCGCCGCCGGAGAACCCGACATTCAGCGCGCGCTTCAGGAAGTCCTTGTTGATCTCGAGCTTCTGGCCGGCGGCATTGACCCGCTTGATCAGTTCCGGCGTGCTGAGCTCGTCCTCGCCCCGCGCCTTGCGCTGCGCGTTCAGCGCGGCCTTCAGGAAGGTCATCGTGCCGACGCCCGGGATCTCGAGCGGATACTGGAAGGCCAGGAACACGCCGGCCGCGGCGCGCTGGTCGGGCTCCATCTCGAGCAGGTTCTGCCCGTCCAGGACGATCTCGCCGTCGAGGACCTCATAATCCTCCTTGCCGGCGATGACGTAGGAGAGGGTCGACTTGCCGGAGCCGTTCGGCCCCATGATGGCCGCGACCTCGCCGTCGTTCACGGTGAGGTTCAGGCCGTTGAGGATGCGGTTGTCCTCGATCTGGACGACCAGGTTGCGGATCTCGAGCATGATCTTTCTTTCTTCGTGTCAGATCGCCGCGAAGGCTTCGATCTCTTCGACGAGCCCGTCGAGATCGCGTTCGTAGCCTCCGCCGGCATCAAGCAGATTGGTTGAGCCGCTTGCGGCGGCGTTCTCGGAAACCCTGAAAAGATTCGGGCCGAGGCGGCGAACCAGAAGTCTCCGCGTCTCGCCCGCCACGATGACGAGGTCCCCCTCCTCGCGGAAGACGCCGAACTCCGGGAAAGCCTCGGAGACGACGCCATCCAACTCGGCGGCAGGCCTGTCGTCCGCCAACACCGCGGCGATTGCGTCTTTCAGGGACTTCTCGCTCATCAATGTCTCCTAGCGGCCTCCTGGCCGAGAACGATCCGAAACTTCGCCCGGAGGGCACGCTCGCGCTGATCCAGCTGGGCATGCCGTCGACGGGAGTGCTCCAGCATGGACCGCAGCTCGCTCAGCTGGAGGTCGGCCCGGGCGAGTTCGGCCACCCGCGACTCGGCGGAGGCGATCTCCTCCGCCATCTCGTCGAGTTCCTGGCGCGTCCGGTCGAATTCGTGCCGCAACTCCTCGGCCTCGCTAGCCAACGGAGCCCTCCAGCGAGATCGAGATCAGCTTCTGCGCCTCGACCGCGAACTCCATCGGCAGCTGCTGCAGCACGTCCTTGACGAAGCCGTTGACGATGAGCGCCACCGCCTCTTCCTCGCCGAGGCCCCGCTGCTGGCAGTAGAACATCTGGTCCTCGGAGATCTTCGAGGTGGTGGCCTCGTGCTCGAAGACGGCGGACGAATTGTTCGACTCGAGGTAGGGCACGGTGTGCGCGCCGCACTGGTCGCCGATCAGAAGCGAGTCGCAATTGGTGAAATTGCGCGCGCCCTTCGCCCGGCGGTGTGCCGACACGAGCCCGCGATAGGTGTTGTCCGACTTGCCGGCCGCGATGCCCTTCGAGATCACCCGGCTCGTCGTGTTCTTGCCGAGGTGGATCATCTTGGTGCCGGAATCGACCTGCTGCTTCCCGTTCGAGATCGCGATCGAGTAGAACTCGCCGCGCGAGCCATCCCCGCGCAGGATGCAGGACGGATACTTCCAGGTGATGGCGGAGCCCGTCTCGACCTGCGTCCAGGTGATGATCGAGTTCTTGCCACGGCAATCGCCACGCTTCGTGACGAAGTTGTAGATGCCGCCCTTGCCCTCGCTGTCGCCTGGATACCAGTTCTGGACGGTCGAGTATTTGATCTCGGCATCGTCGAGCGCGATGAGTTCGACCACCGCCGCGTGCAGCTGGTTCTCGTCCCGGCGCGGGGCCGTGCAGCCCTCGAGATAGGAGACGTAGGACCCCTTGTCGGCGATGATGAGCGTGCGCTCGAACTGCCCGGTGTTGCGCTCGTTGATGCGGAAATAGGTGGACAGCTCCATCGGGCAGCGGACGCCCGGCGGGATGTAGACGAACGACCCATCCGAGAAGACGGCGGAGTTCAGGGTCGCGAAGAAGTTGTCCGTGGGCGGGACCACCGAGCCCAGGTACTTGAGGACGAGTTCGGGATGCTCGCGGATGGCCTCCGAGATCGGCATGAAGATCACGCCGGCCTTCGCAAGCTCGGCCTTGAAGGTCGTCGCGACCGAGACGGAATCGAACACCGCATCCACGGCCACGTTCGGCCGCTGGATCCCTTCCAGCAACTCGACTTCGCGGAGGGGGATGCCGAGCTTCTCGTAGGTCTTCAGGATCTCGGGATCGAGCTCGTCCAGCG
Source organism: Pseudomonadota bacterium (assembly GCA_023423995.1). Classification (GTDB taxonomy): domain Bacteria; phylum Pseudomonadota; class Alphaproteobacteria; order Rhizobiales; family Beijerinckiaceae; genus Enterovirga. Next base: position 16,238 of record JAFAEL010000003.1, on the reverse strand, counting down.
ATGCCGGGCCTTCCTTGAAGCCCTTTGGAGCCGCGTAATAGTAGAGCTCGTCATAGTTGATCGCCGGGTACTCCACGCGGGCCCAGTCCGGCTCGCGCATGGTCAGCCAGCGGCGATAGGCATCGAGCCGCCACTCGGTCATCCATTCGGGCTCGTCCTTCTTGTTCGAGATGAAGCGGACGATGTCCTCGGAGAGGCCCTTCGGAGCCTTCTCCATCTCGATCTCGGTCTCGAACCCGTACTTGTACTGATCGACATCGATCAGCTTCACCTGATCGATCGTCTCCTGCACTGCAGGCATTGCCGTCTCCTAATGCCGGCCGCCCGGGGCCGGAAAATCATCGAGCTTTGATCTAGATCAAGCCGCGTACGCCCGTCCTCTGTCATATAGGCGCCGCAGCAAGGTTTCGAAGGCCTGCGAGAAGCGGATCACGTCCTCTTCCCGCGAATTCCAGCCGAAACTTACCCGGATGGCGCCTCGCGCGAGGTCGCCCGGCACGCCCATGGCCGCCAGCACGTGCGAGGGCGCGACCTTGCCCGAGGAACAAGCGGAGCCTGAGGACACGGCAACGCCGTCCAGGTCAAGAGACATCAGCGCCGTCTCGGCCGAGAGGCCAGGGACCGCGAAGGCGAGCGTGTTCGGCAGGCGAGCCGCCCCTGCCCCGAAGACGACAGCCTCCGGAGCCAGCCGAAGCACCTCCCGCTCGGCCCGGTCACGAAGACCGCCGAGCCGCGGCGCCTCCTGCGCCAGTTCCCGCGCGGCGATTTCGGCTGCGACGCCAAAACCAACGATGCCGGCCAGGTTCTGCGTCCCGGCACGAAGTCGACCCTCCTGCCCGCCCCCGCGAATGAGCGGAAGGTCCGGACCGGCAAGTCCGGCCCGGATGACGAGGGCCCCGATGCCGGCAGGCGCCCCGAGCTTATGGCCGGACAGCGTCACGGCATCGAGCCCGAGCGCGGCCATGTCGACCGGCACCCGGCCGGCAAGCTGGACGACATCGCTGTGCAGGATGCCCCCCGAGGCCTGCACGACGCGCGCAACCTCCGAGAGGGGCTGCACGACGCCCGTCTCGCTGTTCGCGCCCTGCACCGAAACGACGATCGGTCCCTGCCCCTGCTCGGCGAGGGCCCGCGACAAAGCGCCGAGATCGACAAGGCCATCGGGCCCGACAGCGAGCTCTCCCGCGCGATCGGCCGGGAAGCCATGTCCCGAAAGAACGGAAGCATGCTCGATCGCGCAAACAAGCAGGCTGAATGCGGAGCGGCCGCCCTCGTCCTTGATGCTGCCCGGGCGGAGCACGGTGGCGTTGGCCTCGGTGCCGCCGCTGGTGAAGGTGACGTCGTCCGGACGCGCTCCCACGAGTGCGGCTACCTGCGCTCGCGCACGCTCGACGAGCCCACGAGCCGCGCGTCCCTCCGCATGCACGGAAGAAGGATTCCCGAGGCACGACAACGCATCCGTCACCGCGGCCAGAACCTCCGGCCGGATCGGCGACGTTGCATTGTGGTCAAGGTAGGTCCGGACCGGTGCCATGCCTCACAACGCTTGGCCGGCCGGGCAGCAAGACGGGACGAAAATCTTGCAATTGACCCGACCGAACGTGATATCCTGGTTCGATCATGAGACGCCGTGACATCACCCGCCAAGAGGATGTCCACGGTTCGTTCTCATCTTAGAACATTTCTAAATTAGCTTAACGGGCTCTTAGAGCCGGAGTCAAGCTCGCGGAACTCGGGTGGGTACCACTCGGCCAAATCCGGACCGCGCTCCGCCAGAAGGTGCATCGAGTATGCCTGAAGTCACGTTCACGGGCCCCGCCGGCCGCATCGAAGGCCGTTATCAGCCGGCCAAGCAGAAGGGCGCGCCGATCGGCATCGTGCTGCATCCGCACCCGCAGTTCGGCGGGACGATGAACAACCAGATCGTCTACAACCTGTTCTACGGGTTCGTGAACCGCGGCTTCTCGGCGCTCCGCTTCAACTTCCGCGGGGTGGGCCGGAGCCAGGGCTCCTTCGACCATGGCCCGGGCGAATTGTCGGACGCGGCCGCGGCCCTCGACTGGGCGCAGGCCGTCAACCCCGACGCCCGCACCTGCTGGATCGCCGGCGTGTCGTTCGGTGCCTGGATCGGGATGCAGCTGCTGATGCGCCGCCCGGAGATCGAGGGCTTCATCTCGATCGCTGCACCCGCCAACCGGTTCGACTTCACGTTCCTGGCGCCCTGCCCCTCGTCGGGCCTCTTCGTGCACGGGTCGGAGGACCGCGTTGCGCCCCAGAAGGAGGTCATGGCGGTAATCGAGAAGGTGAAGACGCAGCGCGGGATCCAGCTGGAGCACCAGATCGTCGAGGGCGCCAACCACTTCTTCGACGGCAAGGTCGAGGAGCTGATGACGACGGTCGACACCTACCTCGACAAGCGCCTCGGCAAGCGGGAAGAGCAGGCCGCCTGACGCCCGGGGAAACGCCGCGGCGCGACGACGCGCCGCCGCTCGTCAGGGCAGCGCCTTCACGCCGCCCGTTATGGGCTGCTGGACCCCGGTTGTCGCCGGGAAGGTGATCGGAAGCCCTAGCTGGCTGAGCACCGCCAGATAGGCGAAGGCCTGCGCCTCCAGATAGGCGGACGACCAGCCGACCGCGTCGGCCGTCGTGATCTCGCTGCGCAGATGGTAGTTGAGGAGCCGCATCAACTCGCCATTGCGGGCCCCTCCCCCAGCGACGATCCAGCGCAACGGCGGCTCCGGTGCATGGTCCAGCGCGCGGGCGACGGCCTGGGCCGTGAATGCCGTGAGGGTAGCGGCGCCGTCCTCGGTCGAGAGCTGCCCGGCCAGCTTGTGCGAGAACCAGTTCCGGTCGAGCGATTTCGGCGGCTTCCTGGCGAAGAACGGGTGCGTCAGGAGCCATGCGAGGAGAGCACCGTCGGCTCGGCCGCGAGCCGCAGTGCGGCCGCCGTCGTCCAGCGGCCGGCCCGTGCGCTCGCGCATCCAGTCGTCGATCAGGGCGTTTCCCGGGCCCGTGTCGAAGGCAAGCAGGTCGCCGCCTTCGGTGAGAAGCGTGACATTCGCAACCCCGCCCAGGTTGAGGATCCCGATTGGGCCTGCGAAGCCCGACGCTTCCGCGAGCGCCCGGTGAAAGACGGGCACGAGCGGCGCTCCCTGCCCTCCCGCCTCGATGTCCGCCCGCCGCAGATCGTAGACGACGGGGATTCCGAGCCGAGCGGCCAGGATGCTGCCGTCCCCGATCTGGATGGTCATGCGCTGGTCAGGCCGGTGCACCACGGTCTGGCCATGGAACCCGATCACCCCGATGTCAGCCGCCTGCAGGCCGTTATCCGCCAGGAAGGTTTCCACCGCCTCGGCATGGCTCCTGGTCACCAGTTCCTCGGCTTCTTCGAGGCAGCCGGGCCGTTCGCCGAGCGTCTCGATCTTCTCCGAATCGACCAGCGCCTGCCGAAGCAGCGCCCGCTCGTCATCCGTATAGGGCCGATATCCGGTCGGCCCGAGCGGCTCGATGAAGCCGTTCTCCGTCCGGTCGACCTTGAGGGCGGTGCCGTCCGTCTCGATCAGCGCCACATCGACGCCATCGAGCGAGGTCCCGCTCATCAAGCCGATCGCCCGCATCCCGTGCTCCCGTGAAAATCGTCGCCGAAGCTGTTACACGCACGGGTTTACAGCCGAAACGACCAATAAGGCCCATGTCCACGACCCAGCCAGCTCCGAGCTCGGCCTTCCTGCGCGTTCTGACGGAGCGCGGCTTCATCCATCAGACCTCCGACCTTGCGGGGATCGACGAGGCTGCGCGGGCGGGCCGGCTCACGACCTATGTGGGATACGACTGCACGGCGCCCTCCCTCCATATCGGGCACCTGCTCTCGATTATGATGCTGCATTGGCTGCAGGAGACGGAGGCGGGCCGGCCGGTGGTGCTCATGGGCGGCGGAACGACGCGGGTGGGTGACCCGTCCGGCCGCGACGAGACGCGCAAGATCCTGACCGTCGAGCAGATCGAGGAGAACAAGAACTCCATCAAGGAGGTGTTCTCCCAGTTCATCCGCTTCGGCGAGAGCGGCCATGAGGCCGCGATGGCCGACAACGCGGAGTGGCTGACCAAGCTTAACTACATCGACATGCTGCGCGAGATCGGCCGCCACTTCTCGGTCAACCGCATGCTGTCGATGGATTCGGTGCGCCTGCGGCTCGAGCGGGACCAGGAGCTCAGCTTCATCGAGTTCAACTACATGATCCTGCAGGCCTACGATTTCACGGAACTGCACCGCCGCTATGGCTGCATCCTGCAGATGGGCGGCTCGGACCAGTGGGGGAACATCGTCACCGGCATCGATCTCGGGCGCCGTCTCGGGACCGGCCAGCTCTACGCGCTCACCTGCCCGCTGATGACCACGGCCTCGGGCGCGAAGATGGGCAAGACCGCAGCCGGCGCAGTCTGGCTCAAGGGCGAGATGTTTTCGCCCTACGATTACTGGCAGTTCTGGCGGAACACGGAGGACGCGGATGTCGGCCGCTTCCTGAAGCTGTTCACGACGCTGCCGATGAACCGCATCGCCGAGCTCGAGCGGCTTCAGGGTGCCGAGATCAACGAGGCCAAGAAGGTGCTGGCGACCGCCGCGACCGCGCTCCTGCACGGCGCCGAGGCCGCCGCCGCTGCCGCCGAGACCGCCCAGAAGACCTTCGAGCAGGGCGTCACGGCCGACACGCTTCCCTCGGTGGAGATCCCGCGCGGCGAGATCGAGGCTGGCCTCGGCATCGCGCCGGCGATCGTGCGGGCCGGCCTTGCGGGATCCAATGGCGAGGTAATCCGCGCCATCGCCAACGGCGCCATCTCGGTCAACGACGTCCGGGTCGCGGACAAGGCGCGCGTCGTGGGCTCGTCCGACCTCGCCGATGGCGTCGTGAAGCTCTCCTTCGGGAAGAAGAAGCACGTCCTGCTCCGCGCCGTGTAAGCGCGGCGGGCTATTCCTCGCTGTTCGGTGCGGCCCCGCGCGGGCGTCGGACGCGCCGCTCGGCCGGACCTGGCGTCGCGCCGGTCGTCTCCTCCTCGGGCATCATCCAGCTGAACAGCTTGCGGAGGATGCCCGGGGCGACGGCCGTGAGGGGGTTGACGGTCAGCGTCGGCGCGCTCGCCTGGCCGGATACCTTGAAGTCGATCGCGAAAAGCCCCTCGTTGCGGTTGCCGCCCCCGAGGAGGAGGCCCACGAGGGGCACCTGCGAGAAGGCGTTGTTCAGGCCATAGGCCGGCACGAAGGTGCCGAGGATCTCGGTGCGGTCGCGGGCGTAATCCACGTAGCCGCCCAGCGTGAAGCCGACCTGAGCGCCCCAGACCACCACATCCTTGTACTCGACCCGGGAGGCGCTCTTCCGGAAGGCCGCGTCGAGCTTCGCGAAGTCGACCTGGTCGGCCTCGAGCCGCTGCGCGATCGCGCCGTTGCGCTCCTCCGACCCGCTCGAGGACGTGTTGGCCGCGATCCGCCGCAGGGCCGGCTCGTTGCGCACCGCGAACGAGCTGATGGAAATCGATCCCGTCTGCACGGCGTCGCCGACACTCGTCTTCACGATGAGCTCGCCGCCCGACATCCGGCGATAGAGATCAAGGAACCTGAGGGTCGCGCCGGCATCGCCCGAACGCACAAGGAGTTGCGGCTGGTTCCCCTCGCGGACGAGTTGCGCATCGACCACGGCGGACCGGAACTGCCCCCGAAGCTGCAACGCCCGAAGATCCTTTCCGCGCGAGCCGATCCGAGCGGTCACGCCCGTGAGCGCCTCGTCGTTGTAGCCGGTGACGATGTTCAGCGCGGCGTCGATGTCGAGATCCGGCGGCTCGCGCCCCTTCTGGGCAGCGCCTCCGCCGGAGCCGGTCAGCCACTTCAGGACGGGACGGGCGTCGCCCACGTTGCCCTTCAGGTTCACCTTGTAGAGCCCGGAGGCACGCTGGACATGCACCCGCATGTCGTCGCCGGGCGAGAGCTTCAGCGTGCCGAGATCCGCCCGTTCGAGCGCCCCGTCGGCCGCGAAGGCTGCCGTGCCGCGGAGTTGCACCGGCCCGGATTCCAGCACGAGGTCGCGCAGTTCCGTCCCTTCACCCTCCCCGAAGGCGAACGTGATCCGGCCCGGGCGGCCCGGCGCCTTGGTCCAGCCCGGGAGAAGCCCGTCCACCGCAGCCTTGGCGAGATCGGCCTCGAGCCGCGTCGGCCCCTTCGCGCCCGGCCCGAACGGCGAGACGAGCTTGACGGCAACCGGCCCGGTCACCTGCGGGGCGCTCGGGAGGGAGCGGCGCGTCCGGGCCGCCTCGTCGAGCGTCATATGCACCGTGATGTCGCCAGGGCCCGTCTTCGGCTGCCGCAGCTCGAAGTTCGCGGGCGAGCCGCCCAGCCGCCCGTCGCCGCGAAGCGACAGAGCACCGCTCTCGTAGGAAAGCGCAAACTGGCCCGCCTCGAGCTTTTCCCGCCCGACGACGCGGTCGATCACGATGTCCCCGAGGGTCCCGCTGACGCTGATCGGCAGCTCCGGCAGCGGCGGGATGCGATGCACCATCAGGGGCAGGGAAACCTTGAGGTCGGCCCGGCCTTTCACGTTCGCCGGATCGATCTCGAACGAGCCCAGCTGCTTGAATACGGGCGAGCGGAGGAAAGAGGCGAGCGCATCCGCGCCGCCATCGAGACGGAACCCGATCTGGGCGATGCTCGTCGGGGTGTGCTCGTCCGTCTGGTGGTAGGTTCCTTCCTTGAACGCGAGCCTTCGGCCATCCGGCATCTCCACCTGTCCCCTGGAGGTCGACAGAGTGGTCGTCGTTCCGGTGGCGGAGCCGACGATGTCGAGCTTCGTGAGCGGGGGGAGCCCGTCGATCACCTCGAGCCTCGCATCCGAGACCGTGAAGGCGAGGCTCAGCGCCCCGTCCGAGATCGGCTTTCCGGAGAAGGCGTTCTTCACATCCGTCGGATCGAGCTCGGTCCGCAGCCGCATCGTCTCGAGCGTGCCGCCGCGCAGGTTCTCGATGAGGTAGCCGCGGAGCTCCGGATTCACGCTCCCCGGCCAGAACGCCAGCAGCCGGCGGACGCCGGTCGTCTTCGCCTCGATGCTGCCCCGCATCGTCGTGCCCGCGCCACCGGAGGCGGTCGCGCCTGTCACGACGATGTCGAGCCGCTCGCCCGTGAAGGCCAGGCGGTCGAGCGAGATCCCGGTTTCGGAGAAGGAGGCCTCCGCCGAGAGCGCCTCGACGGGAAATGCGGGGTCGGCCGGCGTGACGCCGCCCCAAGTCGCGTTGCGACCGGCAACGCCGAGGCGCCAGGAACCGTCGCCGCCCGCCGCCAGCGTGCCGGACAGAATGGCTTCGGTCTGCCCGCTCTTCACGGCGATCTCGGAGAGGTCGAAGCTGCCCTTCGCCTCGTCCCAGGAAGCCGATCCGGCGAGCCGCTCGATCGCGATCGGGTTCTGGCCGGGAGGCGCAATGGACCCCGCGCTGCTCTCGAAGCGGCCGACGAACCGGCTCAGCCGGCCATCCGCCAGCTGCGCGGAGATCTGGCCGGAGAGACGAAGGTCGCCGACGGTGGGGAAGCCGGACATGCCGGTCAGCAGAAGGGCGTCCCCGAGCGGGATGCCGGAAGCCTCCAGTTCGGCGTGTGCCTTCCCCGCATCCTCTCCGACCTCGCCGGCAAGGCGCCAGAATCCTCCCGGCCCTTCCAGGCCGATCGACATTCGCCGAAGCCCGTCCCCGACCCTCTCGAACAAGGCATTCACCCGCCGGAACGAGGCACGCTCGCGGCCATCAGATCCGAGCACCGTCAGCTTCGCGTCGGCGATCGTCGCCCGGTCCAGCGCGCCGATGAGCCCGGAGGCACGGAAGACCGGCTCCAGGAGCGAGCCAACCGCCCGCGACACGGTCGAAGGGCCGCCGCTTTCCGGCACGGGTCCGGGAGCCGGCGCCTCGCGCTCGGCGGATGCGGCAGCCGGGTCGGCGGAATTCGATGGAGGGACGAGGGAAAGGCTCCCGTCCGGAGCCACCCGTGCCAGCAGTTGCAGGTCGCTCAGCTCGATCTCGCGCGGCGCCAGCCGGCCGTACAGCAAGGACGACGGATCGAGGCTCACGACGGCGTGGGGCGCCCGGATCACGAGCTGGCCGGCAGGGTTGCGGACCTCCATGCCCGAGGTCCGCACGGCCGGAGCCGCGCCCTGCAGCTCGATGGCGGCATCGGCCAGTTCCACGCGCCAGCCCGGCCCGAGGCGCGAGGCCAGCGCGCTGGAGACCCGGCCCGCGTAATCGGTCAGGCTGACCGGCCCGGCGACGAGCCGCAGATAGGCCGCGAGGCCGATCAGAACGACCAGGAACGCGACGACCAGCTTGGCGTAGAAGGTTCGCCGAACGATCCGCCGCAGGCGTGTATCGCGCCTTGCGACCGGTTCATCCGCTGTGACGAGCAGCCTCATCCACCCTCGAACAAAGACACTCGTCAGGGATCAGCAGCCTGTGATTCGGCTGACGGCGCGAGACGGATTAGAGAGTACCTCGCCGTGCCGGGAAATCGGTAAACGGCGAGAAAGCGTCATCAATCAAGTCATTAGGTCGAAAGGAAGGCGAGCGATGCAGCTCGAAGTCGGATCTCCCGCGCCGGCATTCACGCTCCCCGGGGCCAGCGGCCAACCCATCACCCTGGCGAGCTTCGCCGGCCGCAAGGTGGTGCTCTATTTCTACCCGAAGGACGACACCAGCGGCTGCACGCAGGAAGCGATCGAGTTCAATCAGCTCAAGGCAGAGTTCGCATTCGCGGGCGCGGAGGTGATCGGTATGTCCCCAGACAGCCCGAAGAGCCACACCAAGTTCTCCGGAAAGCACGGTCTGGAGCTCACGCTTCTGTCGGACGAGGCCAAGGAGACATTGCAGGCCTATGGGGTCTGGGTCGAGAAGAGCATGTACGGCCGGAAGTACATGGGCGTGGAGCGTACGACGGTGCTGATCGGCCCCGACGGCCGCATTGCGCGCATCTGGTCGAAGGTGAAGGTACCCGGCCATGCCAAGGAGGTGCTTGAGGCCGTGCGCGCCATGTGAGGCGCAATTGTACGATCCTTAACCCTAACCAGGTGTGATGGGGCCGCCTTCCACGACGGTCCCATGCGCTCCCACCCGCACGCCAGCCGACCTTCTCCGGCCAGTTCCACCGCGTCCCGCTCCGGAATCCTGCTCAGCCGGCGTGCCGTATTCGGTGCCGGCTTCGCCGTCGCCATGACCCTGGCCTGGGCCGGCGCCGCCACCTGGTACATCACCTTCCGGGACGATATCGCGCAGCGGGTCTTCGTGCGCGAGACGGAGATGCGGTTCACCTACGAGGATCGGATCGCCCATTTGGCGGCCCGGCTCGAGCGGGAGATCACGCAGAACCTCGTCGAGCGCAGGACCTTCGACTCACGCGTCACCGCCGTTGCGGCGCGCCAGGCAGAGATCGAGGCGCGGCAGGCCTGGCTGCGGACGGCTGCGGAACAGGCCGGCCTGGCCTCGCCGGGAGAAGCCCTGCCCAGCGCAGCGGCAGCGGCAACGCGACCTGCCTCGCCCCCCGAACTCAGGCTCCGAAACGAACGTGCGGCGACCGACACGGGCCCGGCTCCCCGCGATCGCCTCAGCGCCCTGGAGAAGAAGCTCGAGGCAGCAGGAGCCGACGAGATCGAGATCGTCAAGACATTGGGCCGGGCGGCGCGGACGCGGCTGTCGCAGATGCGTTCCGCCCTCGATGCGACGGGGCTGGATCTTTCTGCCTCGATCGGCCGCGACGGCGGCATCGGAGGGCCACTCGTCCCGGTCGAGGTCACGCCGGAGGCAGGCCCGATGGGCTTCCTTCTCGCCGATCTCGGCTCCAGCATGGCCGAGATCAGGCGCCTCGACGGGCTGGTCCGGACGCTGCCGCTCCGGCGGCCGCTCGAAGGCGAGGTCGAGCATACGAGCGGGTTCGGTACCCGCTTCGACCCGTTCACGCGCGGCCCGGCGCTTCATACCGGAGTCGATTTCCGGGCCGAGACCGGCACTCCCGCCCGGGCCACGGGTGCGGGCCGCGTGGTGACGGCCGAGTATTCCGGCGGGTACGGCAACCTCGTCGAGATCGATCACGGCAACGGCATCGTGACGCGCTATGGCCACCTGATGAGCTTCCTGGTCTCCCCGGGCGACCGGGTTGCCGCCGGGCAGGTCATCGGGCTCACGGGCTCGACGGGCCGCTCCACGGGGCCGCACCTCCATTACGAGACCCGCGTGGCCGGCGAGCCCGTCAACCCGGTTCGGTTTCTCGAGGCCGGACGGCTGATGCGCCGGACGGACGGCTGATCCGGCTCAGCGCAGGACGAACGGCTGCTCGCGCCGGACATCGCCGCTGAGCACCACTGCACTGATCGCGGCGGCGATCTTCTCGCCGCCGCGCGACGAGGGCTCGATCGGGTTGGCGTAGTCGGCCGGCTCCGTGCAGACCAGCCGCAGGTCGATCAGCGGCAGCGCCGCTTCGATGGCGATCCGCACGATCGGGTCGTTCATGTGCGCCAGCGCCGACACCGAGAGACGCTGCAGCGCCGGATCAGGATAGTTGGGATTGTAGATCGTGCAGATTGCGGTCGGGAGCCGGCGGGCGAGGACGAGGTCGAGCATCAGCCGGTAATCCCGCTCGAAGGCGCGGCTCAGCTCTCCGAGCGTCTCGAGCACCTCGGCGACGGATCGCGCGGGCTGGCTTAGTACGGCCGAGTAGCCGAGCGCATCGTTCCCGCCGACACTGAGCACGAGATGCGTGGCATCGGCCGGCACGCGCGCGAGCTGGCTCCCGACGCTCCCCACGGTTGCGCCGTCGACGGCGCACAGGGTGACCTGCCAGTCCTTCGGGAGATCGTCGCGAACCTGCGCGGCGACATCGGGTCCGCTGCCGACATAGGCCTTGTTGTCGAAGATCGAGTCACCAAGCAGAACGAGGTGCGGCATAACGGCTTTCAGCTTTCCCCGCGGGCCAACGGATGAAGCAAGGGCTGGTTGCGCGCGGGAGAACAACTCTCTCTTCAAAGTCCTTCAGGGAGCGATACCGTCTCTAGACCTGTAGTAATTCACAAGGACGTTTCGTTGATCGGCGTATTTTCCGGCCGATATAAGAGCAAATGGCTCAGCCCGCTCTTCTGCCTCGTTCGGCGCCCTTCGCAGACGAGGACCTCTCCACTCTCGATCGCATTCTTGCGGGATCGTCCGCGGTCCAGCGCGCGTGGCTAACCGGGTTCCTCGCGGGCCTCGATGCCCAGGCGGGCACGCCGGCCCAGCCGTCATCGCCGCCGCGCGCCTCAGAGCCGCTGACAATCCTGTTCGCAAGCGAGTCCGGCAATTCCGAGAGGCTGGCGAACGACACGGCAAAGCTCGCCCGGAAGAGCGGCTTGAAGCCCAGGATCGTGGATTTCGCCGATCTCGACCTCGCCGACCTGCCGAAGGCGAAGCACCTGATCGTCATCGCGGCGACCTGGGGCGAAGGCGAGCCCCCCGGCCGTGCCGCGGGCGGCTACGCCGACCTGATGGGCCCGAGCGCCCCCCGCCTCGAGGGCGTCGATTTTGGCGTCCTGGCGCTCGGGGATACGGCCTATGTCGAGTTCTGCGCCGTCGGGAAGAAGATCGACGAGCGGCTTGCAGAACTCGGGGCTAGCCGGGCGGTCGAGCGGGTCGACCTCGATCTCGACTTCGAAAAGGGCGCCGCCAGCTGGATCAAGGGCGCGGTCGAGACGCTCGCGCCCGCCGCGCCGGAGCCGCAGGCCGGCAACGTCGTCGCGATCGATTTCGCCGGCCGGGGCGGCGCGGAGCCTAGCCGAGAACCGGTCAGCGCCGAGGTGACCGAGCACGTCAACCTGAACTCGTCCCGGTCCGACAAGGAGACGATCCACCTCGCGCTGTCCTTCGAGGATGGCGCTCCGGCCTACGAGCCGGGGGACTCGCTCGAACTCTACCCGGAGAACGACCCGGAACTCGTGGACCATGTTCTCAAGGCGGCCGGTCTCTCCGGCGACGAAGCGCTCCGGCGGATGCTGATCGCGGAGCGCGACATCACCACGCTCTCATCCGCCACGATCGAGCGCTTCATCAAGGCGACCGGCCATGCGGATGCGCGCCGCCTGCTCGAATCCGGCGAGGCGCGCGCCTGGATCGAGGGCCGGCACCTGGTCGACCTCCTGGAAACCTACCCGGCCGCGCTCTCCGCAGAGTATCTGGGCGAGATCACGCGCCCCCTCCCCCCGCGCGCCTACTCGATCGCGTCGTCGCGCAAGGAGTTCGAGGACGAGGCGCACCTCCTGATCTCGGCAGTGCGGTATGCGACCCACGGCCGGGCGCGGAGCGGCGTCGCCTCGACCCACGTGGCCGACCGGATCAAGACGGGTGCCAAGCTGAAGGTGCGGCTCAAGCCGAACCGGCATTTCAGGCTGCCGGCCGATCCGGCCACGGACATCATCATGGTCGGGCCGGGCACGGGGGTCGCGCCCTTCAGGGCCTTCGTGCAGGAGCGCCGGGCCATCGGCGCAAGCGGCCGCTCGTGGCTGTTCTTCGGCGACCGCCACTTCACGCACGACTTCCTGTACCAGCTCGAATGGCAGGAGGCGCTGGAAGAAGGCAGTCTCACGCGCATCGACCTCGCCTTCTCGCGCGACCAGCCGGAGAAGATCTACGTCCAGGACCGGATCCGAGCGCGGCAGCGGGAGCTGGTCGATTGGATCGAGGGCGGCGCGTCCTTCTACGTCTGCGGTGACGCCAAGGCGATGGCGAAGGATGTCCGCAATGCGCTCGTTGCTGTCTTCGCCGAGGTCAAGGCGACCTCGCCCGAGGTGGCGGAGGATGCCGTGCGCCAGCTCGAGCGCGAGAAGCGCTACCTGACCGACGTGTACTGAAACTCCCCCGCTCACCCCGGCGAAAGCCGGGGTCCAGGCTGGATGCCGGCTTTCGCCGGCATGAGCGGACGAAGGTATTTTCTATGCCCGACGAAACCGAGATCAAGAACCAGCTCTCTCGCAACGAGCACATCAAGGAAGCCTCCGGCTACCTGCGCGGGACCCTTGCCGAAGGCATCCTGAAGGACGTCACCGGGGCGATCTCCGACGATGACGGCCAGCTCGTGAAGTTCCACGGGATGTACCTGCAGGACGACCGCGACCTCAGGGCCGAGCGCACGAAGAAGAAGCTCGAGAAGGCCTATTCCTTCATGATCCGCCTGCGGATCCCGGGCGGGGTCGTCACGCCGAAGCAGTGGCTGATCCTCGACGACATCGCGACCACCTACGCCAATGGCTCGCTGCGGGCCACGACGCGTCAGACCTTCCAGTACCACGGGGTCATCAAGTCGAACCTGAAGCGGACGATGCGCGCCATCGATTCAGCGCTTCTCGACACCATCGCGGCCTGCGGCGACGTCAACCGGAACGTGCTCGCAGCCACGAACCCGCACCAATCCGGCGCGCACGCAGCCGCTCACGATCTTGCCAAGCGGCTGTCGGACGAATTGCTCCCGAAGACAGGGGCCTGGCGCGAGATCTGGCTCGATGGCGAGCGGGTGGTCGGGGGCGAGGACGAGGGCGAGCCGATCTACGGCCGTACCTACTTGCCGCGGAAGTTCAAGACGGTCGTGGCGGTTCCGCCGTCGAACGAGGTCGACATCTTCGCGCACGACCTCGGCTTCATCGCGATCCTCGACGAGGCCGGTCAGGTGCTCGGCTGGAACGTGACGGTCGGCGGCGGCATGGGCATGACCCATGGCGAGCCCGAGACCTATCCGCGCCTCGCCGACGTGATGCTTTTCTGCGAGCCGGAATACGCCGTGAAGGTCGCCGAAGCGGTCATGACGGTGCAGCGCGACTGGGGCGACCGCTCCAACCGCAAGGCGGCGCGGCTCAAATACACGATCGAGAAGCACGGGCTCGCGGCCTTCCGGGCCGAGGTGGAGAAGCGGGTCGGCCGCACCTTCGAGGACCCGCGTCCGTTTCGCTTCGACAGCAACGGCGACCGCTACGGCTGGACCGAGGGCGAGAACGGGCGCCTGCACCTGACGCTGTTCATCGAGAACGGCCGCATCCGCGACATCCCGGGCGGGCCGCAGCTCCTCTCGGGGCTCCGGCGCATCGCCGAGCTGCACGAGGGCGAGTTCCGGCTCACGGCCAACCAGAACGTCATCGTGGCGAATGTCGCGCCCGAGATGCGCGCCGAGATCGACGCCCTCGTCGCCGAGTTCGGGCTGACGTCGCACACGGGCGCGCTGCGCCGGAACGCCATGGCCTGCGTCGCGCTTCCGACCTGCGGCCTCGCGCTGGCCGAAAGCGAGCGCTACCTGCCGAGCTTGGTGACGATCCTCGAGGAACGCCTCGCGGCGCACGGCCTCGTCGAGGACGAGATCACCATCCGCATGACTGGCTGCCCGAACGGCTGCGCCCGGCCCTACATCGCCGAGATCGGCCTCGTCGGTAAGGGGCCGGGCCGCTACAATCTCTATCTCGGCGCGGCCTTCGACGGCTCGCGGCTGTCGAAGCTCTATCTCGACGATGCCGACGAGGCCGCCATCACGGCGGCGCTCGACCCGCTCTTCGCGGCTTATGCGAAGGAGCGGACAGACGGCGAGCGCTTCGGCGACTTCGTCACCCGGGCGGGTTTCGTCGCCAGGACCGAGGCCGGTCGCAACTTCCACGACGATGTCGGACCGCAAAAGGCCGCCGCATAGGCTGCGGCGGCTCCCCTGCTCGTCCACATCTGTGAGCCCCTGCTCATGACACCGACCCTCGCTCCCGCGGAGACGCGCCCGCGCCGGCTCGCCCCGCTGGCGAAGCTGCCGATCTTTCTCGACCTCGCAGGCCGGCGCGTCCTGCTGGTCGGCGGCGGGGAGCCGGTGGTCTGGAAGGCCGAGCTTCTCGCGGCGGCGGGAGCGCGGCTCGACATCGTCGCGCCCGAGCCGCATGAGGATCTCGCGGCGCTAGCGGCGACGAGCGACGGCACGATCGCGCTTCACCGCCGCGAATGGCGGCCCGAAGATCTCGACGGCGCGGCGCTCGTCGTGGCCGACGAGGAAGATCCGGGGCAGGCAGCCCGCCTTCGCGAGGCTGCACATGCTCGGGGCCTCCTCGTCAACGTAATCGACAATCCGGCCTTCTGCGACTTCCAGTTCGGCACGATCGTCAACCGCTCTCCCGTCGTGATCGGCATCATGACGGACGGGGCCGCCCCGATTCTCGGCCAGGCGATCCGCCGCCGTATCGAAGCAGTCCTCCCCGGCTCGATGGCCGCCTGGGCGGCCGCCGCAAAGGGATTTCGCGAGCGACTCCGAGCTCGCCTGCCGAGCCGAACCGACCGCCGCCTCTTCTGGGAAGCGTTCGTGGACCGTGCCTTCCGGCTGAACATCCCGGACGGCCGGCTGCCGGCCGAACTCGAGCGGCTCGCTGGATCGATCGCCGGGACGAGCGGCGATGGACGGATCGGCGAGGTGGTGATCGTCGGAGCCGGACCGGGCGATCCGGAACTGCTGACTCTGAAGGCGATGCGCGAGCTCCAGGCGGCAGACGTCATCGTCTACGATCGGCTGGTCACGCCCGGCGTGCTGGAGCTGGCGCGCCGCGAAGCGCGCCGGGTCCATGTCGGCAAGGAAGGGCACGGGGCCGCCTGCCGGCAAGAGGATATCTCGTCCCTGATCGTGGACCTCGCCCTGGCAGGCGAGCGCGTCGTCAGGCTGAAGGGCGGCGATCCGGCCGTATTCGGCCGCAGCGGCGAGGAAGTCGCAGCCTGCCGCGAGGCCGGCGTCCCGGTGCGCGTCGTGCCCGGCGTGACGACGGCGAGCGCAGCGGCGGCCTCCCTCAACCTGTCGCTCACGCACCGCGACCACGCACAGCGCCTGCATTTCGTCACCGGGCACGACCGCCACGGCGCCCTGCCGTCCAATCTCGATTTCCGGAAGCTCGCGGATCCGAACGCGACACTCGTGGTCTATATGGGGCGCCGCACCTCTGCCGCCCTGGCGGATCGCCTGATCGCGGAGGGGCTCCCGCCCTTCACTCCCGTTGCAGCCCTGGCCAATGTCTCCCGCGCGGATCAGCTCGTGATGCGCTCCGACCTCGCCGGACTACGCAAAGGGATCGACCTTCCAGAGCGCGTCCCGGTGATCATCCTCATCGGGGCGGCGATCGGAAGCTCACAGCCGGAGAGTGCGCTACCCTTTGCTGCCCGCCCCCGGGCGAAAGCGATGGCCTGAGGGAACAGCCCCGCCA
>JAFAEL010000218.1 GCA_023423995.1 Pseudomonadota bacterium | reverse complement strand
CGCCCAAGGAAGTGCCGAGACGGGCGGCAGCGCTCCGGGCGGCCCGGAAGCCACCCCCCGCAAGCCTGCAGGCTGACCTGGGAAGCCGGGGCCTCGCGCTCCGGCTCCTGCCTTAGCCGGAAAGCTTACGAAGCCCCGAAGGCTTGTGCGCGGCGATCTTTCCGGACTTGTCGCTCTTCACGATGTATTCCGGGTTGGACGGCGAGGCCGCCACCTTGTGGCTCTTTATCTTGGTCGGACTGGTCTGCTTTCTGACGACCTTGCCGTGGGTCTCGCCCTGACTGGTCTCCCAGGCGACCTTGTCGCCGGCCTTCAGTTGCTTCGCCATCTGCCGTATCCCTGCATCGGCGGGCTGGGCGCAGGCTTGCCCCGGCTCCTTCCTCCCGAACACACGCAGCACGGACTGGGTCCGGGCCTCTGTCATCACGATCCGGTCATGCCCAAGCGATGAATTACCGCCACGCCTTCCACGCCGGGAACTTCGCCGACGTGATGAAGCACGCCCTCCTGGCCCGCATCCTCGTTCATCTGCGCGGGAAGGATGCGGCGTTCCGGGTCGTCGACACCCATGCCGGAATCGGACGCTACGATCTTGCGGGCGACGAGGCGGAGCGCACCCTGGAGTGGCGCGCCGGGGTTGGTCGCATCGCCGAACCGTTCGGGCCCGAGGTCGAAGCCGCGCTCGCCCCCTACCGCGAGGTGCTGGCCGCGATCCGGGCCCGCTACGGCGAGACCGTCTATCCGGGCTCGCCTGCGATCATCCGGGAAATGCTGCGCCCCGGCGATCGCGCCGTCCTGGTCGAGAAGCATCCCGAGGACGGGGCCCTGCTCGCCGAGCGCTTCAACCAGGTTCAGAACGCCAAGGTCATGCGGATGGACGGGTGGATCGCCCTGCGCGGCCTCATCCCGCCGAAGGAGCGCCGGGGGCTCGTGCTGATCGACCCTCCCTTCGAGGAGCCGGGCGAGCTCGCCCGTGCGGGCGCCCGTCTCCGCGACGCCGTCCGGCGCTGGCCGACCGGCACCTTCGCGTTCTGGTACCCCATCAAGGACCCGGCCGAGATCCAGGCCTTCCTCGACGAGACGGCGAGCCTGAAGGTTCGGGACATGCTGTGCCTCGAGCTCCTGGTGGATCGCCCGGACGGGGTGCGGCTCGCAGGCAGCGGCCTCCTCGTGATCAATCCACCCTGGCGGCTTGCCGACGAGGCCGGAATTCTGCTGCCGGCCCTCGCCGAGCGGCTCGCGAGGCGTGACTACGGCGCGTTTCGGTGCGAGAGGCTCGGCACCCAGAGCGCCCCGGCTTGAGGCCGACCCAAAGGCGCCGGGAGGAGACGACGTGATGATGATCCTGCGGTTCTCGCCCGCATCCCCCTATGCCCGCAAAGTCCGGATCGCCGCCGATCTCGTCGGCCTGACCGAGAGGATCGAGCTCAAGGTCACGGATACGGGCGACCCGGCGAGCGGCATCCGCGAGGTCAACCCGCTCGGCAAGATCCCGGCGCTCACGCTGGAAAACGGGGAAACTCTCTACGACTCGCGCGTGATCGTGGACTACCTCGATCACCTCGGAGAGGGCCGGCTCGTCCCGGCCGGCGAGGCGCGGTTCGCCGTTCTGCGCCACCAGGCGCTGGCGGACGGCATTCTCGATGCCGCCCTCCTCCAGGTCTACGAGGGTCGCTACCGTCCGGCGGAGCACCGCGTCCAGAGCTGGCTCGACATGCAGGCCGGAAAGGTGTCCCGCGCTCTCGCCCATTGCGAAAGCGAGCTCTCACGGCCGAGCGACGTCATTCACATTGGGCACGTCGCCCAGGCCTGCGCGCTCGGCTACCTCGACCTGCGCTTTGGAGGTGAATGGCGGAAGTCCCATCCGGCCCTGGTCGCCTGGCTGGAGGACTTCGCCTCGCGCGTGCCGGCTTTCGAGGCGACGCGGCCGGCCTGAGCCGGCCGCCCCCAATCGGCGCGGATCAGGCGCTCTTGCGTCGGCGGCCAGAGCCCGCCGGCGGACGCTCGGGCTGGGCGGGACGACGCTGCCGCCCCAATCCCATGGACTTCGCGAGCTCCGAGCGCTGGCGAGCATAGCTCGGCGCAACCATCGGATAGTCGATCGGCAGGCCCCACTTCTCCCTATACTGCTCGGGCGTAAGGCCACGGCCATTGAGGTGGCGCTTCAGCGACTTGTAGCGCCGGCCATCCTCCAGGCTGATGATGTAGTCGTCTCCAATCGACTTCTTGATCGGCACCGGCGGGACGGGGCGCTCGGTCTGCTCGGGTGCAGCCGGCCGGGTGAGGCCGACCAGCGAGGCATGCACGGAGGCGATCAGCCCCGGAATGTCGCTTTTCTGGACTGCATTGTGAGCCACGTAAGCTGCGACGACGTCCGCCGTGAGCTCAACGTAATTGAGCTCCGTGGCGGGTGCGGTATCGGTCATTTTGGAAGTACTTCCGTCTTGATTTGCCCCTCGCGCACGACATGGACCCGCGCAAGTTGAGTGTCAAGACGATTGAGTAGTCGAACAGGCGTCTATCCAGGGGACGTTGTTCTGGTTCAGAGTACCTAGCCCGAGCTAACTAACCCATTTTAGGCGAGAGCACCAACGCAGAATGGCCTGAAATACGCCAGCCCTGCTCTGACGTTACCTTTGGTGTACCTTGCCCACCATAGCTGAGCGACTCGCTCGACCAGACAATCTGCCAATCCGCTCCGGTTGGCGGGGCAAGCAGAGGCTCGGCGATGCTACGCCGGACGAGGTCCTGACCCAAGTTGACCAGCAGCAGCCGGTCGCCCTCGGGATGGAAGAACCGGAGCGCAAGAGCCGCCGGGCCGATCACCGCCCCGTCCACTCCACCCCGTGCCTGGGCGGAGAAGGCCGGCTCGGAGCGCCGAAGCGCCAGGAGATCCTTGTGAAGCGCGAGCGCCCGGCCGTGCTTCTCGCATTCGGACCAGTCGAGCTTGCTCCTCAGGAACGTCTCCACCGCCCCGGGATCGGCGAGGTTCGAGCGGACCGCCTCGTCGTCCCCCACTCCCGGAAACTGGGATACGAACTCCGCCCGCCCGTCCCGCACCAGCCCGGCAAGCTCGGGATGGTGGTCTGCGAAGTAGAGGAACGGTGACGAGGCCCAGAATTCCTGGCCCTGGAACAGCATCGGCGTGCCGGGCAGGAGCAGGAGCAGCGCCGTCATGGCGCGGGCCTGGCCCGGATGAGACAAGGCGTGGAAGCGGAGACCGGACGCCGAATTCGCGACCTGGTCGTGGTTCTGGATGAAATTCACGAAAGCTGACGGGTTCAGATCCAGTCCGGGCGTTCCACGGTTCTTGCCTTGGTGGAAGTAGAACTGGCCCTGGAACAGGTAGCCGTATTTTGCTGCCGAAATGAATTCCTGCGGCGAGCCGTCGTGATCCTCGTAATAGGCCTCGGCACGCCCGATCAGCGCGACCAGGGCCGAATGATGCAGATCATCGTTCCACAGCGCATCCAGGCCGTAGCCTCCATCGTCCGGATGGCGGACCAGGAGCGTCTCCTGCGGCTCGTTCTCGCCGACCAGGATGATCGCGCGGTGCCCGGCAGCCTTGCGGCAGGTATCCGCGATCTCCCGTAGGATGTGCCGGTCCGAGGAATCGAAGATGCTCTGCGTCGCGTCGAGGCGGAGCCCGTCGAAGTGGAATTCCCCGATCCAGTAGGCGGCGTTCGCGAGAAAGAAGGCGCGGACCTCGGCGCTGTCCGGACCATCGAAGTTGATCGCTTCGCCCCACTCGGTTTCGTACCGGTCGCTGAAGTAGCGCGGCGAGAAGCAGGACAGGTAATTCCCGTCCGGACCAAGGTGATTGTACACGACGTCGTGGATCACCCCGATCCCATGCCGGTGCGCCGCGTCGATGAAGGCCTTCAGGTCGTCCGGCCGGCCATAGAGGCGGGTGGGCGCAAATAGCGCCACGCCGTCATAGCCCCAGCCGAAGCGGCCCGCGAATTCGGCCACCGGCATCATCTCGATGACCGTGACGCCGATATCCTTCAGGTGCGGCAGTTTCTCGATGGCGGCTCGCCAGGTCCCCTCGGGCGTGAAGGTGCCGACATGCAGCTCGTACACGACCTGTCCGTCGATCCGGATGCCCGGCCAGTCGTCGTCCGTCCACCTGAACGCCTCGGGATCCATGATCTCCGAGGGCCCGTGCGGCCCGTCCGGCTGGAAGCGGGATGCGGGGTCGGGGTAGAGCCGCTTGTCGTCGTCGAGCCGGTAGCCGTAGCGCGCGCCTGCCCGCATGCCCGGCACGAATCCGGCGAAATAGCCGCCCTCCTCCGGCTCGAGCTCGTGGCGCTCGCCCGCGGTCTCGACAGCCACGCGCCGACGCGCCGGCGCCCAGACCCGGAACGAGGCTCCCTCCGGGGAAAATTCGGCCCCGAGGGACAGCTTCCAGCGTGTTTTGGAAGCGCCGTCGCACCCCTTGCCCATGGGCATCCGACACTCCCCCGCATGCGCTGCGGGCTTTGAACCGCCGCCCTACCAGTGCGGTTCCAGGCCGGCGGAACAACCCTGCGGCTGGGGACTTCCGCATTGCATTCGGAAGCGGACGATCCAGGGAGAGGTCATGCCGGCCAATACGTGGTGGAAGAACGGCATCGTCTATCAGATCTATCCCCGGTCCTTTCAGGACTCGAACGGCGACGGTGTCGGCGATCTGAGAGGCATCGCGTCCAGGCTCGACTATCTCGTCGACCTCGGGATCAATGCGGTCTGGATCTCGCCGATCTTCCCCTCCCCCATGGCGGATTTCGGCTACGACGTCTCCGATTACTGCGGCATCCACCCGCTCTTCGGCAGCATGGAGGATTTCGACCACCTCATCGCGGAGGTGCATCGGCGCGGGTTGAGGCTGATCCTGGACTTCGTGCCGAACCATAGTTCGGACCGGCATCCCTGGTTCAAGGAAAGCCGATCATCGCGCAACAATCCGAAACGCGACTGGTACATCTGGCGCGACCCGAAGCCCGACGGCTCGCCGCCCAACAACTGGGTGTCGAATTTCGGCGGGAGCGCCTGGCAGTTCGACGAGGCGACGGGCCAATACTATTACCACGCCTTCCTGAAGGAGCAGCCGGACCTGAACTGGCGCAATCCGGAGCTCCGCCAGGCCATGCACAACGTGCTGCGCTTCTGGCTCGACAAGGGCGTCGACGGGTTCCGGGTCGACGTGATCTGGCACCTGATCAAGGATGCGCAGTTCCGCGACAATCCGCGCAACCCGGCCTGGCATCCCGACCGGCCGGAGATCGAGAGCCTTCTCCAGGTCCATTCCAACGACCAGGAGGAGGTTCACGACGTCATCGCCGGGATGCGGCGCATCCTCGACGAATACAAGGACCGGGTGCTGATCGGAGAGATCTACCTGCCGACCGACCGGCTGGTGGCCTATTACGGGAAGGATCTGTCGGGCGCCCATCTTCCCTTCAACTTCCAGCTCATCCAGGCCGCCTGGAACGCCCGCGCCATCTCCCATCTCGTCAACGAATACGAAGCGGCGCTGCCCGAGGGCGCCTGGCCGAACTGGGTGCTGGGCAACCATGACCAGCCGCGCATCGCGGCGCGGATCGGAGCCGAGCAGGCGCGCGTCGCCGCAATGCTGCTCCTGACGCTGCGGGGGACGCCGACGATGTATTACGGCGACGAGATCGGCCTGCCGCGGGTCGAGATTCCGCCGAACCGCGTTCAGGATCCCTGGGAGAAGAACGAGCCGGGGCTCGGCTTCGGGCGCGACCCGGCCCGGACTCCCATGCAGTGGGATGGCTCCACATTCGCCGGCTTCAGCACCGTGCAGCCCTGGCTTCCGCTCGGCCCCGACCACGAGCACGACAATGTGGAGGCCTTGTCCCGAGACTCGGGCTCGATCCTGTCGCTCTACCGGCAGCTGATCCGCCTGCGGCGCAGCACTCCGGAACTGGCGATCGGCGACTACCACCCGATCCCGACGGAGAGCCCTGCCTTCGCGTTCCTGCGGACTTATGGGGAAGGCCGGAGGGTGGTGGTCCTCAACGTTTCGGGGGAACCAACCGCGGCCAAGCTGGTTTCTGTGCCGGATGGGCTCCGTGTGAAGCTGTCGACGTACCTCGACCGGGTAGGTGAGCCGGTTGGCGTGAATGTTGCGCTGCGTCCAAACGAGGGGCTCGTCCTGGGCTAGGTCGTTTCTTCAGTTTGCATTTCCTTAATTGTGCGATGCAGTACTGAAGGCCCGGTCGGGTAGCGATTCAACTTGCCCGAGGCCATATAGGCCTAGGTGTCGTGAGGGCGGACAGGCGGCATGGAAGCGCGGGTGATAGCCGAAGAGGATCGCCTGGGCGAATTGCCTGCGGAGCTGAAGGACCCCGGCGGAACCAGCGCCGCAGGGCCGGTCCAGCGGATTCTCTACGTCACGTCCGAGATGACGGACTACGTGAAGGCGGGCGGGCTCGGCGACGTGTCCGCGGCACTGCCGCGCAGCCTCGGCCAGCTCCACGACGTCCGCGTCCTCATCCCCGGCTACCGTCAGGTGCTCGCGGTCGAAGAGGACATACCGGTCGTGGCGCGACTTCCGGCCGCACATGGCCTGCCTGCCTGCGAGCTGGGCAGGATCGATTGCGCCGACGGCCTCACAGTCTACGTGATCCTCTGCCCGGAACTCTACGACCGCGAAGGTTCGCCCTATGGCGACGAGAGCGGCACCGACTGGGCCGACAACGACATCCGCTTCGCACGGCTGGGGCTTGCGGCCGCGCAGATCGCCGCCGGGGTCCCGGATCTCGACTGGACGCCGAGCCTCCTCCATCTCAACGACTGGCCCTCGGCACTCGGCTCGGCCTACGTGGCCTGGGCCGGCATGACGACGCCCAGCGTCCTGACCATCCACAATCTCGCCTATCAGGGCCTGTTCGAGCCGAGCCGCCTGCGCAGCCTCGGCGTGCCGGATTCCGCCTTCGGGGTCGAAGGTGTCGAATTCTACGGCAAGTTGTCCTTCCTGAAGGCAGGCATCGTCTATGCCTCGCACGTCACGACGGTGTCGGAGACCTATGCCCGCGAGATCACGACGCCGGAATACGGCTGCGGCCTCGACGGCCTCCTGCGGAAGCTCGATGGCGAGGGCCGCCTGACGGGTATCCTGAACGGCATCGACGAATCCTGGGACCCGCGCACGGACAGCCACCTCGGAAGCCCGTTCGCCCCGAACGACTTCAAGGGCAAGAAGGCCAATGCCGACGAGGTCCGGCGCGATTTCGGCCTCGCCGTCTCGCGCGGGCCGCTCTTCGCGGTCGTGTCGCGGCTGGTGCACCAGAAGGGCGTCGACCTCACGATCGAATCCACGGAGACGATCGTCCGGCAAGGCGGGCAGGTGGTCGTGACCGGCCGCGGTGAGGATCGATTCGAGCGCGCCATGGAGCGGCTCGCCTCGCGCTATCCGGGCCAGGTGGGCGTGCGGATCGGCTTCGAGGAGCCGATGGCGCGCCGCATGTTCGCCGGCAGCGACTTCCTGCTCATGCCGTCCCGGTTCGAGCCCTGCGGGCTGAGCCAGATGTACGCCCAGCGCATGGGATCTCTGCCGATCGCCCGCGCGACAGGCGGGCTCGCGGATACCATCAAGGACGGCGTGACCGGGTTCCTGTTCCGGGACCCCTCCCTCGGCGCGATGCTGAGCGCGATCTATCGGGCGGTCGATGCGTTCGGCTCGCGGCGCAAGCTCAACGCCATGCGGCGCGCGGCGATGTCCGAACCCTATGGTTGGACGCGCTCGGCCGCCGGCTACAGCAGCGTCTACGACCGCGCCCTGGCGGGCCCGGCCCCGTAGGGCCGAGGCCGGGCGGGACGGCTGAGCGCCGTCCCGGCCGCTTCAGACCAGCTTCGCCAGTAGCACGAGGCCCGCGAGCGCGACGCCGCCGCCGGCCGCCTGCGCGAGGCGCGGTGTTGCGAGCCGGGCGACGCCCAGCGAGGCCCCGACCCCCACGGCATGCAGGAAGGCCGTGGCGGCCAGGAAGCCGGCCGCGTAGCCGAAGGCGCTCGTCGCGGCCGGCATCTCGGCGCCGTGGGCCTGGCCGTGGAATATCGCGAAACCGCCGACGAGCAGCGCCGCGAGCGCCGTCGGAAGGCCGAGCCGGAGCGCGATCGCGGCCCCGAAGGCGACGACCGAGAGCGCGATGGCGGCTTCGACGAATGGCAGCTCGATACCGGCCATGCCGAGCGCGCCGCCCGCAATCATCATCAGGAGGAAGGCGAGCGGCAGCGCCCAGATCGCCCGGCCGCCGATCTGGCCGGCGAGGAGGCCCACCGCCACCATGGCGAGCATGTGGTCGAGCCCTCCCGGCGGGTGCGAGAGCCCGGCCCCGAACCCGAAGGCCTCGCCATGGCCCGGATGCGCGAGGGCGGGGGTCGTCCCTGCGACCAGGCCGAGAACTGCCCAGAGGGCTTTGCGCGACATTCCCGTGATCTCCGCTTAGGCCGCCGCGGCCAGCCCGCCGGCGTGTTCGATGAAGTTCGCGACGACGTCCACCCCGACGCCGCCCCGGATATTGGTGAAGACGTAGGGGCGCTGGCCGCGCATGCGGCGCGTATCGGCTTCCATGACGCCGAGATCGGCCCCGACGAGCGGCGCAAGGTCGATCTTGTTCACGACCAGGAGGTCGGAGCGCGTGATACCCGGGCCGCCCTTGCGCGGGATCTTCTCGCCGCCCGCGACGTCGATGACGTAGATCGTGATGTCGGCGAGCTCCGGCGAGAAGGTCGCCGCGAGGTTGTCGCCGCCCGACTCGATCAGCACGACGTCGAGGCGGGGGAACCTGCGGCGCATCTCGGCCACCGCCGCCAGGTTGATCGAGGCGTCTTCGCGGATCGCCGTGTGCGGGCAGCCGCCCGTCTCGACCCCCATGATCCGCTCCGATTCGAGCGCGCCCGCCACCGTGAGGATGCGGGCATCCTCCTTCGTGTAGATGTCGTTGGTGATCGCGCAGATGTCGTAGCGGTCGCGGAAGGTCTTGCAGAGCGCCTCCATCAGGGCCGTCTTGCCCGACCCGACCGGGCCGCCGATCCCGACCCGCAGGGGCCCGTGGGCTGAAAAGCTCATGAACGGAACAGCCTCGTATATTGCGTCTCGTGCCTGAATGAGCCGAGATCGGCCCGGAACGTCGCCGAACCGACATCGTCGAGGCCGAGCGTCAGGGTCTCGTCTGCCAGCGCGCTCAGCGCAGGCACCAATCGGGCCAACACCCGCTGCCCGGAGGTCTGGCCGATCGGCGCGAGGCGGATCGCGGCCGAGACCAGGTTCTGCGCAAGCGCGACCAGGTAGGCTCTCGCCGTTGCTGCGAGATCGATGCCGTGACAGGCGGAAGCGAGCCCGAGCGCGACCGGCAGGGCCACCTCGTCGAGATCGCCCGCGAGCGGGCCGAGCCGCTCATGCGGCCAGGCCGCCCCGACCGCATCCAGGAAGCTCCTGCCCTGCTGCGCCGTCTCGAGCCGGAACTCGGCCGATCCCGCCATGGCGAGAGCGAGCTCGTTCGCGGCGTCGAGATCGGCTCGGCTGCCGTTTGCCGCGGCCTGGTACGCGGCGCAGAGCAGGATCGCGTCGTTACGGCCGAAGCCGTCGTGAAGGATGTCGGAGAGCCAGCTCTCGAGGCTCGCCTCGTCGTGAAGATCCCCCGCCTCCACGGCCCATTCGAGGCCGTGGGAGTAGGCGTAGGCTCCGACCGGAAAGCTCGGCGACAGCCAGCAGAGCAGCGGGAGAAATCCCGCATCAGCCATGGCGGTGGGCGTGACCGTGGTCGTGCTTGTGGCCGCCCTCGTGCTCATGCCCGTGATGGTGGTCGCCGCCGCCGTGGTGGTGCCCGCAGCCGCAGGCCGCGCCATGCTCGTGCGAATGGCCGTGCCCTGCATGACCGTGGTCGTGATGGGCATGATCGTGGCTGTGTGCGTGATCGCCATGGCCGTGGTCGTGGCCGCAATCCGGACCGTGCTCGTGATAGGCGCCGCGCTCCGGCCGGAAGGGCCGCTCGACGAGCGTTGCGGTCGCGCCGAGGCCACGCACCATCTCCATCAGGACATGGTCATGCGTGATGTAGATCGCGTCGGCCGTGATCTCCGCCGGTACGTGCCGGTTGCCGATATGCCAGGCGACCTTCATCAGCCGCAGCGGATTGTCGGTCCGGACCTCCACCAGCTTCTCCGGCGCCGCCTTGATCTGCACGAGGCGCCCATCCTCGAGCTTCACGGCATCGCCGTCGTCGAGCACCACCGCCTTGTCCAGGTCGAGCAGGAAGGACAGGCCGCCCTCCCCGGTCAGCGCCACGCGCCGCCGATGGCGCGCCTCGTGGTCGAGTGTGAGCGTGTCGGCCACGCGCTCCGGCTTCACGGCAGGGCGGCGGACGACGGAGGTGGCGCGTAACATCTCGAAACCTTGCTGTCCCTCGGCCAATCTAACGGGTCTCTCCGGGCGGGTCGACGCCGAAGGCCGAGGTGCTAGCCGAGCGCCCCGCGCTCGGACAGGAGTTGCGCAATCGAAGCCCGCAGTTCGGCCATGCCGAAGCCCGTGCGGCTGGAGGTCGGCTGCACGACCGGGAAAGCGGCCGGCCGCCGCTTGATGGCGGCCTCGGTTTCCGCGATCCGCTTCTCGAGCGCGTCGGCCGTCAGCTCGTCCGTCTTCGTGAGCACGATCTGGTAGGACACGGCGGCGGTGTCGAGCCCGTCGAGCACGGCCGTGTCGTTGGCCTTGAGGCCGTGCCGGGAATCGATGAGCACGTAGACGCGGGCCAGATTGGCCCGCCCGCGCAGATAGGCGTGGATCGTCTTCGTCCAGGCCTCGACCTTCTCCTTGCCGGCGGCCGCGAAGCCGTAGCCCGGCATGTCGATCAGCCGAAGCTTCCCGCCGATGTCGAAGAAGTTGAGCTCCTGCGTCCGGCCGGGGGTGTGCGAGGTGCGGGCAAGGGTCTTCCGGCCGGTCAGGCCGTTGACGAGGCTCGACTTGCCGACATTCGAGCGCCCCGCGAAGGCGATCTCGACGCCCTGCATGGGCGGCAAGTTGTCGATCCGCGACGCCGCCCAGATGAAATCCGCCGCGCCCGCGAACAGCTTCCGGCCGGCCTCGGTGAAGTCTGTGTCGGTCTGCTCTGTCATTTCGTCATTCCGGGACCCGCCGGCTCGGCGGAGCCGATCGGCGGGAACCCGGAACCCACGGCGGGGCTCCGGAGCACGAGGGCGGGTTCCGGATCACGCTCCGCGCGTCCGGAACGACGGTACTTTACCCTTTCGCGGGGGCGGACTTGCGGTTGAACAACGCGCGCAGGTTGTCCCACAGCTCGATCTTCACGCCGTTGCGCTTCATGATGATGCCCTGCTGCAGCACGGAGAGCGCGTTGTTCCAGGCCCAGTAGATGACGAGGCCCGCCGGGAAGCTCGCCAGCATGAAGGTGAAGATCACCGGCATCCAGGAGAACATCGCCTTCTGCACCGGGTCCGGCGGCTCCGGATTCATCTTCATCTGCAGGAACATCGTGATGCCCATGATGATGGGCCACACGCCGATATGCAGGAACTCCGGAACCGTGAACGGCAGGAGGCCGAAGAGGTTGAAGAGCGAGGTCGGGTCCGGCGCCGCAAGATCGCGAATCCAGCCGAAGAACGGGGCGTGCCGCATCTCGATGGTGACGAACAGCACCTTGTAGAGCGCGAAGAAGACCGGGATCTGGATCAGGATCGGCCAGCAGCCGGCGACCGGATTGATCTTCTCGCGCTTGTAGAGCGCCATCATCTCCTGCTGCTGCTTGACGCGGTCGTCCTTGAAGCGCTCGCGGATGGAGAGCATCTCGGGCTGCACCGCCTTCATCTTCGCCATGGAGACATAGCTCCGGTTGGCGAGCGGGACGAAGAACAGCTTCAGGATCAGGGTCACCAGCAGGATCGAGACGCCGAAATTGCCGAAGAGCCGGAAGAAGAAGTCCAGCGCTTTGAACATCGGCTTGGTGATGAAGTAGAACCAGCCCCAATCGATCAGGAGGTCGAACTGCTTGATGCCGAGCGTGCGCTCATAGGCGTCGACGGCCGACACCTCCTTCGCACCGGCGAAGAGATGCTGCGTCGCCTGGGTCGATTCGCCGGGCGCGAGGGTCTTCCCGTCGGACAGCGAATTGGCCTGGTAGATGAAGCCCGAGCCTTCCTGGCGGGACGTGAAGCTGCCCTGGAAGGGCTGGTTCTGGTCCGGGATGACCGTCGCGGCCCAGTACTTGTCCGTGATGCCGAGGAAGCCCCCGGTCACCCCTTCCCAGACCTTGCCGCGCGTCGTCTGAGCCAGGATGAACGGCTCCTTGTCGAGCGCCGCGTAGCCCCATTCCTGGAGACCGTTATTGCCGAGGACGCCGATCAGGCCCTCGTGCAGCACGTAGTAGCCCTGGGTCGGCGGCTTCCCGTGCCGGGAGACGAGCGAGTACGGATAGAGCGTAACGGGCGCCGAGCCCTTGTTCTCGACCGAGTCCTGGACGGTGAACATGAACTTGTCGTCCACCGAGATGACCCGCTTGAACACGAGGCCTGCGCCGTTGTCCCAGGTCAGCGTGACCGGGCGGGCGGGCGTCAGGGTCTGGGAGTCGGCGGTCCAGAGCACATCCTGGCTGGGAGCGCCCGGCCCGACCCAGCCGAATTCCGCATAATACGGATGCGGGCTGCCGGACGGCGACAGGAGGACGATCCGGGGCGAGTTCGGATTGACGGTCTCGTGGTAGTTCTTGAGCAGGACGTCGTCGATGCGGCCGCCCTTCAGCGAGATGGAGCCAGCGAGGGACGGCGTGTCGAGGGAAATTCGCGGCGCGCGCGCGAGCGCGGCCTCGCGGGTCTCGACGCCTGCCACGCCGGGGGCGCTCGGGATCGTGGAGGGGGCGGGCGTCGAGGGCTGCCCTCCCTGCGGCGACGGGCTCGGGATGTGGCTCTGGCCGGGCGCGGTCTGGGCGGTGGTCGCAGGCGGGCGCTGCCGCTCGACCATCGGCACGCCATAGAAGTAGTTCCAGCCGATCAGGACGACGATCGACAGGGCTATGGCGAGCAGCAGATTCTTGTTGTCTTCACGCATGATCGTCAGGTCTGCCCGGGGGCGGCCTCTTTCGCGGGGTTCGTCGCATGATCGCGGTCGCGCGCCGGCGCCTTCGGTCGCGTCACGGCCTTGAGGCCGCGGGACAGATCCTCGATCAATGTTGCGTAGGGGGCGGCGAGCGTATCACGCCGGCCGATCACGACGATGTCGACGGGCTCGCCCGAATAGGGCTGCCCGGCCTCGGCTATGGCGCTGCGGAGCCGGCGGCGGATGCGGTTGCGCTCGGTCGCATGGCCGACGCGCTTGGTCACGGTGAACCCGACGCGGAGGCCGGTTGCAGCCTCGCCCTCGGGGCGGCGGCGCCCCTGGAGGCTCATCCGCTCGGTATGGAATCGGCGGCCGGCGGCCCCCCCCAGGAATTAGGGCCGCGTAGTGAGGCGCGCCACCCCCCCAACA
>JAFAEL010000189.1 GCA_023423995.1 Pseudomonadota bacterium | reverse complement strand
GGACCCGGAAGACCCGGCTCCCAACCCGGAAGCCCGGCTCGTGGAGCGGCAGCGCCAGACGCTGCTGGCTGCCGCCCTGGCCGAGCTGCCGCCGCGCCAGCGTGCCGCCCTGGCCCTTTCCTATGACCAGGGATTGAGCGGCGCCGAGGCGGCGGCGGCATTGTCGGTTTCCCCACGGGCGCTGGAAGGGCTGTTGCGCCGCGCCCGGCAATTCCTGTTCGTTCGTTTGCGCGGAGCATCCTCATGAAGCCCGGCCGTTTCATCCGGCTGCTCGACACCCATGGCGCCGATCCGGCGCGCTGGCCGGAAGCGGAGCGCGCGGCGGCTCTGGCCTTGCTGGAACGCTCGGCCGAGATGCGAGCGGCACATGACGCCGCGGCCGCGCTGGATGCGGCGCTGCGCGACAGCCTGCCGGAGCCCGATCCGGCGGCGCTGGTGCGGATGCGGGGCAGGCTGGCGCGGGCCATGGCACGGGAGCCCCTGCCCAGGGCGGAGCCTGCCCTGCTGCGCTGGCTGCGCCCCTTCGCGCCTTTCGGGGCGGGGGCGCTGGTGACGCTGATGCTGTGCGGGGTGTGGCTGAGCCGCCCAGGGATACCCGAGCCGGATGAGTTCCTCGGCGCGCCGCGCCTGATGGCGATGATGGAGGCCCGGCCATGATGTGGCCGATCTGGCTGAAGCCCATGCTGCTGAAGGGAGCGCTGGGCGCTTCCCTGGCCTTGAATCTCGTTCTGGCCGGTTTGCTGTGGTGGCAGCCTGACCGGCCGCCGCCCAGCCCCGGCCGCCTTCAGGCGCGCATCGAGCGCATTCTGCCCGAGGCGGACCAGGAGGTTTTCCGCCGCGCCATGCAGGCCGGCCGCCTCCACCATGAAGCGGCCCAGGCCCGGCTGCACGGTGGCTTCGCCGCCGTCCAGGCGGCGCTGGCGCAGCAGCCCTTTGATCCGGCGCGGCTGCGCGCCGCCATGGCGGAATCCCGCGCCCGTTGGGCCGAGTTCGGTGAGCTTTACGAGAACAGCCTGGCGGAAGGGCTTGCCGCCATCTCGCCGGAAGGGCGGCAACAGGTCGCGCAGGACATGGCGCGCGGCGCCCGGCATGGCGGCAAGCGCGGGCGGGATTGAGAGAATGATCTTGGGAATGGAACGCCGCGGCGCCGGGCGCGCATTGCTGCTGATGGCCCTGGCCGGCTCGCTGGCGGCCTGCGGACCCAGAGCGGCGCCAGTGATGTCGGGGCTGGAGCCGGGCGCCGCCTTCCGCAATGCCGCCCCCGCCGCCGAGCCGCAATGGCCGGACCCTGATTGGTGGCGCGGCTTCAATGCGCCGGAGCTGGACCGGCTGATGCAGGCGGCGATGGCCGGCAATTTCGACCTCGCCGCCGCCGCCGCGCGGGTGCGGCAGGCGGATGCGCAGCTGCGCATCGCCGGTGCCGCCCTGCTGCCCAATGCCGGCCTGGATGCCGGGGTGACGCAGAGCCGCTCGACCGCTGGCAGCAATTTCAATCGGGACCGTAACTCCACCAGCTATGACG
Organism: Pseudomonadota bacterium; assembly: GCA_023423995.1. GTDB lineage: Bacteria > Pseudomonadota > Alphaproteobacteria > Rhizobiales > Beijerinckiaceae > Enterovirga. Next base: position 3,407 of record JAFAEL010000189.1, on the reverse strand, counting down.
CCACCCTCTCGGCCAGCTATGAGGTCGATTTCTGGGGCCGCAACCGCAATCTGCGCGAAGCCGCGGCGCAGGATGCCCGCGCCCGTCGCTTCGACCAGGGCACAGTGCTGCTGACCACCGAGGCCTCCATCGCCAACACTTATTTCGAGGTGCTGGCGGCACGCGAGGAATTGCGCGCCCAGGAGGAGAACCTGGCGGCGGCGCGGCGCATCCTCAATGTCATCCGCCAGCAGGTGAATTTCGGCACCGCCACGGGGCTCGACTTGGCGCAGCAGGAGGCGGTTGTGGCGCAGCAGCAGGCCGCCATCCCCGCCCTGCGGCAGACAGCCGAGCAGGGGGTGAATGCCCTGGCCCTGCTGACCGGCCAGCCGCCCGCCACCCTGACCGTGGCCACCGGCCGCTTCGACGGCCTGCGCGTGCCGGCCGCCGCGCCCGGCCAGCCCTCGGACCTGCTGGCCCGCCGCCCCGATGTGCTGGCCGCCGAGGCGAACCTCGCCGCCGCCAATGCCGATGTGGCCGCGGCCCGGGCGGCGCTGCTGCCCACGATCAGCCTCAGCCTGTCCGGCGGCTTTCAATCCGCCGCGCTGAACACGATCCTGCGGCCGGAAGCGCAATTCTTCTCCCTGGTCGGCGGGCTGGCGCAGACCATCTTTGATGGCGGGGCGCTGCGCGGCCAGGTATCGCTGAGCCAGGCCCAGGCGGAGGGATTGCTGGTGGAATACCGCCGCGCCATCGTCCAGGCCCTGTCCGACACCGAGGACGCGCTGGTCGCCCTGCGCGAAAGCACCGAGGGGGAAGGCCTGCGCGCCGAGGCACTCTCGCGCGCGGCCCGCGCCTATGACATCGCCGAGGCGCAGCTGCGCGCCGGCACCATCAACGTGATCACCCTGCTGAACACGCAGCAGACCCTGTTCTCCGCCCGCGTCAGCCTGGTCCAGGCGCGGCTCGCCCGGCTGCGGGCCGCCGTCGCGCTGTTCCGCGCGCTGGGCGGCGGCTGGCAGTCCATCTGACACGGATATCACCGACCCATGGCCCGCTCCCGCTTTCTGCTGCTTTCCCTGGTGGTCCTGACCGGTGCCGGGGCGGGCTATTATTTCTGGCAGGCGCGCCAGGCCGTGAACCCCGCCGATCTCAGCACGGTGCAGACCGTGCCGGGCGGGCGGCGCGGCGGCTCCGGCAATGGCGTCCCCGTGCCGGTCACCGTGGCGGCCGCCGAGCGCCGCGACCTGCGCCTGATGCTGGACGCGCTGGGGACGGTGCAGGCGCTGAACAACATCACCGTCCGTTCCCAGGTTTCCGGCACCCTGACCGAGGTGCTGTTCCGCGAGGGGCAGGAGGTGAAGGCCGGCGAGATCCTGGCCCGCATCGATGACCGCACCTATGCCGCCGCCCTGGCCCAGGCGGTGGGCAAGAAGAACTACGACCTGGCGCAGCTGGAGAATGCCCGCGCCGACCTCCGCCGCTACCAGGGCCTTCTGGCCGCCAGCGGCGTGACGCGGCAGCAGGTGGACACCCAGCGTGCCCAGGTGGCGATGTTCGAGGCGCAGGTGGCGCAGGATCAGGCGGCGATCGACACGGCGCAGGCGCAGCTCGACTACACCACCATCCGCGCGCCGATCGATGGGCGGGTTGGGCTGCGGCAGGTCGATGCCGGCAACCTCGTGTCCTCGGGGGATGCAACGGGCATCGTCACCATCACCCAGATGCGGCCCATCGCGGTCAGCTTCACCATTCCGCAGGGCGAGCTGCCGCGGCTGATGCGCGCCATGGCAGCCGGCCCGGTGCCGGTGGAAACGGTGCCCGCCAGCGGCGGCACGCCGAACCAGCCGCTTACGCAGAACGAGGCGCCGGAACGCGGCACGGTGCTGACGGTGGACAACCAGGTGGACCAGGCCACGGGCACGGTGAAGGTGAAGGCAGTGTTCCCGAACGAGAACACCCGCCTGTGGCCCGGCGCCTTTGTCAGCTTGCGCATCGGCATCGAAACCGTGCCGGATGCGACCGTGGTGCCGCTGGTGGCGGTACAGCAGGGGCCGAACGGCGCTTTCGCCTTTGTCGCCAGGGCGGACAACACGGTGGAGCAGCGCCCGCTGGTGCTGGGCGCCGTCACCCAGAACGAGGCCGCGGTGCGGGAAGGGCTGCGGCCCGGCGAGCAGGTGGTGACCTCGGGCGCGCTGCGGCTGAACCCCGGCAGCGCCATCGCCCTGTCGAACGGCGCCGGCACGGGAACGCCGCCGGCCGACGCGCCGCCGCGCCAGGGGCGGCGCCGGCAGGCGGCGGAAGTCACGCCATGAACATCGCCGCACCCTTTATCAGCCGTCCGGTCGCCACCACGCTGCTGTCGGTCGCGGTGCTGCTGGCGGGGATCTTCGGCTATCTGCGGTTGCCGGTCTCGTCCCTGCCGGAGGTGGATTTCCCGACCATCGAGGTGACGACGCAACTGCCCGGCGCCTCCCCCGACACCGCCGCCGTGCTGATCAGCGCGCCGCTGGAGCGGCAATTCGCGCAGATTGCCGGGCTGCAGGTGATGTCCTCGGTCAGCGGGCCGGGGGTAAGCCGCATCACCCTGCAATTCCGCCTGGACAAGAGCCTGGACGAGGCCTCGCAGGACGTGCAGGCGGCGCTGGACGCGGCGCGCGGCACCCTGCCCTCCACCCTTCCCTATCCGCCGGTTTATTCCAAGGTGAACCCCGCCGATCCGCCGGTGGTTACCCTGGCGCTGACCTCCGACACGCTGCCGATCATGCGGCTGTCGGACACCGCCGACACGCTGCTGGCGCAGAAGCTGAGCCAGGCGACCGGCGTCGGTCGCGTCACCGTGCAAGGCAACATGCGCCCGGCGATCCGTTTGCGCGTCGATCCGCTGCGCCTCGCCGCCTACGGCATCGGGCTGGAAACGGTGCGGACGGCGGTGACAACGGCCAACCAGAACTCGCCAAAGGGCTCTCTGGACGGGGCGCGGCAGGCCTCCTCCATCCTGGCCAACGACCAGATCACCAGCGCCGCCGAGTTCGCCGATATCATCATCGCCTGGCAGAACGGCGCCCCGGTGCGGTTGCGCGACGTGGGCGAGGCGGTGGAAGCGCTGGAGAACGAGCGCAACGGCGCCTGGCTCAATGGTCGCCCCGCCGTGCTGATCGATGTGCAGCGCCAGCCCGGCGCCAACATCGTGCAAACCGTGGAAGGCATCCGTGCGCTGCTGCCGGAGCTGCAGCGCGCCATCCCGGCCGGCGCGCAGCTCACTGTGGTGTCAGACCGCACCGAGACGATCCGCGCCTCGGTGCACGAGGTGCAGTTCACCCTGGTGCTGTCGGTCGCGCTGGTGGTGGGCGTGATCTACCTCTTTCTGGGCAGCGGGCGGGCCACGCTGGTGCCGGCGGTGTCCTTGCCGCTTTCCATCATCGGCA
>JAFAEL010000148.1 GCA_023423995.1 Pseudomonadota bacterium | reverse complement strand
CGGGCCTGTTTCGACGCCTTCGCGATGTAGCGGTCGGGGGAATCCGCCTCCATGGCGAGGGCGAGCGCCTGGGCGAAGGTCTTCACCTCCGTCCAATCCGCCTTCGGGGTGAGGGGGATGACCACGTGCAGCCCCTTGCCACCAGTCGTCTTGACGAAGCTTTCCAGTCCCACGGCTTTCAGCCGTTCGCGGATGTCCTTGGCTCCCGCGATCACGTCCGGCCACGCGACGTCGGGCCCGGGATCGAGGTCCATCGTGATGCGGTCCGGCCGGTCCACGTCCTCGATCCTCGCCCCCCAGGGGTGGATCTCGAGCACGCTCGCCTGGACCAGGGAGACGATGCCGCGGATGTCCTCGATGTAGAGGACCTCCTCCTCGCCGTCCTCGTCACGGACGGTCTCACGGCGGATGTCGTCCCCGAGTCCGGCCCAGGAATGCTTCTGGAAGAAGCAGCCCTTCTCGGCGCCGTTCGGGCAGCGGACCAACGAGAGCGGCCGCCCGGCGACATGCGGCAGGATCCAGTCGGCGATCCCTTCGTAGAAGCGGGCGAGGTCGAGCTTGGTGATGCCTTCGTCCCACAGGACGCGGTCCGCATGGGTGAGCGCGACTCCGGCGACCTCGCTCCCGCCGCGTGATCGGAGGGAGGCGGAGCGTTTCGGTGGCGCCGCGGCGGGCGGCTCGCCCTTCGGCAGCTCGAGCATGACCTCCTCGGCGGTCTTGTCGTCCCTGAGGCCCTTGAAGGCGGCGTGCCGCAGCCGTCGATCCGCCGTCCAGCCGCGGAACTCGACCTCGGCCACGAGCTTCGGCTCGACCCAGACGACTCCCCGGCGCTCCGCCGCAGAGAGCTTTGACGCGAAGGGCGAGGTTGGCCGCTTCAAGTCCTTGATCTGTCGGAAGATCTGGCGAGCCGATTCGGCCGTGAAGCCCGTTCCGGTCTTGCCGGCATGCTTCAGCTCCCCGGCCTCGTAGTAGCCGAGCACGAGCGAGCCGACCGCGGTGCTCGAGACGGTGGACGGCACATAGCCGGCGACCACGAATTCCTGGCGCTCGGTACACTTGATCTTCAGCCAGTCCTCGCCGCGCCCGGAGCGGTAGGGCCGGTCGCGGCGCTTGGAGATCACGCCCTCGAGGCCGAGCTGGCAGGCGCTCTTCACCATGGCGGCACCGTCGGCCTCCATGTGCTCGCTGAAGCGCAGGACGCCGTCCTTCCGGACGGGCACGAGCGCCGAGAGCCGCGCCTTGCGCTCCTCCAGCGGCAGGCCGCGAAGGTCGTAGCCGTCCAGGTAGAGGAGGTCGAAGGCGTAGTAGACCGCGTTTCGGGCGGCCTTTCCATGTTCGTCCGAGAGCGCGTTCTGCAGGGCGGAGAAGTCCGGCAGCCCGTTCTCGTCCTCGACCACGGCCTCGCCGTCGAGGATCGCGGTCTTCACGGGAAGCGCGCTCACGGCATCGGCAATCCCCGGAAAGCGGGCCGTCCAGTCGTGGCCGCGCCGGGTCAGGATGCGGGTCGAGTCGCCCGACTTGAACGCCATCAGCCGATAGCCGTCCCACTTGATCTCGTGGATCCAGTTCGGCCCGCGAGGCACGTCCGCAGCGAGCGTCGCGAGGCAGGGCGCGACGGTCTCGGGCATCGTGGCCTTTGTGCCTCCCTTCGCGAGCTTTCCGATATCCGGGCTTGGCGGCCCGTTCGGATCCGCCATTGCAGCAGCCGTCTCCTCCGTGGGCTTGGCCTTCGCCGCGGCCTTCCTTTTCCGAGGCGCGGCAGGGGTGGCCTTCTTGGCCTCGCGCTCCTCGGCCGCCATGCCGCGATTTGAGTTCCAGACGGCGCTGCCCTTGTCGTTCGCGATCTCGTCGAGCGTTCGGCCCGTCACGACGGAGAGCGGCATCTCCTCCAGGATGTCGGGGTCGGCGGCACCGCGTGCAAAGTCGTCGTCCGACTTGATGAGGAGCCAGGCCTCCTGCTTCTCGCGCGGCCTGGGCTTCAGCCGCACGAGGTGGAAGCGTCCGTGCAGCTTCTCGCCGTCGAGCCGGAAATCGAGATGGCCCTTTGCCATCCCCTTGCGCGGGTCTCCTTCCGGCTCCCAACGGCCACGGTCCCAGATGAGGACCGTGCCGCCGCCATACTGCCCCTTCGGGATCGTGCCCTCGAAGGTGTTGTAGGCAATGGGGTGGTCCTCGACATGGACCGCGAGCCGCTTCTCGCCCGGGATGAGGCTCGGGCCCTTGGTCACCGCCCAGCTCAGCATGACGCCGTCGAGCTCCAGCCTCAGGTCGTAGTGGAGGCGCGTGGCGGCATGTTTCTGGATGACGAAGGAGAAGCCGCCGGTATCGCCCGGATCTCCCTCCGGCTCCGGCGTCTTCTCGAAATCCCGCTTCGCGCGATAGGCGGCAAGCTTGGCCATGGCGCGAGTCAAATCGCCCGATGCCAAGCTGTTCCAGCGCTTGAAGGCTTCTCGCGATCGGAGTTCCTTGCGCGATGCGACCCCACCCCAGTAAAGCCCTATGCGCGCCGCGCCCTTTTCCCGGCGCCGCGAAGGGACGACGAGGCGATAGCCGGCTCATGAACGCCAATCTTTTCCAGCGGATTTCCGATGCGGTCGCCGATACGGCCAAGGTCGCCATCGAGACGAGTGCGGGCCGCCGCTACACCTACGAGGACCTGATCCTCGGCTCCGGGCGCTTCGCCAACGCGCTCGTCGATCGTGGCGTGAAGCCCGGCGATCGCGTCGCCGTGCAGGTCGAGAAGTCGGTCGAGGCCGTGATCCTCTACCTGGCCTGCCTGCGGGCCGGCGCCGTCTACCTGCCGCTGAACACGGCCTACACGCTGGCCGAGCTCGAATATTTCATCGGCGATGCCGAGCCGGCGCTCGTCGTGTGCGATCCCAAGATGCGCGAAGGCCTCGCGCCGGTCGCGGAGCGTGCCGGCGCAGCGCTCGAGACGCTGGACCGGGACGGAAAGGGCTCGATCGTCGACCTGGCCGAGGGCGATTCACGCGCCTTCCCGACCGCCATCGTCGGCGAGGACGACCTGGCGGCGATCCTCTACACGTCGGGCACGACGGGCCGCTCGAAGGGCGCCATGCTGACCCATGGCAACCTCGTCTCGAACGCTCTCACCCTGAAGGATTACTGGCGCTTCACGTCCGAGGACGTGCTGCTCCACGCGCTGCCGATCTACCACACGCATGGTCTGTTCGTGGCGTCGAACGTCACCTTCATCTCCGATGCGTCGATGATCTTCTGCCCGCGGTTCGACCCGGACGAGATCATGCGGCTGATGCCGCGCGCCACCGCCATGATGGGCGTTCCGACCTTCTACACGCGCCTGCTCAGGCATCCGGGGCTCACCCAGGAGGCCACGGCGCATATGCGCCTGTTCGTGTCGGGCTCCGCGCCGCTCCTTGCGGAGACCCATCGCGAGTGGCGGGACAAGACCGGTCACGCCATCCTCGAGCGTTACGGCATGACCGAGACGGGCATGAACACGTCCAACCCCTATGAGGGCGACCGCATCGCCGGCACGGTCGGGTTCCCGCTGCCCGAGGTCGAGATCCGCGTCGTCGATCCGGATTCGGGCCAGGAGCTCGCGGCAGGCGAGGTCGGCATGATCGAAGTGCGCGGCCCCAACGTCTTCAAGGGCTACTGGCGCATGCCGGAGAAGACGGCGGCCGAGATCAAGCCGGACGGCTTCTTCATCACGGGCGATCTCGGGAAGATCGACGAGGCGGGCTATGTCCACATCGTCGGACGCGGCAAGGACCTGATCATCACGGGCGGCTTCAACGTCTACCCGAAGGAGGTCGAGACCGAGATCGACCTCCTGCCGGGCGTGATCGAGAGCGCCGTCATCGGCGTGCCTCATCCCGATTTCGGCGAGGGCGTGACGGCGGTCGTGGTGAAGGACAAGGACGCCGCGATCGACGAGGCGGCCGTGCACGCGGCTCTCGAGGGGCGGCTCGCCAAGTTCAAGCTGCCCAAGCGCGTGATCTTCGTCGACGACCTTCCCCGCAACACGATGGGCAAGGTCCAGAAGAACGTGCTGCGGCAGGAGAACGCCGGGCTCTACGGCGCGGCCTGACGGGGCTCAGGATAGGACGCGCTCGACCTTGCTGACAGCCGGTTTGGCCCGAAGCTCCGAGATGATCGCATTGAGGTGCTTCAGGTCGAACACGGTGAGGTCGATGGTGACCTCGGTAAAGTCGGGCGTGCGGCGTTTCATCGAGACGTTGTCGATGTTGCCGTTGTGGTCCGCGATGACCTGCGCGATCGTCGCGAGGCTGCCCGGCTCGTTGATCGACTGAAGCGCGAGCCTGCTCGGGAACCGCCGCTCCTCGCCGGGCTCCACGTCCCAGCGGACGTCAATCCAGCTTTCGGGATCGTTGTCGAACGCCGCCAGGGCGGGGCTCTGGATCGGGTAGATCGTGACGCCTTCGCCCTTCGTCAGGATGCCGACGATGCGGTCGCCCGGAACCGCCCCGCCATTCGGGGCGAAGCGGATCGGTAGGTCCGATTCAATGCCCCGGATGGGGATCGCGTTGGCGGAGGGGCCACCGGCGCCGTTCTGGCCCGAGCGGCTGGCGCGCGCCTCGTCGCGTTCGCTCCCGGGCCGCCGCTCCTCCTTGTAGTCGGGATAGACCCCGCGCACGACGTCGCCCGAGAACATCTCCCCGCGCCCGACGGCCGACAGGACGTCCTCGATCGAGGTCCGGGCGAGCCGGGGCAGGGCGCCCTTGAGCTTGTCGTCCGAGAAGGCCTTCCCGGCGCGCTGGAAGGCGCGTTCCAGGATCTGCCGCCCGAGGCCGGCATATTGCCGGCGCACGGAAGCCCGGGTCGCACGCCGGATGGCGGCACGGGCCTTTCCGGTCGCGACTAGCCCCTCCCAGGCCGGGGGAGGCAATTGCCCGTCGGCCCGGACGATCTCGACTTCGTCGCCGTTCTGCAGCTCGTTGAAGAGCGGCGACATGCGGCCGTTGATCTTCGCGCCGACGGCCGAGTTCCCCACATCGGTATGGACCGCGTAGGCGAAGTCGATCGCCGTCGCGCCGCGGGGTAGGGCGATCAGCCGGCCCTTCGGGGTGAAGCAGAAGACCTGGTCGTGGAATAGTTCGAGCTTCGTGTGCTCGAGGAATTCCTCCGGGCTGTCGCCCTCCGCCAGGAGGTCCACGGTCCGGCGAAGCCACTGATAGGCGCGGCTCTCCGCGCCGAGCTGGGCGCCGGCCGTCTTGCCTTCCTTGTAGAGGGGGTGCGCCGCGATGCCGTACTCGGCGATCTCGTCCATCTCCTGCGTCCGGATCTGCAGCTCGACGCGCTGCGATTGCGGCCCGATGACGGTGGTGTGGAGAGAGCGGTAATCGTTCTGCTTCGGGGTGGAGATGTAATCCTTGAAGCGCCCCGGCACCATCGGCCAGGCCGTGTGGACGATGCCGAGCGCCTGGTAGCAATCGCCCGGGGCCTCGACCAGGATGCGGAAGCCGTAGACGTCCGAGAGCTGCTCGAAGGCGAGCGACTTGCGCTCCATCTTGCGCCACACGGAATAGACCCGCTTCTGCCGGCCGAACACCTTGGCCTCGAGCCCCTTTGCGGCCAGCTTCTCCTTCAGCGCACTCTCGATCTCGTCGACCAGACCGTGGTTCCGGTCGGTGAGGTCCTTCAGCCGCTTGCTGATCGTTTCGTAGGCCTCGGGATTGAGGTTCTTGAAGGCGAGCTCCTCGAGCTCGTCGCGGATCTCCTGGATACCCATGCGGCCGGCCAGCGGCGCATAGATCTCGAGCGTCTCCTCCGCGATCCGCCGCCGCTTCTCGGCCGGCATGAAGCCGAGGGTGCGCATGTTGTGCAGGCGGTCGGCGAGCTTGACGAGGAGCACGCGCAGGTCGGCCGCGATGGCGAGCAGGAGCTTGCGGAAGTTCTCGCCCTGGGCGGCCTGTTTCGAGACGAGGTCCAGCTTCTTCAGCTTGGTCAGGCCGTCGACCAGCGAGCCGATCTCCGGGCCGAAGAGCCGGTTGATCTCGTCGAGCGTGGCGCCGGTATCCTCGATCGTGTCGTGCAGGACCGCCGCCACGATGGTCGCCGCGTCCAGCCTGAGGTCTGTCAGGATGGCGGCGACCTCGAGCGGATGTGCGACGAACGGATCGCCCGAGGCCCGCTTCTGGTTGCCGTGGGCGACCATGGCGTAGACGTAGGCCCGGTTGAGGAGAGCCTCGTCCGCGGACGGGTCGTAGCGCTTCACCCGCTCGACGAGCTCGAACTGCCGCATCATCGCGGGATCAGGGCCTCACCACGGGTTGCATGGAATCGATATCGGTCAGCGCCGGGCGTCTTTGCAAGCGCGTTGAATGCGGTGCGGCGTGATCGCCGGAAACCGACATTCTGAAACAGAAAAGCCCGACCAGAAGGCCGGGCTTCGCAACCGGAGCCGAGCGGGAACGCTCAGCCCTCGTCTTCCTCCGTCTCGGCCGGAGGCACCAGGCCTTCGAGGCCGCGAAGGAGATCCTCTTCGCTCATCTTGTCGAACTGGATCTCGGAGTCGTCCACGGCGGAGGACGGCGCCAACACGGTCGTGCCGCTGATCATCGGCACGGCCTCGGCCTCCGGCTCGTCCACCTCGACGTACTTCTGGAGCGAGTGGATGAGCTGCTCCTTCAGGTCGTCCGGCGTGATCGTCTCCTCGGCGATCTCCCGCAGCGCCACGACAGGGTTCTTGTCGCGGTCCCGGTCGATCGTCAGCGGGGCGCCTTGCGAGATCATTCGAGCCCGGTGGCTGGCAAGCAGCACCAGCTCGAAGCGGTTCTCGACCTTGTCGATGCAATCCTCGACGGTGACGCGCGCCATGCGGCGGCTCCTTGCGCTTCAAGCCTAATGGGGATCGCGGAGAGATAGCGCGTCCCGCTCGCAATCGCAAGAGAAACAGGCGCGACAGCCGATCTCAGTAGCAGACGCGGTAATCCTGGATCGTCCAGCCGTGGGGTCCCGGAACGCGCCGGGGCTCGATATAGCAGTTCGAGCCATAGTAATCGCCATAGCCATAGCCGTCGTAGAACGGATACGCCAAGGCTCCGAGCGCCAGCCCCGCCCCGGCGAAGCCGAGCCCGCGCCGGAAGCCGCGGCCGTGGAAGTTTTCTCCGAAGCGGGGTGCGAAGGCGCCTCCGCGCAACCCGGGCGCAAACCCGCCGCCGTGGAACCCGCCGAACCCGCCGCCATGGAAGCCGCCGCCGAACCCACCGCCGTGAAAACCGCCGCCCCGGGCCGAGGCGGTCTCCACCGTGGCGAGCGAGGTCGCGACAAGGGCTGCCGCTCCAACTGCGAGTGTGAGGAAAGACTTGTTGTACATGACCTAACCTCCGATCTGAGGAAGATCGGGGCGGGTCGGCCGGTCCGGGATTTGGTAGAAGTCACAGCGGGCGGCACGGTGTTGTGGCGCTGCAGATCGCAACCGTAACGCGGCGACGCTTGACTCTGCGCGACGTGCGGTGCGACCTCGCGCGCCATTTCAGGGCGGAAACGGTAGGTATGCGAGCACTCATCTTCCCGGGGCAGGGCAGCCAGGGCGTCGGAATGGGGCAGGCGCTCGCCGAGAGCTTCCCTGCGGCCCGCGCGATCTTTCAGGAAGTCGACGACACGCTGGGCCAAGACTTGTCCGGACTGATGCGGGAAGGCCCGGCCGAAGAGATCAACCTGACGGCGAATGCCCAGCCCGCCCTGATGGCGGTGAGCGTCGCGGCTTTCCGCGTGCTCCAATCGGAACTCGGGCTCGACCTGCATCGTGACGCCGCGTTCGTGGCCGGCCATTCGCTCGGCGAGTATTCGGCGCTCGTCGCGGCCGGCTGCCTGAGCGTCGCCGACGCGGCCAGGCTCCTCCGGATCCGCGGCAATGCGATGCAGAAGGCCGTCCCCGTCGGACAGGGCGCCATGGCGGCGCTGCTCGGCCTAGATCGCGAGCCTGTCGAGGAGATCGCCCGGGAGGCGGCCCAGGGTGAGGTCTGCGACGTCGCCAACGATAACGGCCCCGGCCAGGTGGTCGTCTCGGGCCACGCGGCCGCGGTGCAGCGGGCCGTCACGATCGCGCAGGGCCGGGGAGCCCGTCGCGCCGTGATGCTGCCCGTCTCCGCGCCCTTCCACTGCGCCCTGATGGCGCCCGCCGCCGAAGCCATGCGCGAGGCCCTCGCCGGGGTGGCCATCGCGGCCCCGGCGGTGCCGGTGGTCGCCAATATCGAGGCGGCGCCCATCACGGGCCCGGAGGACATCCGGGATGCGCTGGTGCGTCAGGTCACCGGAACGGTTCGCTGGCGCGAGAGCGTCGACCGGATGGCGCGCGACGGCGTGGACGTCTTCGTCGAGGTCGGGGCCGGCAAGGTCCTCACCGGGCTCGTCAAGCGCATCGCGTCCGGCGCCAAGGCGGCTCCGTTCGGCCAACCCGGCGATCTCGACGCCGTTCGTCCCCTTCTCGTCCCCTGAGGCGCGTCATGTTCGATCTGGAAGGCCGCAAGGCGCTGGTGACCGGTGCGACCGGTGGGATCGGCGGGTCGATTGCGCGGGCATTGCACGCCCGCGGTGCGACCCTCACGCTGTCCGGCACGCGGCAGGCGGCGCTGGAAGAGCTGGCGGCTGCGCTCGGCGAGCGCGCTCACGTCGCGGCCTGCAACCTCGGTGATGCGGCCTCGGTCGAAGCGCTGGTGCCGGCGGCCGAAGCCGCCATGGGCGGGCTCGACATCCTCGTCAACAATGCCGGGGTCACGCGCGACAATCTCCTCATGCGCATGAAGGACGATGAGTGGGACACCGTGATCGCCGTGAACCTCACGGCGGCTTTTCGTCTCTCCCGCGCCGCCGTGAAGGGGATGATGCGCCGCCGCTACGGCCGAATCGTCAATATCGGCTCGGTCGTCGGGGCGATCGGCAATCCCGGCCAGGTGAACTACGCGTCGTCGAAGGCTGGCCTCGTCGGCATGACCAAGGCGCTCGCCGCAGAGGTCGCCAGCCGAAACATCACGGTCAATTGCGTCGCCCCCGGCTTCATCGAATCGCCGATGACGGACGAACTGAACGACGCCCAGAAGGCGTCGATCCTTGGCACCGTGCCGATGGGGCGCCTGGGGAGCCCGAACGAGATCGCTGCTGCGGTGGTCTATCTCTCGTCCGGCGAGGCCGCCTATGTCACCGGTCACACGCTTCATGTGAATGGTGGCATGGCGCGCGTATGATCGGCGCTCGACGACCCTCGTCACCCTCGGGAGCATGTGCTAGGGACCCCCTCGGCAGCTCCCGGGGACTTGACCAGGGGCGAAAATGCGGGTTTGCACCGGCAACTATCTCGGCGGGCTTCGGCGTTGCGTTCGATCCTGAGGCCGGGGTTCAAACCGCCGGCGAGCGGATATTTTCCGGCCAAATGAGACGGGGACCAGATGAGCGATATTGCTGACCGGCTGAAGAAGATCGTTGTTGAACACCTTGGCGTCGAGCCCGAGAAGGTGACCGACAACGCGAACTTCATCGACGATCTCGGCGCCGACAGCCTCGACACGGTCGAGCTGGTCATGGCGTTCGAGGAAGAATTCAACGTCGAGATTCCGGACGATGCCGCGGAGACGATCGTGACCGTTGGTGACGCGATCCGCTTCCTCGAGAAGAACGCGGGATAAGGCGTTCGGGCGCCAGCGTTTTCGTGACGCGGCGCCCAGCCGGGGGTCAGTATGCGGCGAGTGGTCGTCACTGGGATCGGAATGGTGACCCCGCTCGGCTGCGGGGTTGAGCCAACCTGGCAGCAGCTTCTGAGCGGGAAGAGCGGGGCGGCGCGCGTCGATAGCTTCGACGTTTCCGACCTCGCCTGCCAGATTGCCTGCCAGGTTCCGCGCAGCGGAGAGGGTGCCTACAATCCAGACGATTGGATGGACCCGAAGGACCAGCGCAAGGTCGATCCTTTCATCGTCTTCGCGATGGCGGCAGCCAAGCAGGCGCTCGATGACGCCGGCTGGGATCCGCAATCCTACGAGGACCAGGTCGCATCCGGCGTACTGATCGGTTCCGGCATCGGCGGTATCGGGGGCATCTACGATGCTTCCGTGACGCTCCTCGAAAAAGGCCCGCGGCGCATCTCGCCCTTCTTCATCCCGGGCCGCATCATCAACCTTGCATCGGGTTACGTTTCGATCGCGCACGGGCTCAAGGGCCCGAACCACGCGGTCGTCACGGCCTGCTCGACCGGCGCCCATGCCATTGGCGATGCCTCGCGCCTCATCGCGCTCGGCGACGCCGACGTGATGGTGGCGGGCGGCAGCGAATCGCCGGTCAATCGGCTCTCGCTTGCCGGCTTTGCGGCGTGCCGCGCCCTGTCGACGGGATTCAACGACGCCCCGACCAAGGCCTCGCGCCCCTACGACAAGGACCGCGACGGCTTCGTGATGGGCGAGGGCGCGGGAATCGTGGTGCTCGAGGAATACGAGCACGCGAAGGCGCGCGGCGCGCGCATCTACGCCGAGGTCGCCGGCTACGGGCTTTCGGGCGACGCCTACCACATCACTTCGCCGTCCGAGGACGGCGATGGCGCCTACCGATGCATGAAGGCTGCGCTCAAGCGGGCCGGCATCGAGGCCTCGGATATCGACTACATCAACGCCCACGGGACCTCGACGCCTCTCGGCGACGAGATCGAGCTCAAGGCAGTGGAGCGGCTGGTCGGGAACGCGGCCGGGAAGCTGGCGATGTCCTCGACGAAGTCGGCTGTCGGTCACCTGCTAGGAGCCGCGGGCTCCGTGGAGGCGATCTTCTCGCTGCTCGCGATGCGCGACGGGATCGCGCCTCCGACGCTCAACCTCGACAACCCCTCGGTGGATACGCCGATCGATCTCGTTCCGCACACGGCCAAGCCGCGGCAGATCGATACCGTGCTCTCCAACTCGTTCGGCTTCGGCGGCACCAACGCATCGCTTGTCTTCCGGCGAGCGGCGTGACCTGATGGCGTTGATCGCCTCGCTCTCACGCCATTTCGCCATATTGGTTTGGGAGAGGGTCGAAGGAGCTCGCGCTTTACGCGGGCCGAAGTAGCACCGCATGTTCGGCAGACCCAAGACACCTCAGACGCCCGCCGTTCCGCCGCCGCCCGACTCGTCGGGCCTCGGCCGTTATGCCCCGAAGAGCCCGAACGAGGCGCTGAAGCCTTCGGCTCCCCCGCCTCCTCCCCCGCCGCGCGTGCGCCGGCCGAGGGGTGGGATGCTCTCCCTGATGAGCGGTCTGACGACCTTCGGCCTCGTGCTGGCGGCCGTCGTCGTCTTCGGCCTCCTCGTGTTCGAACGGAAGGTCCAGGAGGCGGGACCGCTCGCCCAGGACAAGGTCGTCCTGATCCCGAAGGGCACCGGCACCTCGGAGATGGCCACGCTTCTGGCGAAGGAGGGCGTCATCTCGGACCCGAACCTGTTCGAGATCAGCGCCTATCTGAATCGCAGCCGGGGCGTCCTGAAGGCGGGCGAGTTCCAGTTCAAGGCCGGAACCAGCATCGAGCAGGCGATCGACACCCTGATCCAGGGGAAGGCCGTCCAGCATGCCTTCACGGTGCCGGAGGGCCTGACGAGCGAGCAGATCGTGGCTCGCCTGCGCGAGAACGAGCTACTGACGGGTTCCATCAACGAGGTGCCGCGCGAGGGCACGCTCCTCCCCGACACCTACCATTTCGAGCGTGGGACCCCGCGGCAGCAGATCATCAACAAGATGCAGGCCGAGGCGCGCGAGGCGCTGGTCAAGGCCTGGGCGAAGCGCGCGCCCGACCTGCCGATCAAGACGGCACCGGAACTCGTGATCCTGGCCTCCATCGTGGAGAAGGAGACCGGGCGGGCGGATGAGCGGCCGCGTGTCGCCAGCGTCTTCATGAACCGGCTTTCCAAGCGGATGAAGCTGCAGTCCGACCCGACCATCGTGTACGGGCTCGTGGGCGGAAAGGGCACGCTGGGGCGGGGTATCCTGCGGTCGGAGATCGAGCGCGCGACGCCCTACAACACCTATGTGATCGAAGGCCTGCCGCCGGGGCCGATCGCGAATCCCGGCCGTGCAGCGCTTGAGGCGGTCGCCAACCCGCTGAAGACGCGCGACCTCTTCTTCGTCGCGGACGGGACGGGCGGACACGCCTTTGCCGAGACGCTCGACCAGCACAACCGGAATGTCGCGCGCTGGCGTCAGATCGAGCGCTCGCGCGAGGCGGCCGGTGCTGCGCCCACCGAGGTGGACCGGGTCGATCCGCCTGCGTTGCCGGAGGGGCGGACGGAGAATTTCCAGGCTCCGAGCCCCGGGCGGGGTGCCGCCCTCGACACTGGAACGGTGTCCGCATTCGCGGGGGCTGGGCTTGGTTCCTCACGAGCATTCGACGCCTCGGAAGGGACGCCGCGGGATCCGCTGCGGAACCAGAGCTGGGACCTCACCTCCGCCAAGAACGTGCCCGCCTTCCAGCCGCCCCCGGGCCTTGCGCCCGCCGAGGCGGCGAAGCCCGAGCCTCGCAAGCGGCAGGCGGCGAAGCCGAAGCGGAAGCCGCGGGACGCGGATAGCGCCGCAGCCTCGGACGCGGGCTCGGCGACCCAGTAGGCAGTACGGACGCGGATCCGCCGTCCGAGACGCTTGAATCTGGAGCCCCGTCCGGGCATCGGGACATCATGGCCATCAATTCGATGACCGGCTTCGCGCGCGAGGCTGGCACTACGGCGTCAGTGAACTGGGCCTGGGAGGTGAGAAGCGTCAACGGGCGCGGTCTCGAGGTCCGCACGAGGGTGCCGCCGGGGTTCGATTCCGCGGCGGAGGATGCACGGCGGCAGATCGCGGCCGCATTCTCCCGCGGCCAGTGCCAGCTCAATCTTACGCTGTCCAAGAGCGCCACGGCCCCCCGGGTCCGGGTGAACCGCGAGGCGCTCGATACCCTGGTCGGTGCGATCGCCGACCTCAAGCTTCCGGCCGAGATTCGTCCCGCCTCCCTGGATGGGCTCCTGTCGATCCGGGGCATCGTCGAGATGGACGACGACGCCGGAGATCCCGCGGCCGAGGACGCCCTGCGGGCCGACCTGTCGGCCGCGGCGACCCGTATGGTGAAGGCGCTTTCCACCTCGCGCGCCGCGGAAGGCGCTGCGCTCCAGGCCGTCATCGAAGGTCACCTGCAGGCGATCGGGGATCTCGTCGACGCCGCGGAAGCCTGCCCGGCTCGCCGGCCCGAGGCGATCCAGGCCAGGCTGACCGAGCAGGTGGACACCCTCCTGGCCGCCACGGGCAGCCTCGATCCCGTCCGGCTGCACCAGGAGGCGGCCCTGCTTGCGACTCGGGCCGATATCCGCGAGGAGATCGACAGGCTCCGAGCTCATGTCGCGGCCGCCCGGGAGCTTCTCGGCGCCGATGGTCCCGTCGGCCGGAAGCTGGACTTCCTGGCTCAGGAATTCGGGCGGGAGGCGAACACGCTCTGCTCGAAGGCGAACGACGTGTCGCTGTCCCGCATCGGGCTGGAGCTCAAGGCTGTTGTCGACCAGTTCCGCGAGCAGGTTCAGAACGTAGAATGAGTGCGACTGAAGAAGGTGAGCTGACCGTGCAGGGCAAGGTCGGACGCCGTGGCCTCATCCTGATCCTCTCGTCTCCATCGGGGGCCGGGAAGACGAGCCTCACCCGTGCCCTCCGGGAGGAGAAGGAACTCGGGCTGGAAGTCTCCGTCTCGGTCACGACGCGCCAGAAGCGCCCGTCCGAGATCGCGGGCCGCGACTACAACTTCATCTCGGTCGACGACTTCCTGGCCATGCGCGACCATGACGACCTGCTCGAATGGGCGGAGGTCCACGGCAACTATTACGGCACGCCCCGCCGGCCGGTGGAGCGGGCCCTCGCTGCCGGGCGGGATATGATCTTCGACATCGACTACCAGGGGACCCGCCAGGTGCGCGCCACCATGGGCGAGGATGTCGTGACCGTGTTCATCCTGCCGCCCTCCATGGCGGAGTTGCAGCATCGGCTCGAGCGGCGGGCCGAGGACACCCGCGAGACGATCGACAAGCGCCTCGGCAACGCCCGGGTCGAGATCGAGCGCTGGAGCGAATACGACTACGTCGTCGTCAACGAGGATCTCGGGGCCTCCTTCGAGGGCCTGAAGGCCATCCTCTTCGCCGAGCGGCTGAAGCGGGACAGGCAGGTCGGCCTGCCCGACTTCGTCGGCGGCCTCCTCTCCGAAACGGTGACCTGACCGGCTTCCCGCGTCAGGCCGCGTCGGCCCGCGCGGCAGGGTCCCCGAATTCCCGCTCCATCTCGCGCCGGAACCGCACGGCGAGGTCGTCCTCGTCGATCTCGACGTCGCGCCAGCGCAGCGGGTCGCCTTCCCGGATCGGGTTCCGCAGCCTGACATGCTGCGCCAGTCCGAGCGGCAGGTACCCTTCGGCGAGCGATTGCTGGGCGGGGCATTGCCGACCCCAGACCAGGAAGCCGCCCTCTCCGTCGAGCACCTCTCCTGCCGAAAGGCCGCGCTTGGCGGTCGCCACGACGTCGGCGTTGAAGCAGGTCGGGGCTCCCGTCGGCTCCCGCCGCAGGGCCGCCGAGGCGATCGAGATACCCAGTTCCAGCCCGATCATGTGCGTCGGGCGATACAGCGAGGCGTAACGGCCCGAGCTGTCCTGCAGCATGTGGTACTCGGAGAAGCAGCGACGGGCGTAGTCGCTCTCCGCCTCGATCACGACATAGGTGCCCATGGCGAGGTGGTGGGGAACGTCCCGTCCGTCACGGTAGACGGACGAGGTCACCTCCGTGACGCCGGCCCGCTCCAGCGTGCCGCCGCTCTCCCGCGGCTTGCAGATCTCGGCGAGCTCGAACCGGCTGGCCGGCGGGAAGGCGAGCCCGCCCGTCTGCGCCGCGAGCCCGGTCGCGTTGCAGACGGCCGTCATCTCGATCCCCGATTTCGTCCCGTCGACGAAGGAGTTGAACATCTTCGGGTTGATCGAGGCCCGGTCCTCGATCTTGAGATACTGGTCCAGGATCTCCCAGACGGTGTCCGGGTTCGAGGCGTGGTAGGTCGGCAGGTAGCGCGTACCCTTGCCGGCCGCGACGACGCGGAAGCCGGCCGCTCTAGCCCAGTCCACCTGCTCGCAGATCAGCGCCGGCTGGTCGCCCCAGGCGAGCGAATAGACGATGCCCGCCTGCTCGGCTCGCCTGGCCAGGAGGGGACCCGCGAGCGCGTCCGCCTCCACGTTCACCATGACGATGTGCTTTCCCGCCTCGATCGCAGCGAGGCAGAAGCGGATTCCGGTCCGCGGATCGCCCGTGGCCTCGACGATCACCTCGATCGCCTGATGGCGGATGAGCGCCTCGGCATCCTCGACGACGGCCGTGCCGCCGGAGCGTGCGGCCTCGTCGAGCGAGGCGGGGGCATATTGCTCGGCCGGCCAGCCGGCCGCGGCCAGCTGGGAGCGGGCACGGGCGACATTCAGGTCGGCGATACCGACGAGGTGCATGCCTTCCGTGACGCGGGCCTGCGCCATGAACATCGTGCCGAACTTGCCCGCTCCGACAAGACCGACCGTGACGGGCCGTTCGGCAGCAGCGCGCTCGCGCAGCATGCGGCTGAGATTCATGGGCGTTTCCTGTCCGCGCTCTCGGGCGCAATCAGGCGAGTTCGAGGAGCGCGGCCCCGCCTGTCAAGCCAGCGCATTCGCGAGTGCCACGAAACCCGCGACCGGGATCTCCTCCGCACGCGCCGTGCCGGGAAGACCGGCTGCCTCGAGCAACTCGGCGGGATCCTTCCCGAGGCCCTTCAGGCTCTGCCTCAGCATCTTGCGTCGCTGGCCGAAGGCGGCGCGGGTGACGCGCTCGAGCGCCTGGACGGAGCAGGGCAGGGGATCGGGCCGCGGCTCGATATGGACGACCGCGGACGTGACCTTCGGGGGCGGCACGAAGGCCTGCGGCGGCACGTCGAACAGGATCCTCGACCGCGTGCGCCAGCCGCAGAGCACCCCGAGGCGGCCGTAATCGTCGCGGCGCGTCTCGTCGGCCACGATGCGGTCGGCCACCTCGCGCTGGAACATGAGCGTCGCGCTGGCCCAGGGCGGCGGCCAGTCTGGCACCGTCAGCCAGCGTATCAGGATCGGGGTGCCGACATTGTAGGGCAGGTTGGCCACGATCCGGGCGGGCTTCCCTCCCGAGAACAGGGAGCGCGGATCGACCTCGAGCGCATCCGCCTCGATCACCTCGAGCCGGCCGGGATAACGGGCCCTGATCTCCGCGAGCGCGGGGAGGCAGCGGGGATCGCGCTCGATCGCGATCACCCGTTCGGCGCCTTCCGCCAGCAGCGCCCGGGTGAGGCCGCCCGGGCCGGGGCCAACCTCCAGGATCTCGTGGCCGGCGAGCGGCCCGGCAGAGCGCGCGATTCGCCCGGTCAGGTTCAGGTCGAAAAGGAAGTTCTGCCCGAGCGCGCGCTTGGGCATGAGATCATGCTGGCGCACCACCTCCCGCAGCGGGGGCAGATCGTCGGGCTCGCTCACGCGGAGACGCGGCTCGAAGCGGCAAGCCGTCCGGCGAGGCGAAGCGCGGCGATCAGGCTGTCCGGGCGGGCGATGCCTCTGGCGGCGATATCGAAAGCCGTCCCGTGGTCCGGGGAGGTCCGGATGAAGGGCAGGCCCAGCGTGACGTTTACGCCCTCGTCGAAGGCGATCGTCTTGATCGGGATGAGCGCCTGGTCGTGGTACATCGCAAGCGCGGCATCGTAGCCCCGGCGCGCCCTCGCGTGGAACATCGTGTCCGCCGGCCATGGGCCCGAGGCCTCGATCCCCTCCGCCTGGAGGCGTGCAATCGCGGGCGCGACCACGTCGCGGTCCTCCGTGCCCATCGCTCCAGCCTCTCCGGCATGCGGGTTGAGGCCCGCAAGCGCGAGCCGCGGCCGGTCGAGGCCGAACCTCTCACGCAGGTCGCGGGCGACGATCCGGCCCGTCTGGACGATCAGGTCCTCCGTCAGCGCCGCCGGGACATCCCGGAGCGGGATGTGGATGGTCACGGGAACGACAGCCAGCTCCTCGCTCCACAGCATCATGACGGGAAGGGGTGCGTCCGCCCCCGGCTCGGCCGCAAGGGCGGCGAGGAACTCGGTGTGGCCCGGATGCCGGAACCCCGCATCGTAGAGCACGTGCTTGGCGATCGGACAGGTCACGACCGCGTCCGCCCGGCCCAACCTGGTGAGTTCGACGGCCGCCTCGATGGATTCCAGGGTGGCGGCTGCGGTGCCCGGGTCGGGGCGGCCGGGTTCGGCCGAGACCTGCCTGGCAAGGGGAACGACCGGGAGAGCCTCGCCGAAGATCGCGGCAGCTTCCTCGGGAGCCACCGCGCGCACGGGAACGTCCAGATCGAGCCGCCGTGCAGCCTGCCGGACGAAATCGGGATCCGACAGGAGGAAGAAGGGCGGCAATCCGGCCTCGACCCGGCTCGCCCAGGACTTGAGGGCGATCTCCGGCCCGATCCCGGCCGGGTCGCCCTGCGTCAATGCAAGTGCCATGTCCTCACGCCGCTCCGGCCCGCATGGGCGGCATCAGCGGCTCGCGACGCCGTCCGACGTGTTCGACGTGTTGAGCGACTGCGCGAAGCTCGCCTGCCCGAGTGTCCGCAGTTCCAGGCGAACCATGACGGTCCGGTCGGTCTCCCGCTCGCCGGTCGCGGCAGTGCGCGGCGTCATAGCGTAGTTGATGCTGAAGGTGGTGCACTCGTCCTTGTAGCCGAGGCTGATCCCCGCCTGCGCGATCGTGAACGGGTCGGACCGGTTGTAGATCGTGGTGTTCGCGAGGGCCTGCCCGCCGCGGGCGAAGTTCGCCTGGTAGGTGCGCAGGAAGTCCTCGCGCGCGTCGATGTAGCGGTCGAGGTCGAAGAGCACGGAGCCGCCGATCGACCAGTTCGGCGTGATGTTCCAGGCGGCTGCCGGCTGCAGGCCTTCGCGGCGATGCAGGAAGCCGATCAGCGGCTGGGCCCGGTAGTACACGTAGGTGAGCGAGCCCGTGATCGGCACCCACGGATTGAAGTTCATGATCGCCTGCGTCTCGAAGCCGTTCAGCGCAAAGTCTGAATGGTCGAAGCGCCCGCGCGTGATGAAGGAGAAGTTCTGGCTCGGATTGACCTGGATGCGCCCGACGACATCGGACACCTGGGAATCGAGACCCGACTGGAGGCCCGTGTTGATGAGGTCCGGCACCGCGTAGGAGTTGCGCCCGGCCAGCTGATAGGATTGGCCGATCAGCGCATTGGCGGTCCAGCCGGTCGGGGCAAGGTAGTTGTATTGCAGTCCGACATTGGCCCGCACGCCGCCTTCGGCACGGTCGTAGCCCGAGAACTTGTCCCAGTCGAAGAGGACGGTGTCGTCGTAGACGAGGCTGTGCGCATCCTCGTTCGGCAGCTTCCCGATCCGCGCCTCGTTCGGACGGACGATCACCTGCCCGATCGGCGTGAGGGTATGCGCGCCGCCGCCGCTGTCGTTCGCGATGATGGGATAGCGGTACTCCATGCCGACCGCCGGCATCGCCCGACCTAGGAATTCCTGGTTCGGGTTGATGAAGTTCGCGATCTCGGGGTTCTGGTAGCCCGTCGTGTCGGGGCTGTTCAGGAAGCCGTCGACGCGCAGATAGGTGAACGGCGTCCAGACCTGCCCCACATCGTCGATGAAGGCGCGGCGCCACGACACCTCGCCCGAGAAGCGCGCGAAATCCCCCGAAAGGCCGCGAACGAGGCACACGCCGCGCTGGAAGACCACGCAGCTTTGATAGCCGGCGGTCGTCAGCCCCGATCCGAACGGGAAGGCCAGGTTGGTGAAGCTCGTGGGGTCGAACTGCGCCGCCTGGCGATACAGGTGCGTGACGTTGAACTGGAAGCGCGTCTCGCCCCCGATCGGGTCCGGCCCGTTCACGCGCTTCTCGTAGTCCAGCGAGGGCGCCACGAAGGGAATCTGCTTCTGCCAGTCGGCGTAGGAGAGACCCTGCCAGTAGAAGCCGCGCAGGTCGAAGAACGAGCGGTCGCCCACGCCGCGCAGGAACGCCTGCGAGGTCGATTCCAGCATCAGGTAGTTCGAGGCGAGGGTCTCGCTGCGGATCTTGTAGTTCTGCAGGAACCACTTGTCCGAGAGCAGGGCGACGCTCCACCCGAACTGCCATTGCGGGTTGATGTTGAAGCGACCGTTCGACTCCAGCATGCCGCGGCCCTCGCGGTTGGCCGGACCGAGCGGGGGCGGCAGGAACGCCGACTGGCCGCGCTGGAAGATCCCCGCGGCGCGGATGTTGTAGGAGCCTGTCAGCAGCCGCTGCCGCCACTCGCCCTGCATCAGTACGCCCTGCCGCGAGTAGAGCGTCGGCTGGATCGTCAGGTCCTTGTCGGGCGCGATGTCCCAGAAGAACGGGATGGAGACGCCGGTCCCGAGGGCCGTGGAGTGGATGTAGTGCGGCGCCAGGAAGCCCGTCATCCGCTTCACGGTCGGGTCGGCCGTCCAGAAATACGGGATCGCGGCGATGGGCACGCCGAGGAACTCGATGCTCGCGTCCTCGTAGTAGATCGTCCGCTCTTCGTTGTTGTGGACGATGCGGGCAGCCTTCACCTGCCAGAGCGGCGGCCGCTCCGGGTTCTCGCGGCAGGGCTCGCAGGCCGTGTAGGTGCCGCGCAGGAAGGTCGTCGTCTCGCCCTCGACGCGCTCCGCCCTGGCGGCCGACATGCGGGTCCGCAGCGTCTCGCCGCGATCCTGAACGGTCTGCTCGACGCGTAAACTGTCTATAAACCCTGTTTTGAAATCATCTGTGAGTTCGAATCGAGAGCCGGTCGTGACGGCGCCGCTGGTATCGGTCAGCCGCACGTTGCCTTCGGCGTAAACGCGCCCGGTATTCCGGTCGTAGATGATCCGGTCCGCCTGAAGGGTGCGGCCCTGATAGTTCATCTCGACGTCCCCGGACGCCGAGATCGTGTTCCGGTCGTTGTTGTAGATGATCTCGCGCGCGTCGACGAGCAGGCGGGAATCGGATTGCGAGGCCGAGCGCTGACGGGCGGCGATGAGGTCGTTCATCGTCCCCTGCGCGCGCGCAGGGAAGGGCTGGGCGGCGAGGAGGCCCGCCACCGCGATCGCGAACCCTGCGACCGTGCCCTTGAGACGCCTCATCCTCACTCCTCGACCGGCCCGAACCGAAGGGTCAGCCATCTTCCTGGTACAACAAAGCCAAGCTTCCGAGCAAACTGCCGACCACCGCCGGCAGCCATGCCGCCACCGATGGGCCCACCAATCCGGCGTTGCCCAGGTCGCGCATGAGCTCGGTCGCCACGTACAGCGCGAACCCTGCCGCCACGCCGCCGAGCACCATCTTGGTCACCCCTCCGAAGCGGAAGAAGCGGAGCGAGACGGACGCGGCGACGAGCACCATCGCAACGAACAGAAGCGGACGTGCGATTAAGATGTCGTATTGCAGCCGATACCGGCTCGCGTCGAGCCCTGCCGTCTCGCGCCGCGAGATCGTTTCCGAGAGTTGCCAGAACGGCACGGCCTCCGCGGGCGTGATCCGCTGCCGGATCTGCGTGGGATCGAGGTTGGAGGCGAGCAGGTAGCTCGCATAGGCCTGCGGCTCCTCCACCGTCGTGAACACCTTCGCGTCGGTGAATTCCCAGTAGCCCTCGCGCAGGGAGGCCTCGGGCGCCTCGATCCGCTCCATGAAGCGCCCCTGCTTGTCGAACACGAAAGCCGTGACGCCGGTGACCGTCCGGGCCGAGCCGACGCTTCCTTCCGCCTTGATCACGGCATGGCCGTCGATGCTTCGCTGCTGGATCCACAGGTCGGAGCCGCTGGCCTTCATCCGGCGGCCGAAGAGGTTGGCCTCCAGGCGGGTCGCCTCCTCCTTCAGGCTTGCCGAGATGGGGTTGTAGACGAAGGTCGCCAGCAGGCCGAGGCCGGCCGCGACCAGGATGCCGGGCTGCAGGAACTGCCAGGCGGAGATGCCTGCCGCGCGCGCCACCACCAGCTCGAGCTTGCGGCTGAGCTGCAGGAGGGTCGCCATCGATCCGAACAGGATGGCGAAGGGGAAGACCTGCTCGGCGATGGACGGCGTCCGGTAGAGCGACAGGCGCGCCATCAGGGCCGGCGTCGCGCCCTCGGTGTCACCGGCGCGGCGCATGAGCTCGACCAGATCGAGCGTGAAGACGAGCCCGAAGACCGTCGCGAAGACGATCAGGATCGTCTTGAGGAACCGGACGGACAGATACCGGCTGAGGGTTGCGCCGAGGAGCACGTCAGGCGCGTCCGGCGAGGCGAAGGCGCCCGGGGAGGAGCCCGTCGAGGCTCTGCCGGAGCCGGGTCCCCGAATGGTGCAAGGCGGCGTGGAGGCGCGGCCCGCCGGCGATCAGGACGCAGCAGGCCAGCATGGAGCCGATCGGAAGCCCGTAGACGAGCCACACGGCTGCCGGGGAGCGTGCGCTCGCGCTGTTGGCCGCGAAGACCGCGATCCGCAGCGCGACGACGGCCGCGATGGCGCCCGCAATCGCAAGGCCACGTCCCTGCCGGGTGGTGCGTGGGTTGCCCATGGCCGCGAAGGCGATGAGCACGGATGCAAGCGGGAAGAGCCAGGCCGACAGCCGGTCGTGCAGTTCTGCCCGGAAGCGCCCGGGCTGGGCCTTGTAGAGCGCCTCGTTCACGTCCGGCATCAGGAGGTCGCCCGTCGAGCGCTCCCGCGGCTTGTAGACCACCTCGGCGGCCTCCTGGCTGAGCGCCGAAAGGTCGATCGCATAACGCTCGAAGGTGACGATCGAGGAATCCACCGCGTTCGGCCGCTGCCGGTGGATGCTCCCGTTCTGGAGGACGAGATATGAGCCGCCGTTGTGGTCGACCGCCTGGCCGCGCTCCGCGATATAAGTGGTGATCCGCCCTTGCTCGCGCCGGTCCTGGAGGAAGATGCCGAGAAGCGCGCCGCCCGCCCGCTCGCGGTAGTGGAAGGTGACGCCGTTCTCCAGCGTCGTGAACTGCCCCTCCTGCGCGATGTTGGCCAGGAAGTCGGCGCGGATGCGGGTGATGAGGTCGCGAATCTCCTGGAAGCTCGACGGGATCAGCACGATCGTCAGGATCGCGAGCCCGGCCGCGACCAGGCCGCCGAGCGCCACGAACGGCCGGAGGAGCCGCCAGGGCGACATGCCGGCCGCGCTCATGATGATGAGCTCGCTGTCGCCGTTGAGGCGGCTGAGGGCGTAGAGCACCGCGATGAACAGGGCGACCGGCGCGATGACGGCCACGATGGTCGGCACCGTGAGGCCCGTGACGGAGAGGAACACCAGGATCGTCTGGCCTTGTGCCGTCACGACATCGAGCTGCCGCAGGGCCTGCGTCAGCCAGATGACGGCCGTCAGCACCACGACGCAGGTCACGAAGGCGCCTGTCGTGATCCGGAATATGTAGCGCTCGACGAGGTGCATGGGCGTGGCGATCGATCCGGGCTAGCTCGGGGCGTCGGGCCTAGCAAGCCGGACCTCGTCCCTTCGCCGCCAAGTTCGGCGGTTTGCGGGCAATGTGGCCGAGGCGCGACGACAAGACCTCTCGGTCTCTGGCGCGATGCGCCGCATGTTGTATGGCTCTCGGCCTGGATCGTCGGCCGGCGAACGGTCACCGGCTTCGGAGCCTGGCGCGTGGACAGCATCAAGATCGATTTCGGCACTCTGGAGCAGCCGGAGGGAGGGGACCTCGTCGTCTTCACGGACGATGCGCTCGCCCTCGGCCCATCCGTCACGGAGCGTTTCGGCGCGGTCGGCGCCATCCTCCGCCGGGCCGCTCCGGGAGAGCGTTTCAAGGGCAAGGCGGCGAGCGCCCTAACAATTCCGGCGCCGGCGGGCCTCGATCGGGTGGACCGCCTCGTGGTGATCGGCCTCGGGCCGGCCTCGGAGCGCGAGAAGCAGGACTGGCGCGCCATCGGAGGGGTGCTGGCCGGAAAGGTCGGCGGCCGGCAGGCGACGGTGGTCGGCGATCTGCCCGGCCTCGAGCATCCGGCCGAGGCGATGGCGGAGATCGCCCTCGGCGCCCGGCTGCGCGCCTACAAGTTCGACACCTACAAGACGAAGAAGAAGGACGATTCCGAGCCCGACACGGCCACGCGGATCACCTTCGCGGTGGCGGAACCCTCCGCTTGCCGCCGGGCGGATCGGCGCCGGGCGGGCCTTGCGGACGGCGTGAACCTGGCGCGCGACCTCGTCAACGAGCCGCCGAACGTCCTTTTCCCGGCGGAGTTCGCCCGCCGGACCCAGGCGCTCTCGAAGCTCGGCGTCGAAGTCGAGATCCTCGATGAGGAGGATCTGCGGCGGATCGGCATGCGGGCGCTGCTCGCGGTCGGCCAGGGTTCCGGCCATGGCAGCCGGGTCGCGATCATGCGCTGGAACGGCGGCGATGCCGACGCGGCGCCGCTCGCCTTCATCGGCAAGGGCGTCTGCTTCGATTCCGGCGGCATCTCCATCAAGCCGTCGGGCGGCATGGAGGACATGAAGGGCGACATGGCCGGCGCGGCGGCCGTTGTCGGCCTCATGCATGCGCTCGCTTCCCGCAAGGCCAAGGCCAATGTCGTCGGCGTGATCGGCATCACCGAGAACATGCCCGACGGCAACGCCCAGCGTCCGGGCGACATCATCAGGACGCTGTCCGGCCAGACGGTCGAGATGGTGAATTCGGACGCAGAAGGTCGCCTCGTTCTGGCGGACGCGCTCTGGTACGTGCAGGAGCGCTTCAAGCCCGCCTTCATGATCGACCTCGCCACCCTGACGGGGGCGATCATCGTCGCGCTGGCGCAGGAGCATGCCGGCCTGTTCTCGAACAACGACGAACTCGCCGACCGGCTGGCCGCGGCCGGCCGGAGCACGGGCGAGAAGGTCTGGCGCATGCCGCTCGCGCCCGAATACGACAAGCTGATCGATTCGCGCTTCGCCGACATGAAGAACACGGGCGGCCGGCACGGCGGCTCCATCACGGCGGCGCAGTTCCTCCAGCGCTACGTCAAGGATACGCCCTGGGCGCACCTGGACATCGCCGGGACGGGGATGAACGCGCCCCAGACGGAGACCAACAAGTCCTGGGCTTCCGGCTGGGGCGTGCGCCTGCTCGACCAGCTCGTGCGGGACCACTACGAGAGCTGAACGGCCAAGGCGGCCCGGGTCGGGAGGGGTAGCCCTTCCTGCCTGCTCCAGGCCGGAACCCTTGTGGGCTGGGGGTTCCGAGCCTCGCCTGCGACATCTCGCAGGCGCAAAATGCGCTTGACCGGGCGCGTCCGAGCGGTCATCTGAACCCTATCCGGCCGGAAAGCGTTTTCGCGTCGACCGGACATTCACTGGAACCGATCCGTCCCATGCCAAGCGACAGTCATAGTCGATTGACCGCGCCGTCGCGGCCCGCTCTGGACGCCTGATCGCCTGATCGGCTCACCAGACCGGCCTCGGCGGCCCGGTCGAAAGGTGAGCCATGAACAACGAGATTCGCTACCTCGCCCAGCATCTCCTCTATGCTGGCGTCTCGCCGCTCCCCGGGCGGGATCGGCGTGTCATCCAGCGCGTCGCGCGCCGGACCTATCTGGCGCGCAGCCTGAACCAGGTCTTCGAGGAGCGTCAGAGCTTCGGGGAGCGCCTGTCCGACCGCGTTGCGGCCATCGGCGGCTCCTGGGCCTTCATCCTCGGCTTCGGCGTCTTCCTCGCCCTCTGGGCCTGCCTGAATGTGGTCGTCCTGGCGCGGAACGCCTTCGACCCGTACCCCTTCGTCTTCCTGAACCTCCTTCTCTCGATGCTCGCGGCCCTGCAGGCGCCCGTGATCATGATGAGCCAGAACCGCCAGGCGGCGAAGGACCGGCTCGCCGCAGCGCTCGACTACGAGGTCAACATCAAGGCCGAGACGGCGATCTCGGAGCTTCACGAGAAGGTCGACTTCCTCGTGGGCCGGATGGAGCAGTTCGTCTCCGCCGGGCCGGTCGACCCATCCCCCGGCGAGCCGGCTCCGGCCCGCCCCGCCCTCCGCATCGTTTGACCAGGGAGACGAGACATGCGTGCAACGACACTCGTTCTCTGGCTCATGATCTTTCTCGTCTTCGTACCGATCGCCGTCGCGCATGGCGTCGCGGTGCTGATCGGAGACGGGGTCGAGAATGCGGAAGTCGCGTCCGTGGTCGGCAGGACTGGTCGCCAGGAGATCCTGACCCATTAACATGCGCGCGTGAGCGAGATCTTCTTCTACCACCTGCAGCGGCAGCCGCTCGAGGCGGTGCTGCCGCGCCTGCTCGAGAAGTCGCGCGAGCGCGGCTGGCGCGCGCTCGTTCGGGTCGGGAGCGAGGAGCGCCTCTCCGCGCTCGACGACCATCTCTGGACCTATGCGGACGAGAGCTTCTTGCCGCACGGCACCGCTCGCGAGGCCGATGCCCCGGAGCATCCGGTCCTGCTGACGACGGAGGAGGCGAACCGCAACGGTGCCGAGATCCTCTTCCTCGTCGAGGGCGCCCCGCTACCCTCCGACCTCGGCGGGTATTCGCGCGTCATGTATCTCCTGGACGGCTCGAACGAGGAGGCTGTCGCCGGGGGGCGGCAGGCCTACCGCGCCCTGCGCGAGGCGGGGCATGAACTCTCCTATTGGCAGCAGGACGAAGAGGGCCGCTGGGCCAAGCGCGGCTGACCGTCCCACCGGACCGCCCTCGCAAACGTCGCCGCCCGCATCTACGTTCGGGCCGAGTGGAGTTAGCGATGGTCCGAAAGCTCGTCTCGGCGGCCTGCCTGGCCGCCCTTCTCGCCTTGCCGGCCGCCGCGCAGCCGAGCCCAGCCGCATCGCCCCGTCCACCCGAGCAGGCGCAAACGGCACCGCCCAGCCGCCCTCAGCAGGGCGCCACGGGCCAGGAGATCACCGGACGGCGGCTGCCGCCGGACGTCACGACCGTACACACGCTCGACCTGCCGGACGGCCGGACGCTTCGATTCTCGGCCACGGCCGGCGCATTGCCGCTCGTCGACCCGCAGGGCGCTGTTCAGGCGGAACTCGGCTATGTCGCCTACACGGCCCTCGACACCAATCCGGCCACGCGCCCGGTGACGTTCTTCCTGAACGGCGGGCCCGGCGCCTCGTCGGCCTATCTCCACCTGCTGGTGGCGGGGCCATGGCGGCTGCCGCTCGGTCAAACGAGCATCAGCCCGTCGCAATCTCCCGCGCTCGTGCCGAACCTCGAGACGTGGCTCGATTTCACGGATCTGGTTTTCCTGGATCCGGTGGAGACCGGCTACAGCCGCGCGACGGGCTCGCGGGATGAGATCCGGGATCGCTACTTCACGGTGGACGGAGACGTCTCCTCGATCGCGGCCGCGATCGCGCGTTGGCTTCGCACGAACGACCGCCTCGCCTCGCCGAAATTCTTCGTCGGCGAGAGCTATGGCGGGTTCCGTGGTCCGCTCGTCGCCCAGAAGCTCCAGAAGGATCTCGGGATCGGCCTTTCCGGCGTGATCCTTCTCTCCCCCGTTCTCGATTTCGGCATGCTGGGCCAGCCCCGGCACAACCCGATGGAATTCGTCACGCGCCTCCCATCCTTCGCCGCCGCTAAGCTCGAACGGGACGGCGTTACGGACCGGAAGGCACTCGCGGATGCCGAGCGCTACGCCGGCGGCGAATACCTCGTCGATCTCACCCGAGGGATGCAGGACCAGGACGCGATCGCCCGCATCGCGGCGCGCGTGGCGGAATTGACAGGCCTCGACAAGGATCTCGTCCGGCGGCATGCGGGCCGGATCGGCCTCGGCACCTTCCAGCGTGAGTTCCAGCGCGGGGACGGCAAGATCGCCTCGGCCTACGATACGGGCGTCACAACCTTCGATCCTGACCCGACGGACGACCGCGGGAGCGGCAGCGACGTGGTGCTGACCGCCATGCAGGCGCCGCTCTCGACCGCGATGGTCGACCACCTCTCCCGCACCCTCGGCTGGCGCGTGCCGAACCAGCGCTACGAACTCCTGAACAACTCGGTCTCGCCGAGCTGGCGCTACGGCCGCGGCCGCACGTCGCCGCAGGTCATGGACGAACTCAAGGAGACGCTGGCGCTCGATCCCGATCTCCGGGTCCTGGTCGCGCATGGGCTGACTGATCTCGTCACCCCCTACTTCGCCAGCGAGTTGCTGCTCCGACAGCTCCCGGCCTATGGCGGAAAGTCCCGGGCGATGCTGACCACCTATCCCGGCGGCCACATGTTCTACACCCGCGACGCATCCCGCGCTGCCTTCCGAAAGGACGCAGAGAAGCTGATCACCGGGAAGACTGAGACGGGAGAGCGGGGCTAGCTGGCCCGCGGGTGTGCCGCTCGTGGGCGGCTGGGCTGGGGCGCTCAGACCGCCAGCAGCATGACGGACAGGCCGACCACGAGGAACGCGATCGCGGCCAGGATAAGAACGATATCGGACGCGTGAAAGCCTTTGCCGCTTCGTGCGGAGGACGAAAGCATGAGGGAACTCCGTAGGAGCCTCTCTCATGCCTCAGGCGTGTTTCGTCCGGATTGCGTCTTCGATGGACTTTGTCATCCGCCCCGGGCGAGGGGACCCCAGAACACGCGATTGACCGCTTTCAGCCGCATCTCGATGACGGCCACGGCGAAGCGATCATGGTGACGAAGGGCCTCGTTCCGGATCGCCTCGAGGCGGCGCATCTCGGCCAGGTACTCGGCTGCACTGATGTGGGACATGCTGACCCCCGCGTGCGTATTCCCGGGAGCACGAAGGCTCGCTCGGTTTGGTTGCCGCTTCGTTAACGGCCCAAGGTGGCAACGGTTTGGCCGAACCTCACCGGCCATCATGCGTTGTGCGCTGGGGCTGACGAACGGAGATATCGAATGAAGCTTACGTCCGTCGTGCTGGCCGGGGCCGTGGTCCTGGTCGCTTCAGCGGCATCCGCGCAGACCTATGTCGAGCGCCGCGTTACAGTCCGTCCGAGCGGCTACCTGCCTCCGGCTGGCCCGCCGCAGGGCATGATGACCGCCGACGAGATCCGCGACTACCGGATGGACATGCTCGAGAACCGCCAGGAGGCGGAGGAGCGCGCGATGGAGATGCGGCATCACGCCGAGCGCCGCGCCATCGATCCGGAGGACTGACCAGGCTCCTGGGACGGGTGGGCTGGAGCCTGCCTGTCCTGGGCCACCGGGCCTGAGGCGCGCTCGCGCCCATGCGGGCGCCAAGGGTAGCTCATCGCGGCAGACTCGACTCTCCTGCCCGGTACGCTAATGACTTATCCACAGAGTATTTTTGTACAGGAGAGAGTCGGTGCGGCGTCGGGACGACGATCGTGTGCGTGCGATGCGTGATCTGCTCGCTGGGGTGCGCGCGGAGAATTCGAGGATGGTGGCCGCGGCGATCGGCGGGCATCTCTCCCGCATCACGAAGGAGGCGGGAGAGGCGCGTGCGCTCGGGGAGGCCTCCGACACCGTCCGCGACGCCAGCCTCGATCTCCTCAAGGCTCTTCACAGAGGGCATGACGTGAACGGTGCCCGCAAGGCGGCGCTGGAATCCGTCGAATTGCTCGAGGCCGCGCTGCCGGACCCCGCCGCGCTGACGAAGCGCTCCCCCTCCGGTCCGGAGCATCGCCCGGCGGCCGCGCGGACCAAGGAGATCCGGAAGGCGGCCCGAAGCGGGCTCTCCGCCGTCCTGCCGCTCTGGCGCAACTGAACCCCAGCGAGGCCGCCCGTTCCGTCCGGATGCATCTAAAGTCGATGTCCCGGTCTCTGGGCTAAACGGGCCCGATCCTGTCATGAGTCCTGACGGAAGCGCCCGGACGAGGCGCGATGGAGGGCTGAAAGGGTGACGGGATTCGGAAAAGGGCTGCTGCTCGGCGTTGCGGCCACGCTGTCCCTCATGGCGGGACAGGCTGCAGCCGATGCCTGGCCGCAGCGTGCGATCAGCTTCATCGTTCCCTTCGCGGCCGGCGGCGGCACCGACGCTTTCGCCCGACCGCTGGCGCAGCAGCTCGACAACCAGCTCAAGCAGCGCGTGCTGATCGAGAACCGGGCCGGGGCAGGCGGCACCGCGGGGGCGGCTGCCGCCGCGCGCGCAACGCCGGACGGGTACACGTTCTTTGTCGGCGCCACGCACCACGCGATCGCACCGGCGATCTATCCGAGCCTGAGCTACGATCTGGAACGCGACTTCATTCCGATCGCGATGATCTCCCGCCCGCCGCATGTCGTCGTGGTCAACCCGAAGCGCGTGACCGCGAAGAACCTCGGCGAACTGATTGCTGCCGCGAAGGCCAATCCCGACGGGCTGACCTACGCCTCCGCAGGTCTCGGCACGACGCACCATCTCGCGGCGGAACTGTTCAAGCTGATCACCGGGACCAAGATCCGCCACGTTCCCTATCGCGGCGCCGGGCCGGCCATGCAGGACTTGGTCGCGGGCCAGGTGGACATGGCCTTCGACGGATTGGGGAGCTCGGCCGGGCAGATCTCGGGCGGCTACATCAATGCGCTGGCCGTCGCCGCCCCGGGCCGGAATCCCGCCATTCCGAACGTGCCGACGGCCGCGGAGGCGGGCGTGCAGGGCTATGATGTGGCGACCTGGTACGGCGTCTGGGCGCCGAAGGGCACGCCGGCCGACATCGTCGAGAAGATGCGGGCCGAGATCGGCAAGGCGCTGGACACCAGCTACATCAAGGAGACCTGGGAGCGGAACGGCTCGGACGTCCCCAAGGTGTCCGGCGATGCCTTCGGAAGCTTCGTCAAGAGCGAGATCGGGCGCTGGGGCAAGGTCGTGCGCGACGCCGGCGTGAAGATCGAGCAATAGGCCGATCGGCCGGGCGCAGCTGCAAGCCGCGGCGCCCGGCTCCTGAGCTAAGGGTCCGCCGCCTCTCAGAGCTTCCCCATTGCGTACCGGACCGCGCATGCCGGCTCGGACCAGGCAAGCGCCTCGTCGAGGTGGTAGGCGAGCGCGGCTTCATTGAGCCGATGGGTTTCCGCCTCCGGCGGCACATCCGCCGCGCCGGGGTCGAAAAAGCCGAAGCGCAGGCACACCGCCGGCCGGCCGCGCTCGTCGGCCCAGGCCTGGACCAGCGCCTCGCCGGCGATCTTCGAGGCGGCATACCAGGTCATCTTCGGCGCAAGCCGCCAGGCGCGGTAATCGGCCCAGACGGAACTCGCATAGACGAGGCGGCCGACATCGTGGTCCGAACACGCGCGCAGCACGTTCAGGGTCGCCTGGATATTGCCGGCCGCGGCGCTGTCGAACGGCGAGGCCGGGTCGGGATCGGCCGCAAGGTGCACCACCGTACCGACACCGGCGAAACGCCTCGTCCACGCGTTGTCATCGCGGATCAGGTCGCCCTCGGGGCGGTCGAGCAGGACCAGCCGTCGGGCCTGCCAATGCTGAGCGAGGGTTCGCCCGATCCGGCCCGACGCGCCGGTGATCAGAATGGGACCGTCCTCCATCCCCGCATTCCTCCCGGGCGAGGCTCGTTCACCTCCCCGCGCCGCTGATTCGACACGAATTGAATCGGGGCCTGCCGCAATCACCGGCAAGATGTGCCGCATGCAACGGCACAGATGGCGAAACCCACCGCAAAATAAGACCAACGTAGCCTGCGCTTACATCTCGCAGCTGCACCCCATTGTGCGAAAGCCCAACCACCGGCACGCTACGCTTCGATAGAGCGGAGGCCACATGGACGACCTCTTTCAACGGTTCGCTCGCTCCTACGACTCTCGGCGCGCCACCGAGATGACGCTCTCCGAGTACCTGGCGGCGTGTCGAACCGATCCGATGATGTATGCCGGTCCGGCCGAGCGGATCCTGGCCGCCATCGGTGAGCCGGAGACGGTCGACACGTCCCGCGACGCCCGGCTCGGCCGGATCTTCATGAACCGGACGATCCGGCGCTATCCGGCCTTTGCCGAGTTCTACGGCATGGAGGAGACGATCGAGCGCATCGTGTCCTTCTTCCGGCACGCTGCGCAGGGCCTCGAGGAGCGCAAGCAGATCCTCTACCTCCTCGGCCCGGTCGGCGGCGGCAAGTCGTCCCTCGCCGAGCGCCTGAAGTCGCTGATGGAGGTCTACCCGATCTACGTGCTGAAGGCCGGGCAGGAAATCAGCCCCGTCTTCGAGAGCCCGCTCGGCCTCTTCGATCCCGAGCAGATGGGCGACACCCTGGAGAAGGATTACGGAATCCCGCGCCGGAGGCTTACCGGGCTCGTCAGCCCCTGGTGCATCAAGCGCCTGGATGAGTTCGGCGGCGACCTGTCCAAGTTCCGGGTCGTCAAGCTGAACCCGTCCCGGCTGCGCCAGATCGCGGTTTCCAAGACGGAGCCCGGCGACGAGAACAACCAGGATATCTCGTCGCTCGTCGGCAAGGTCGACATCCGCAAGCTCGAGACGCTCTCGCAGAACGATCCAGACGCCTACAGCTATTCGGGCGGCCTCAACCGGTCGAACCAGGGCCTTCTCGAATTCGTCGAGATGTTCAAGGCTCCGATCAAGATGCTCCACCCCCTGCTGACCGCCACGCAGGAGGGGAACTACATCGGCACGGAGAACATCGGCGCGCTGCCGTTCTCGGGCATGATCCTGGCGCACTCGAACGAGGCGGAGTGGCAGAGCTTCAAGAGCAACCGGAACAACGAAGCGTTCATCGACCGAATCTTCGTCATCAAGGTCCCGTACTGCCTGCGGGTCGCCGAAGAGCAGATGATCTACACCAAGCTCATCGCGGGCTCCGAGCTAGCGGGAGCGATCTGCGCTCCCTTCACGCTCGAGATGCTGGCGCGGTTCTCCGTCCTGTCGCGCCTGCGCGAGCACGCGAATTCGAACCTCTTCTCGAAGATGCGGGTCTATGACGGCGAGAGCCTGAGGGAGGTCGATCCGCGCGCGCGCTCCATGCAGGAATACAAGGATGCCGCAGGCGTCGATGAGGGCATGGACGGTGTCTCGACCCGCTTCGCCTTCAAGGTGCTCGCCGCGACCTTCAACCACGACGCGATCGAGGTCGCCGCGGACCCGGTCCACCTCATGTACGTGCTGGAACAGTCCATCCGGCGCGAGCAGTTCCCGGACGACACCGAGAAGCGCTATCTCGAGTTCATCAAGGGCGAGCTGGCGCCCCGCTATGCCGAGTTCATCGGGCACGAGATCCAGAAGGCCTATCTGGAATCCTACCACGATTACGGCCAGAACCTCTTCGACCGCTACGTCGATTACGCGGATGCCTGGATCGAGCACCAGGACTTCAAGGATCCCGATACGGGCCAGCTGCTCGACCGGGAGCTCCTGAACCAGGAGCTGACCAAGATCGAGAAGCCGGCCGGGATCGCGAACCCGAAGGACTTCCGCAACGAGGTCGTCAAATTCTCGCTGAGATCGCGTGCCAGCAATGCCGGACGAAACCCGTCCTGGACGAGCTACGAGAAGATCCGCGAGGTGATCGAACGTCGCATGTTCAGCCAGGTCGAGGAGCTTCTGCCGGTCATCAGCTTCGGTTCCAAGAAGGACAGCGAAACCGAAAAGAAGCACGGGGAGTTCGTCGAACGGATGGTCGCGCGCGGCTATACCGAGCGGCAGGTCCGCCGCCTTGTGGAGTGGTACATGCGCACCAAGCAGGCTGGCTGATGACATGCACATCATCGACCGGCGCCTGAACCCAGGGGGGAAGAGCCTCGCGAACCGGCAGCGGTTCCTGCGGCGGGCGAAGGCTGCGGTCCGGCAGGCGGTGCGGGAGAGCTCCGAAGGACGGGGCATCAAGGAGATCGACAAGGGCGGCGAGGTCACCATCCCGGGCGGCAGCATCAGCGAGCCGCGCTTCCAGCGCAGCAGCTCCGGAGGGCGCCGCCAGGCCGTTCTGCCCGGCAACAAGAAGTTCGTCCCCGGCGACACCCTTCCGAAGGACCAGGGCGGCGGAGGCAGCGGCTCCGAGGGAAGCCTCGACGGCGAGGGCGAGGATGCCTTCAGCTTCGTCCTCTCCCAGCAGGAATACCTCGACATCTTCTTCGAGGATCTCGAACTGCCGAACCTCGCCAAGCGGGCGCTGGCGGTCACCGAGAGCCACTCGCTCCAGCGCGCGGGCTATTCCGTGTCGGGCTCGCCCGCGAACCTCGCGGTCGGCCGGACGATGCGCAACAGCCTGTCGCGCCGCTTCGCGCTGCGCCGGCCCAAGCAGGAGGATATCGCCAGGCTCGAGGAGGAGATCCGGCGCCTCACCGAGGCGGGGGAGCAGCCCGAAACCGTCGCGGCGCTCCAGGCGGAGCTGGACGCGATGCTCATCCGGCTCCGGCGCGTGTCGTATATCGACCCGATCGACCTGCGCTACCGGCGCTTCCAGCCGGTCCCGAAGCCCGTCTCTCAGGCCGTCATGTTCTGCCTCATGGACACGTCGGCCTCCATGACGGAGCACATGAAGGACCTCGCCAAGCGGTTCTTTGCGCTGCTCTACCTGTTCCTGAAGCGGCGCTACCAGCGGGTCGAGGTCGTCTTCATCCGCCACACCCACAAGGCGGACGAGGTCGACGAGGAGACGTTCTTCCACTCGCGCGAGACGGGCGGCACGGTCGTCTCCAGCGCGCTGGAGAAGATGTACCAGATCGCCCGGGAGCGGTACCGGCTCGAGGACTGGAACATCTACGGCGCGCAGGCGTCGGACGGCGACAATGCGCCGAGCGATTCGGAGCCCTGCGCGACCCTGCTGCGCGACTCCATCCTGCCGCTCTGCCAGTACTTCGCCTATATCGAGGTGGGGCGCGACGAGGAGCGGAGCTTCGGCTTCATGCCGCACCAGACGGAGCTCTGGCGCACCTACGAGCGCGCCGAAGCCGGCGAGCGCCTCGCCATGTGCAAGGTCACGCGTCGCACTGACATCTACCCCGTCTTCCGAAAGCTCTTCGAGCGCAGGCGCGAGGGGGCCGAGGCGCCATGAAGAAGGCGGCTCATAGACGGAAGCCGCTCTTCACGGGGAAGGACTGGGATTTCGCGCTCATCCAGAGCGTTCACGATGCGATCGCGGAGATCGCCGTCGGCGAACTCGGCCTCGATGTCTACCCGAACCAGATCGAGGTGATCACGACCGAGCAGATGCTCGACGCCTATTCGTCGATCGGCATGCCGCTCCTCTACAAGCATTGGTCGTTCGGCAAGCATTTCGCCCACCACGATACGGTCTACCGGCAGGGCGCGCGCGCTCTCGCCTATGAGATCGTGATCAATTCCAATCCCTGCATCAGCTACATCATGGAGGAGAACACCGCCACGATGCAGGCGCTGGTGATCGCGCACGCGGCGTTCGGGCATAACCACTTCTTCAAGAACAACTATCTGTTCCGGCAATGGACGGATGCCGAGGGCATCCTGCAGTACCTGGACTTCGCCAAGCGCTACATCGCGGAATGCGAGGAGCGGCACGGGCACGAGCGCGTGGAGCGGCTGCTCGATTCCGCCCACGCCCTGATGAGCCACGGGGTGCACCGGTATCCCCGCAAGCGGAAGCCCGACCTGCTCACCGAGGACAAGCGCGAGCAGGAACGCAGGCAGCACCAGGAGCGGATCTACAACGACCTGTGGCGGACGGTGCCCGCCAAGGCGAATGGCAAGAAGCGCAAGCTGGACGAGTCCCGTCGCCGCGCCCTGCTCGAGTTGCCGCAGGAGAACATCCTGTATTTTCTCGAGAAATCCGCCCCGCGGCTCGAGCCCTGGCAGCGCGAGATCCTTCGCATCGTGCGGATGATCGCCCAGTACTTCTATCCGCAGGGCCAGACCAAGGTGATCAACGAGGGCTGCGCCACCTACTGCCACTACAAGATCATGAGCCGGCTCCACGAGAAGGGGCTGATCGAGGATGGGGCCTTCTTCGAGTTCCTGACCTCGCACACGAACGTGGTGTTCCAGCCGGAATTCGACGACCCGCGCTTCTCCGGCATCAATCCCTATGCGCTCGGCTTCGCGATGATGCAGGATATCGAGCGCATCAGCACGGAACCGACGGAGGAGGACCGGGAATGGTTCCCGGAGATCGCCGGCTCGGGCGATCCCTACGGCGTCCTGCGCCATGTCTGGGCGAATTACCGGGACGAGAGCTTCATCTCCCAATATCTCAGCCCGAACCTGATGCGGCGCTGGCGCATGTTCCTGCTGATGGACGAGGGCGAGGACGCGGAGGAGCTACGGGTCGAGGCGATCCACGACGAGCGCGGCTACCGGAAGCTACGGCGCCTGCTCGGGAGGCAATACGACGTCGCGCATCTCGATCCGGACATCCAGGTCATCGATGTGGATCTCTCGGGCGACCGGCGGCTCGTCCTGGAGCATCGCATGCTCGATGGGGCGCATCTGGAGGACAAGCCGACGCGCGAGGTCCTCCAGCATCTTGCCGATCTCTGGGGCTACGACGTGTGTCTCCAGGAATACGACGACGCGCTCGACAGCATCGTGGCCGAGCACCTCGCGCATCCCCGGCAGGCGGCGGGCCAGCTTCCCTAGGATTTCGCGCCCGCTCGCGGGCGGGCGCGGCGGCCGTCACGGCTCGGCGCAGGCGAAGCTGCCGGCATCGTTGACGTCGCCCGATCCCTTGTACCGCGCGACCTTTGGATAGGTGCAGATCGGCCGCGTCCAGAGCGTCTGGCCGCCCGTCGCGGCCGTCTTGGTCGCGACGAGCGCGTCAGGCGCGTTGCCCCCCTCCACCCACTGCTCGAGCGCGGTGAGCGGGTCGATGCCGGTGTCGCTGATCCCGGGCCCATCGGTGCCGATGCCGCAATGGTCCATGCCGGGCACCATGAAGAGGCGCGCGAACTCCTGGGCGGCGGTGAGCCCGCCCGACTTCTTCGCGATCGCATCGTAGAACGCGACCGTCGGCTCGGGCGTGACGAGCGGATCGCTCCAGCCGTGATACATGATGAGCTTGCCGCCCGCCTGGCGGAACGCGCCGATGTCGCCGACCCTCATCTCGCCGCTCGCCGGATCGAAGGTGCCGGCATTGTAGACGGGAGCCGTTGCGGCCGTGCGCGGGGGATCCCGGTCGAAATCGTAGTCCGTCACGTTGAAGGACGGGCCCGCCGAGGGCTCGAAGGCCATGTAGCGCACGAAGTCCCGCGCAAAGAGCGGCATCAGGGGAGGCGCGTTCCCGGCCCCCGTGAGCCAGCGTGGCCAATGCATCTCGGACCCGACCGGAATGCCTCCTGGGAAGAGCTTCCGCCCCTTGCTGTCGACCGGGCCGGCATACCACTTCTCGAGCACCGCGACCTCGTCCGCCGTGAGGCAGGTCGGCCCGTTCTCGGCCTTGCACTGCAGGCTGGCCGGCTTGAAGCCGCACTTGCGCGGCTCGCCGATGATGCCGTCCTTGACGCCGTCCGTCTCGTCGCAGGCCGCATAGACCGCGTCCTGGACCAGCTTCACCTTGGCGGAAGGGAGGATCGCCCTTCCCTCGGGGTCGATATTCGCCTTCGTGACCCAGGAGAACAGGGTCGCGACCAGGCCCGTATAGTCGAGGGCAGGGGCGCCACTGATGATGCCGTCGAAGTCCTTCGGGTTGCGGAGGGCCGCCACCGCGGCCATCCGTCCCCCGGTCGAGCAGCCGGCGAAATAGGATTTCCGCTGCTCGGTGCCGAAATAGGCCTTCACCAGTCCCTTGCTGACGCGGGCCGTCTCGGTGACGGCGCGCTGGCCCCAATCCATCTGCGCGACTGGGTTGTTCATGGCCCAGCGGCCATCCAGCACGCTCGTGCCCCAATGGCCCGAATCCATCGTCGAGACGGCGTAGTTGCGCCGCAGGCCGTAGTTCATGGCGTTGGTGAAGCCCGGCCGGTCCGAATCAACGCTGCCGCAGAAGCCCCCGCAGCCCGCCATGTAGAACTTGCCGTTCCAGCCCTGGAGCGGCAGCCGGACCTCGAAATTGATGGCGGGCCGCACGAAGCCGAGGACGCGGCAATAGCCGGGCAGGTCCCCGCTCGCGGGCACCTCGGTCGCGGAGAGGAGGTTGGTATTCTCGAATTTGAGGTTGGCGAGGCCTGCGCAATCCTGCGCCGCCCATGCCGGTGCGGCGGCTCCCGCAACGCCGGCCGCCAGGGCCCACACGACGAACCTCGCTCGCATCGTTCCCGCCCCCAAGCTGTTTGAGGGGAGGCTACGGGGGCATATCCGGCTTGTCGAGGTGATCCTGATCCGCTTTCCGGCTACCTCGGCCGGCCCATGGCGCGTTGGTCGGTCTGACCGATCACGGGCCGCCGCCGCCACCGCCGCCCGTTCCCGGGCCGCCGAGGT
The DNA here is from genome assembly GCA_023423995.1 of Pseudomonadota bacterium. Classification (GTDB taxonomy): domain Bacteria; phylum Pseudomonadota; class Alphaproteobacteria; order Rhizobiales; family Beijerinckiaceae; genus Enterovirga. Next base: position 15,220 of record JAFAEL010000148.1, on the reverse strand, counting down.
TGCCCCACTGGTTCGGGGGCGTGGCGGTGATCGTGCCGCTGCCGCCTTGTCGCGAATAGAGGTCGGGGCCGCGCGAGCGCTGCCACGACGGCTGCGGGGCGCGCTCGCTCCAGGCCGGCGCAGGGCGCCTCTCCCGCATCGATCGCGTCTGTGCGGAAGCCGCCGCGGTGCCGAGCATGAGGAGGGCAGTGGCGGAGGCGATGATACGACGATGCTTCATGCGGGATCTCCAGATGTGAGATGGCGTCCTTCTTCAGAGTCAGATGGGATGGCCCGAGCTTTGTTCCCGTGTGCCAGCACACCTGACTGAACCTGCGGGCGGGCGGATGCCCGCGGCGGAAAGGCAGCCGCGGAGTGTTCAGGCGGCTTCCTCCATCGTGACGGGGTCGAGCCGGGTCGGCCACTGTATTTCTGCCAGGATCGAGGCCCGCGGCGCGACGCATCGCCCTTTGACACGAATGTAGAAGAAGCTACATTGGCCAAGAACATGATGCACGAAGGCCTGAATATTCGCCTCGTGGTCCGCTCGGGCCTGCTCAAAGCAGGATTCTAAGCCCGAGCCGGCCGGCACGCGGCTGCGCTCGGTCAACATCTCGCCTAGACCTCTCGTCGGCTCATGCCCGCTTCGCGGGAAGAGACGGCGGCAACCTGCGGGATTCGAGCATGTTCGCCTCGTCGCATTCTCCGTTACCCCCCATCACCCTCGCCATGTCCGACTACGTGCGGCTCATGCGCGAGGTCTGGTCCCCCTCCCGCCCGGACGAGAAAGCCGGGCGGAAGCTTCTCTTCGAGCTCACCAGGGCCCGGATCGCGCCTGCCGACGGACTCCCGGAAGGGACGGTCCGCCTGAACAGCCGCGTCACGTATCGGCTGGACGACGAACCGCGCGCCCGCACCCATCTCCTCGTCCATCCCGACGACCTGCGCTGGCCGGGGGCGGAGATCTCGGCGCTCTCGCCGCTCGGCATCGCGCTCATCGGCCTGCGGGAAGGGGACGAGCATCGTTTCAGGTCGGAATGCGGACGGCAGTTGCACCGGGTCCGGGTGGAGCGCGTCGGGCTGCAATTCCCCGATTTCGGGGTGATCCCGGATCCGGACGAGCAAGAGGAGGAAGAGAATTGAAGATGGAACGGGAACCGGTCGGGGCTGCGGTCACGGTGCGTAGCTCGGCGGTCGACCTCGGGGACGTGCTGCCCGAGCGCGTCCAGGCCGCCGTGGCCCGGGTGACGTCGAAGTACTTCGACAATCTCACGGCGGCGACCGTGTATTTCAGCCGCGAAGGCCTGGATTTCCGGTGCACGGTCAACGTCCAGGTCGGCTCGATGCCGATCCTCACGGGCGAAGCACGGCATCTCGACCCGTACCAGTCCTTCGACATCGCGCTGGAGAAGGTCGCCAAGCAGCTGCGCCGGCGCAAGCGGGCCCTGCGGGAGGACAAGCCGTCCGGCGTTCGGGCCGCCGCGGTTCTCGCCCCCGCCTAGGGGCGGCGTCGGGACACGAAAAAGGGCCGTAGCATCGCTGCTACGGCCCTCGGACCAAGCCCGGGCATCGCTGCCCCGGCTCTCAGACCGGCTCTGAAGATCAGAGACCCGGGAACGAGTTGAACTTCCAGTTCAGCTTGCCGACGACGGCGTGCGAGTCGAGCTCGACCCGGACCGGCACGGAGGCCGGAGCCGCGGCGAAGTTGACCGTCTTCGCGCCGTACTGGGTGTAGCGGTACTCGACGCCGAGGGTCACGTTGTCCAGGATCGCGTGCTCGATGCCTGCACCGACGGTCCAGCCGTCCATGTCGGTGGTGCGCGAGAAGGTGCCGACGCCCGTGGCGCCTGCGCTGAAGCGGACGGTGTCCAGGTAGGCCCAGCCGCCCTTGGCGTAGACCAGGGTCCGGCCGAACGCGTAGCCGACGCGGCCCGTGATGTTGGCCGAGAAGCCGTCTGCGCGAGCGCGGGCGGTGGCCGTCCCAGCGCCGGGAACCGTGAGGCTCAGGCTGTTGCCGTAGTCGGAGTAGAGGACGTCACCTTCGATACCGACGACGACGTTGCCCCACTGCCAGTTGTAGCCGACCTGGCCACCGGCAACGAAGCCCCCGACGGACGCGCGGCCGGAGACCGGACCAGCGCCGAGCGTGTTGTTGCGGAAATCGAAGTCGCCGCCGGCAACGCCGCCGGCCTGCGCACCGAGATACAGGCCCGTCCATGTGAACATGGGAACCGGCGCCGCATACGGAGCGGGAGCGCGGCGGCTCGGGAGATCGGCGGCCATTGCGGCGGAACCGAGCGCAACCAGCGCCACGCCCGCCAGCAGAACCTTTTTCATTTTTGAACTCGTAATCAGTGAAAGTGACAACGCGCGAATACTACCCGGTAGTACCTGGTTTGTCTGTGACTCAGCGGCAACATGGGGAAGCGAAGGGCTCGCGGACGCCATCGGGCGGAGGGACGGACAAAAAGAGCCGCGTGTCGCGGTCCGTCAGCCTCACACACAGGGGCATGAAAAAGCCCGCCAGATCTTTGACCCGCGGGCGGGAATGCGTTGGCTGGGGGACGAGGATTCGAACCTCGACTAACGGAGTCAGAGTCCGCTGTTCTACCGTTAAACTATCCCCCAACGGGCGCAGCATCGTGAGCGCACGCCGGACGCGCCGAACGGTATCGGCGCGGCGTGGGCGCTAGATAGGGCCAGGGCGGCCATCGGTCAACCGGAAGTGTCGAGATCCGCCGGCCTGACGGATGCGGCCGAGTTGACACGCCTGCCGGCTCGTGCCGGAGAGCCACGGCGTCGCGCCGGGCGCTAGCCCCCAGCCGGGAATCCTCATGGCCGTCCTGTTCGAACCTCTTCGGCTCCGCGAACTCGTCCTGAAGAACCGCATCGTGATCTCTCCGATGTGCCAGTACTCGGCCGAGAACGGGATCGCCTCCGACTACCACCTCGTCCATTACGGCCGCTTCGCCCTCGGCGGGGCGGGGCTCGTCATCCTGGAGGCGAGCGCGGTCCTGCCGGAGGGACGGATCACGCATGGCGATCTCGGCATCTGGTCCGAGGCGCAGGTCCCGGATCTCGCCAGGATCGCGGCCTTCCTGAAGACGCACGGCGCCGCCGCGGGGATCCAGATCGGCCATGCCGGCCGGAAGGCCAGCATGCAGCGGCCGTGGTTCGGCAACGGCCCGCTCGGGGCCGAGGATTTTGCGCGCGGGGACGTGCCCTGGGAGGTCGTGGCGCCAAGCCCGATCCCGCTGGACGAGGGCTGGCTCGTCCCGGCCGAGCTGACGCCCGACGCGATGCATCGAATCAAGGACGCCTTCGTGGCGGCCTCACGTCGCGCCGATCGGGCCGGGTTCGACACGGTCGAGCTGCATTGCGCGCACGGCTACCTGCTGCACGAATTCCTGTCGCCGCTCTCGAACAAGCGTGGCGACCGCTATGGCGGCGACCGCGACGGTCGGATGCTGTTCCCCCTGGAGATCGCGCAGGCCGTGCGGGAGGCCTGGCCGGAGGCGAAGCCGCTCTTCGTGCGCGTCTCGGCCGTGGACGGCCTCGATGGCGGCGTCACGATCGAGGATACGCTCGCCTTTGCGGCGCGGCTGCGGGAGATCGGCGTCGACGTGGTGGATTGCTCGTCCGGCGGGCTTGCCGGCTCCGCGACGGCCGCCCGCGGGACGCGCGATTACGGTTTCCAGGTGCCCTTTGCCGAGCGGATCCGACGCGAGGCCGAGATCGTCACGATGGCCGTCGGGCTCATCACCGACCCGCGCCACGCGGAGGAGGTCGTGGCCGCCGGCGGGGCCGACCTCCTGGCGATCGGCCGGGAAGCGCTTTCCGACCCGAACTGGCCGCATCATGCCGAGGCTGCGCTCGCCGCAGCGCCGGCCGACGAACCCTTCGCGTCCTGGCCGAAGCAGGCGGGCTGGTGGCTGGAGCGCCGGGCGCGCGAGCTCGCACGGCTCGGGCCCTGGCGCGGGCCGCTCCGGGCCGGAACCGAGCGGGCATGATGGAGGAACGCTCATGATCACCGCCGACCTCACGGGCCGGAACGTCCTGGTCACCGGGGCCGCCTCCGGGATCGGGCTCGCGGCCGCCACCCTGTTCGCGCGTTGCGGCGCCAAAGTCGCGCTGAACCACCTCGCCGAGGACAGGCGGGGCGCGGAAGTGGTCGAGAGGCTGCGCGCCGAAGGGCTCGACGTGATCGCCGCTCCGGGCGATGCCGCTAGGAGCGGGGAAGCCGAGGCGATGGTCGGGCGCGCCATCGCGGCGCTCGGCGGCACGCTCGACGTGCTGGTCAACAATGCCGGGATCACGGGCACGGCCGAGCCGATCGACTTTGCCGACCTCGACAAGATGACGGATGGCTTCTGGGACAGGATCCTCGGCACGAATCTCGTCGGTCCGTTCCGCTGCTCGCGCGCTGCCGCGCCGGCCTTGCGCAAGGCGCGGGGCGCCATCGTGAACACGGCTTCGGTGGCCGGGCTCGGGCGGCGGGGTAGCTCGATCGCCTATGCGGCCAGCAAGGCGGGTCTCGTCAACCTGACGAAGAGCCTCGCGCGGGCGCTGGCGCCGGACGTCCGGGTGAATGCCGTGGCCCCCGGCCTGGTCGAGACGCCGCTGACGAGCGCCTGGTCGGACGAGCGCCGGCGCATGACGCTCGAGCGCACCATGCTGGCCCGGCTCGGCAGGCCGGAGGATATCGCCGAGGCGATGCTCTTCCTCGCCGCGGGAGCCGGCTACATGACGGGCGAGACGATCGTGGTCGATGGCGGGTCGATCTGAGATGGCCGCCATCTTCGGAGCCGAGATCCCGTTCGCGGATCATTGCGAGATCGAGGAGATCGGCTTCGTCGACGGCCGGACCCGGCTGCGCATGCGCCTCGGGCCGCAGCACATGAACAATGTCGGGATCGTCCATGGCGGCGCCATCTGCACCCTGCTGGACGTCTCTATGGGCACGGCGGGCCGCACCCATGCGGGCAGGCCGGTGATGACGCTCGATATGCAGGTCGCCTTCCTGGCGCCGGGCCGGTCGGGCGTTCTCTTCGGGGAGGGCTCCGTGCTGAAGGCCGGCCGCTCGATCCTCTTCTGCGAGGCGCAGGTCCGCGACGAGGCGGGCGAGCTCCTCGCCAAGTCGAGCGGCGTGTTCAAGCCGGTGAAGTGACGGGCCGAAGCCCGGCACCGCGTCCGGGCCTACCGGCTCTTCTCGATCAACTCCATGATGGTGGCGTGAAGCGCGGAGCCCGGCTCCGCGAGGCCGTCGATCACGTCGAAATGATTCCGGCCGGGGATGTCGAGAAGCTTCGGCTCGAGGTCGCTCCAGCCGGCGGCGAGGTCCTCCGATTGCCGGTGGAACTCGGCCGATTCGTCCCCGCCGACCACGAGCGTGAGCGGCGCACGCGAGCGGCACGGCTTGCCGTAGATGCTGAGTTCGCCGGCCTGGGCGAGATCGAGGCCGATCGCCTCGTTCATGCTGGTGTGGATGAGCGGCGCGAGCGAGAACACGCCCGAGATCGGCACGCACCCGACGAGAGGATCCTCCGGCAGGCCGTAATCGTCCCAGGCCGTCGCCAGATGCAGGGCGGAGAGGTAGCCGCCCGCCGAATGCCCGGTCACCACCACGCGCGCCCGCTCGGCCGGCGTCAGCACGTCGGCATAGAGCGTCGCGAAGGCGGTCCTGGTCGCTTCCACGATCCGGGCGAGCGGCACATCGGGCGTCAGCGGATAGTTCAGCACGGCGACCGAGAGGCCGAACCGCATGAAGCCGTCCGCCACCCAGGAGAAGTCGTCTTTCGAAAAGGCGCGCCAATAGCCGCCATGGATGAAGAGCACCGTCCCGCGTGCCTTCTCCACGCGGAAGAGATCCATCACTTCCCGCGGGTGCTCGCCGTATCGGATGTCGGCGAGAGGCGGATGGCGGCGTCGCGTCTCCTCCGCCCGGCCCGGCCAGCGTCCGTAAATCTCGGTCGCATTCGGGACGAGCAGGCGCGGATTGTACTCGCGCTCCGCCCAATCGCGGTCGGCTGCGGACATGGCTGGAAGCTCCATCTGGATCCATCAAGGCGGCCCGAGGCCGCTCCGTCGAGCATCGTCGCCCATCGCGGTTCACGCGGCCGGGCGGTCCGGGATGGTGATGCAGAAGCGGGCGCCCGCGGGCGTCGTCTCCAGCACGATGGTGCCGCCGTGAAGCCGCACGATCTCGTCCGCGACCGGCAGGCCGAGGCCCGTGCCGCCGCTGCGTTCGGAGGCCTGGAAGGCCGAGAAGAGCCGGTCGCGCAAGCGCTCGGGAACCCCCGGGCCGTTATCCGTCACCCGCAGGCGGACGGTCGAGCCGGACCGCTCCCCGCTCAGCCTGACGCAGGCGTCCGGTGTCTTGGCGCGGGCGAGCGCCTCGACGGCGTTGCGGATGAGGTTGAGAAACACGCGCCCGAGCTGCTCCGGATCGGCGTCCACCATGAGGCCCGGCGGGGTCTCGTCGAGGATCGCGATCGGGTGGCCGTCCCCGAGCTTGGCGAGGTCGAGCTGGTCGGCCACGATCGCCTTCACGTCGACCAGCCTGCGCTGGGGCGGCGGTTCGCTGGCGCGGCCATAGGCGAGCGTCGCGCCGCAATACTCGACGGCCCGCGCGAGCGTGCCGACGAGGCGGGGAGCGATCTTCTTGACCGCCGGGTCGTCGACATCGCCCAGCCGGTCGCCGAGGAGTTGCGCCGTCGTCAGCAGGTTGCGCAGCTCGTGGTTGATCTTGCTGACCGCCAGCCCGAGATCGGCGAGCCGCCGCTTTTGGCGAAGCTCGCTGGCGAGCGCCGATTCCATATGGGCCAGGGCGCGCTCGGCCGCCCCGATCTCGTCCGTCCGCCCGCTCGTCGTGATGATCCGGCTCGCGTTCTCGGGATCGCGGGCGAACTCGGCCACGTTCGTCGCGAGCCGCCGGACCGGCCTGACCACCAGGACGTGCAGGGATAGGTACAGCAGCGCAGCCGTCACGCCCGCCACCAGCAGCGAGACCAGCAGAAAGGTGCGCGTGAAGGCGAGCATGGCGTCCCGGAGGGGACGCTCGTCGAGGACGATCTCCACCCATTCCATGCCGGGCGTGCCCGGCGGGCCGGGCGCGACGATTCGCGTGGTGGGCGGGATGGGAATGAGCATCGTCCGGAGCGCGCCCCTGATCCAGCCGTACCAGGGCGGGCTGCGCAGATCGATGTTCCGGTCGGAGGCGGGCGGCTCCGTGGCGCCCGTGGTGACGAGCCATTGCGTGCCCTGGCCGCGGATGCCGATCGCCTGGGCGCCTTTCGCCGCGGCGAGCAGCCTCGTCTCGAGCTGGCCGGCGCGCTCGTTCGGGGGCACCGACGAAAGCGCGAGTGCAATCATCTGGGCGCCCATGACCCGGTCGCTGATCCAGTCCAAGCGGAAGCGCGCCAGCGACGGGATGAAGATCAGGATCTCCGCGACGATCATGAAGAGAATGGTCAGCAGGATCAGGCGTCCCGACAGGCCGATCGTCCGGGGACGCGCCAGGGCATCCGGCGCCGATGGCATCCGGGACGCGACGGTGGTCATGCCCGCCTCGGGAACGGCTTGGCGCTGGTCGGGGCACCGCTCGCCGGGCGGGCTGCACCGCAGCGCTCGAATGGCGCGATCATGGCCGGTTCTCTAGCAGAGATGCGGCCCCGGCGGGAGCGCCGGGGCCGCCTTGGGTGCAGCGGCGGACGTGGGGAGCGTGCCGTTGCACCCGGGGAACGGGAGCTCAGAAGGGCAGGATGATATCCATCACCTGCTGCCCGTAGCGGGGCTGCTGGACGTCGGTGATCTGGCCACGTCCGCCATAGGCGATCCGCGCCTCGGCGATCTTCGTCGAATCCACTGTGTTGTCGGCCTGGATGTCCTCGGGCCGGATGATGCCTGCGACGATGAGTTCGCGGACCTCGAAGTTCACCCGGATCTCCTGCTTCCCCTCGACGACGAGATTGCCGTTGGGCAGGACCTGCGTGACGACCGCCGCGACATTCGTGATGAGCTCTTCCTTGCGGGCGATCGAGCCGGTGCCTTCGGTGGTGGTCGTCGAACTCGAGGAGACGAGGGAGTTCGGGTCGGATCCCGGCAGCAGGTTCTTCGACTCCAGGCCGAACATGTTCGGGATGCCGAGCTTGTCGCCGCTCGTGCGGGACCGTTTGGTCTCGTTATCGAGGTTGGCCTTGTCCGTGACCTTCACCTGCACGGTCACGAGGTCGCCGACCTGCTGCGCGCGCTGGTCCTTGAAGAAGGCCCGCGAGCCTGTGCGCCAGAGCGAGTTGGCCGCGTAGGAGGACGGCTGCGGGTTCGGCATCGGCATCCGGACGGGCTTGTAGCCGGGCTGGGCGGTCGGATCCTGGATGGCCGAGAGGTCGGGCGCCTTGCCGACATTGGACAGCCGGTCGAGCGAGCCGCAGCCGCCGAGCGTCAGGGCGACGAGCGACAGGCCGAGGGCGGCGCGCGCCGGGGAGGGGAGGGTAAGCATGGGCGTCCTCGCGTGTTCGCGGGTCAGTTCTGGACAGGGAGGGCGCTTGCGGCGACCACGCGTTCGGTCTGGCCGGGCCGCACGGACACGCGTCCGGGGCCGACGATGGTGGCCGGGACGGCCTTCTTGGATCCCGGGTTGGTGATGCTGATGACGTCGCCGAGCGCGCCGCCCTCGTTGGCCTTCACGCGCATCGAGAGGACGATCCCGGGCGCCTCGTAGACGGCGCTGATGATGTCACCCTTGCCGACGAGTTCGGGCCGGGCCAGGTCGCCGAGCTTGACGAAGGTGCCGGCGCCGAGCGCGCGGCGCGCCACGCGGCCGGCGAGCGGGGTGCCGTCGAGCAGGGCATCCGACGAGACCAGCTCGCGCGGCCGCTTCTCGACCGACAGGTCCGTCGCCTTCACGACCTCTCCGCGCTCGAGCGACCGCGTGAGGACCGCGACCTCGACGAGGTCGACGACCGTGCCGGTGACGCGCAGGGACGCGCGGCGCTCGGTCGGGGAGGGCCCGACCCAGACCGTGGCCTGGAGGCGTCGCGAGCGCCGGTCCAGGACGAGGTCGCCTGCCACGAGGTCGCCCTTGAGGTCCGGAGCGAGCGTGAGGGACGGAGAGGCTCCGTCGAACGCGACGCCGGTCGCCGCAGGGTCGAAGCCGAGCTTCTCGGCAAGCGCCCGGCGGAGGGCCTGCTCGATCTCGCCGGCCCCGATCTGCCGCGCGGCCCGCGACACCGTGATCTGGAGCCGGCCACCGGTCTCGATCTGGGCGAGGCCGAGATCCTGGGCCGCCTCGACGATCCGGCGCGTCTGGATCGTGCCGGTCTGGCCGAGGGCCGGCGACCGGAACACGGGCGTGTCCGCGATCGCGGCGGGCGCGCCATGGACGAGGTCGGCCAGGGTGAGCGTATCGCGCTGGGCCGTGACGTCGCCGCGCAGGGCGGCCCGGTCGGCCGCGAGCGCCGCGCCGGACCAGAGCAGGGCGCTGGTGAGCGCGGAGGCGAGGAGGGTGCGGATCATCGTCGCCACCTCAGCCGCGGAACATCTGGCTGGTGGAGGACAGCATCTGGTCCGCGGCCGTGATCACCTTCGAGTTCATCTCGTAGGCGCGCTGGGCGGCGATCAGGCCGGAGATCTCCGTGACGGCGTTGACGTTCGCATCCTCCAGGTAGTTCTGCTGGAGGTTGCCGAACCCGTCCTGGCCGGGGTTGCCGTCGACCGCCTGGCCGGAGGCGGCGGTCTCGGTGAAGAGGTTGTCGCCGACCGAGTTCAGCCCGGTCTTGTTGATGAACCGGGAGAGCTGGATCGTGCCGATGTTCTGCTGCGCGGTCTGGCCGGGCAGCGTCGCCTGGACGATGCCCTGGTTGGAGATCGACACCGCGGTCGCGGTCTGCGGCACCGTGATGCCCGGCTCGACGAGGTAGCCGTTCTGCGTGACGAGCTGCCCCTGGGCGTCGAGGTTGAACGACCCGTCCCGCGTGTAGGCGGCCGTTCCGTCCGGCATGCGGATCTTGAAGTAGCCCTCGCCCCGGATGGCGACGTCGTAGGGCTTACCCGTCGAGTTCAGGTTGCCCTGGGACATGTCCCGCGGGGTCGAGACCGTCTTCACGCCGGAGCCGATCGACAGGCCGGCGGGCATCTGGGTGCCCTGGTCCGAGGTCGCAGACCCCGCCCGCCGGAGGTTCTCGTAGAGCAGGTCCTGGAACTGCGCCTGCTGCCGCTTGAACCCGGTGGTGCGAAGGTTCGCGATGTTGTTCGAGATCGTCTGGACGTTGAGTTCCTGGGCCGCCATCCCGGTCGCGGCCGTCTGCAATGCGCGCATGATGGCTCTCCTCAGGCCGCCTGGGCGTCGCCAAGCTTCGACACGGCCGACCGCTTCAATTCGTCGAGCTGGCCGACCATGCTGGCGACGCTCGCATAGGCGCGGTTGACCTCGATCAGGCGCGTCATCTCCTGCACGGCCCGGACGTTCGAGCGCTCGAGCGCGCCCGATTCCAGGCGGCTCGTCGCGCCGGCGGGCTCGGCCGGGACGGCGGCGGAGAAGAGGTTGCCGCCCTCGTTCCTGAGCGCGCGGCTATCCGGGATGCGGACCACCCGGAGGCGGCCGTGCTGCGCCTGTGCGGAGGCGATCGTCCCGTCCGGCGCGACGGAGATGTCCGTCTCGCTGCGGTCGAAGCTGATCGGCCCATTGTCGCCGAGCACGAGGTGGCCGTCGCTGGTCACGAGGCGGCCCTGCGCATCCAGCGAGAAGGCGCCGTTCCGCGTGTAGCGCTCGCCGGCCTCCGTCTGGACGGCGAAGAAGCCGTCTCCCCGGATCGCGACGTCGAGCGGATTGCGCGTGATCTCGATCGCGCCCGCCGAAACGTCGAGCGTCGTGCCCTTGTCGATGACGTAGTCGAGCGAGCGGTCGGGACGCTTGAACGCGTCGCCGCTCGCCTTCGGCATCAGGAAGCTCTCGAAGCGCGAGGATCGCGCCTTGAAGCCATTCGTCGTGACGTTCGCCACGTTGTTGGCGATGACGTCGAGCTCGCGCCGGAGCGCCATCTGGCGCGACAGGCCGACGAGCAGCGCGTTCTGCATGAACCGCTCCCGCTGTGATTCCCCGCCGGACCCTCGACGCTCCCCAGCGCGAACCCGGCAGACCCATCATCGCAGCCGGCGTGCCAACCGGATTTTCCGCTGAAAATCACGTTAATACAGGTACTTATGCCAATATTTCTCCATCCCGAATGGAGTGCAGAACGGGCGGGCCGGCAGCTTTTAGGCGGCAGAAATTACCGACTTAACCGCCGGTTAACCCTGCGGACCGAAGCTCTGCCCGACGATCATCGCCCGACCAAGAGTCGAGGCCGGACGCATCTAGAGCATGGCGAAGAAGCCCAAGGAGGCGGCCGAAGAGGGCGCCGACGAGTCCGGCGCTCCGAAGGGCGGCAAGAAGAAGCTCGTCATCGTCCTGGCGGCCGTGCTCGCGCTCGCGGGCGGCGGGGGCGGGTACTTCATGTTCGGCCGCGCGGGCGCGAAGCAGGCTGCCGTTCCCGAGAAGAAGCCCGTCGCCTTCGTCGACGTGCGGGAGATGATCGTGAACCTCGCCGCCGAGCCGAACCAGGAACGACCGCGCTTCCTCAAGTTCAAGGCCGCGCTCGAGGTGCGGGATCCCAAGATCGTGGCTGACGTGCAGCCGCTGCTTCCGCGCGTGGAGGACATCTTCCAGGTCTTCCTGCGCGAGCTGCGCGCAAGCGACCTCGAGGGCTCGGGCGGCATCCACCGCCTCAGGGAGGAGCTGCTGCGGCGGGTGAACGTGGCGGTCGCGCCGAGCCGCGTCGAGGCGGTCCTCTTCAAGGACGTGATCGTCCAGTAGCCCGATGAGATCGTAATCCGATGAGTAGCCTTCTCAGCGTCACGGCGGACCTGCTCGTCGCCATCCTCCTCGTGGCCACGATCGTGTCCTCCGTCCGGCTGTCGCGCCGGATCTCCGGGTTGAAGGCCGACGAGGCCGCCATGCGGGCGACGATCGCCGAACTGCTCGGCGCGACCGAGCGGGCCGAGCGCGCCGTCGGCGGATTGCGCGCCGCGCTCGCCGATTGCGACCGCGACCTCGCCGAGCGCATGGACATGGCGCATCGCCAGACGCAGGAGCTCACCCGGGCGACGGCGGCCGGCGAAAAGGTGATGGGCAGCCTCGAGCGCGTCTTCGACAGCACGCGGCGCGCCCTGAACGCCCAGACCTCCGTGCGGCCCGTGCCCGTTGCCGAGGAGCCTCGGGCCGGGTCCGGCCTCGACGCGGCCCTCGCGGCCGCGCAGGCCTTGGCGGAGCGGAGTGCGCGTCGCATCGAGAGCAGGGCGGCGTGACGCCAAAGAGAAAGCTCCCGGGTTCGGGAAAGCTCCCGAGTTTCCGGCTGATCGACGGCGTCATCGTGGCGGCCGTCGCGATGCTCGGGCTGAAGGTCCTGGGTCTTTCCGCGAGCCTCGGAACGGGAGCCCCGCCGCAGGCCGAACCGCCTCCGCCCGCGCCGGCCGCGACGAAACAGGCGAGCTTCGGCCGCGTCCTCACCCATGCCCGGACGAATTTCGAGCTGGAGGAGCCGACCACAACCGGCTCCCTGCCCGCCAAGCAGGAGGACGGAAGCGCTCCGCCGCCCGAGGACAGCACCGCCCAGCGCGAGCCGGCTCCGCCGCTTCATCCACCCTCGCCGAGCGAGCGGCTCCTGCTCGAGCGTCTCGGCGAGCGTCGCGAGGAGCTCCAGCAGCGCTCGCGCGAGATGGAGGCGCGCGAGCGCATGCTCCAGGAACAGGAGCGCAAGCTCGACGAGCGGCTCAACGCCATGAAGGCCGCGGCGGCCGATGAATCGGCGAAGGCGAACGCCCCTGCCGCGAAGAATGCCGGCGACCCGGCCGTGCTCAGGAACGTCGTGGTCATGTACGAGACCATGAAGCCGAAGGAGGCCGCGCGGGTTTTCGAGCGCCTGCCGCTCGACGTGCTCCTCGCGGTGGTGTCCCAGATGAATTCGCGGAAGATGGCCGAGGTCCTCGCCGCGATGAGCCCGGAGAGCGCGGAGAAGCTCACCGTCGCGCTCGCCAAGCGGGCGGAAGGCGGCGGGCAGGAGGTGAAGCCGGCGCCTACGCCCGGAGCGCTTCCGCCAGGGGAACTGCCGGCCATCGAGCGCCCCGCCATGGCTCGCCGCTGATCTCGGTTAAGCGGGCGTTAGCAGCAGACCGGTAGGGTAGCCTCGTCCACGCAGCCCGGCTCAGCCAGAACAGCTCGTCTGATCGGTGTCGAAGATGCCATTTCCCGGCCGGTGGTCCGGCTCGGCTGTCGGACGGCTCGCACCCCTGCTTCTCGCCTGCCTCGCGCTCCTCGTGGGCGCAGTGCCGGCCTCCGCTCGCGAGGTGGTCGTCACCGGCTCCAAGATGAACGGCTTCGGCCGGGTCCTGCTGCAGTTCGACCAGCCGACCAAGGTTTCGGCCCGGACGGCCAACTCCGTGCTGGTCATCAGCTTTGCCGAGCCGTCCAAGGTAAAGGCCGAGAAGCTCGCCAACGAGCTGGCGCCGTATGTCAGCACGGTCCGCCGCGATCCCGACGGCACGGGCCTGAGGCTCGCTCTCGCCGCGCCCGTTCGCGTCAACGTGCTCGAGGCCGCCGAGCGGGTCTTCATCGACCTCCTGCCGCCGAAGTGGACGGGCCTCCCGCCCGGGCTCCCGCCGGAGGTCGTGGCCGAGCTCGCCGCGCGCGTCCAGACCGCGGAAGCGAAGCTGAAGGCCGCTGGGGGCCGCCCGGCCGAGGCACCAAGGCTCGTGCGGCTGCGCATCGGCGAGATGCCCGCCCTGACAAGGCTCCAGTTCGAGGTGCCGCCGGACCTTCCGGTCGACGTCAAACAGGACGGGGAGGAGGTCGAGCTGTCCTTCAAGGGACAGGTCAGGTTCGACCAGGCGGGCTCGAAGCCCAAGCTCACGGCCGGTGTGGCGGATTTCGAAGCGCTCTCGGGCGCCGGCGGACTGACCATCCGGGTCAGGCGCGCGGCCGGCTTCGACGCCCAGAGCTTCCGCGAGCCGGATGGCCTGGTCCTCGATCTCGCAAGGCCGCAGCCTCCGCAGGAGCTGCCCGAGCCTGCCGAGCAGGTCCCGCCGCCTGTCCTGCAGGCGATCCCCGCCCCGGACGCGCGCGGCGCCGGGCCGGGTGCAGGCGATCGCCGGGGCTCCCAATCACGCCCGCCCGCAATGGCACCCGCCGAGCCCGCCAAGCCCGGCGTGATGGCCGCCGAGGGCCCCGCGCCCTCCGTGGTCGTTGCGCGGGTGGAGGCGGCGGCGGATGGCACCGCCATCGTGTTCCCGTTCGGCCGGCGGACGCCCGCTGCGGCCTTCAGGCGGGGTGGGGTGCTGACGCTCGCCTTCGACACGGAGGACAGGCTCGACACCTCGTCCCTCGTCGCGGCTACCGATCCGTCCCTCAGGCCGCTGAGCGTCAGAGCCGAGGGCGGGCTCACGGTCCTCCGCCTGCCCGAGCCCTCCTCCGGGGCGGTCCGGTTCCTTGCCGAGGGCGAGGGCTGGCGGCTGACGACCGGAAGTGCCGGGGGGCTTCCATCCGATGCCCTGAAGGTCTCGCGCGGCGTCGATACCCACGGGCGTCCGCTGGTGGCGGTCGGGATGGCGGGGGCATCGCGCGCCCACTGGCTCCGGGACGGCGACGGGGCGAAGCTCGCGGTCGTGACCGCCTCCGGGCGCGTCCAGGGATTGCCGCTGCCGCGCAGCTTCGTCGAGTTCGGCCTCGCCTCGACCATCCATGGCGTGGTGGTGGAAGCGCGGGCGGATGACGTCTCCGTCGCCCTGGGACAGAACGGGGTCCTGATCGCCCGCGACGTCGGCCTCACGCTGTCGCCCGCTTCCCGCGGCCGCGAGGATGGCGGAACCGCCTCGCGCCTCGTTCTCGCCCGCGACGCCTGGGTTCAGGACGCCGCATCCGGCGCGTTCGACCGCTACGCCGCGCTGGTCCGGGACAACGCGGAGGCCGCCCGCGCCGGGCGCGCGGAGGCGCGGTTCCGGCTCGCGCGCTTCATGCTCGCCAATGGGCTCAACCACGAGGCGCTGAGCCTTCTCGCCCTGGCCCGATCGGAGGACGCCGTCTTCGCGCGCCGGCGTGACACGCTGATCCTGTCGGGGATCGCGGCCGTGCGGGCGCGCAGAACGGCCGAGGCCCGAGCCTTCCTGTCGGCCGAAGGTGCGGCGGAGGAGTCGGAGGCGGTCCTGTGGCGGG
>JAFAEL010000132.1 GCA_023423995.1 Pseudomonadota bacterium | reverse complement strand
CCGCAGCTCGTGGAGGCGGTGAAGCGCGGCGTGATGCTCGCCGGCGCGATGCCCATGGTCTTCCCGACCATCTCCATCCACGAGAGCTTCGCGCACCCGACCTCGATGTACCTGCGCAACCTGATGGCGATGGACACCGAGGAGATGATCCGCGCCCAGCCGATGGATGCCGTGGTGGTGATCGGGGGCTGCGACAAGACGCTGCCGGCGCAGATCATGGCTGCCGCCTCGGTCGACCTGCCGACCGTCGTCGTGCCGGTCGGCCCCATGGTGGTCGGCCACCACAAGGGCGAGGTGCTCGGCGCCTGCACGGATTGCCGGCGGCTCTGGGCGGCCCATCGGGCGGGCGAGATCGACGAGGCGGAGATCGAGACCGTGAACGGCCGCCTCGCCCCCTCCGTCGGCACCTGCATGGTCATGGGCACGGCCTCCACCATGGCCTGCATCACGGAGGCGCTCGGCCTCTCACTGCCTATGAGCGCGACCGTGCCTGCCCCGCATGCCGAGCGCATCCGCATTGCGGAAGCGAGTGGCAAGCGCGCGGCCGAGATGGCCGTCTCCGGGAGCCCTCGCCCGTCCGAGATCCTGACCGCGTCTGCCTTTCGCAACGCTCAGATCGTGCTCCAGGCGATCGGCGGCTCGACCAACGGCCTCATCCACCTCACGGCCATCGCGAACCGCACCAAGGAGCGCATCGACCTGGAGACCTTCGACCGGATCGGGCGCGAGGTGCCGGTCCTGATCGACCTGAAGCCGTCCGGCCAGCACTACATGGAGCATTTCCACCATGCCGGCGGCATGCCGAAGCTGATGCGCGAGCTCGGCGACATCCTCGACCTGGATGCCAAGACGGTCGCCGGCACCACGCTTCGCGACGTCGCCGCAGCCGCGGAAGAGGTGCCAGGGCAGGACGCGATCCGCGCGCGCGGAAATCCGATCAAGCCGATCGGCGCCATGGCCGTGCTGCGCGGCAATCTCGCCCCGCGCGGTGCCGTCATCAAGCATTCGGCCGCAAGCCCGAAGCTTCTGCAGCATACCGGCCGCGCCGTCGTGTTCGAAAACGTGGAAGACATGGCGGCCCGGATCGACGATCCGGATCTGGATGTGACGGCGGACGACGTGCTCGTGCTGCGCAACACCGGCCCGGTTGGAGCGCCGGGCATGCCGGAGGCCGGCTACCTGCCGATCCCCCGCAAGCTGGCCCGGGCCGGCGTGAAGGACATGGTGCGCATCTCGGATGCCCGGATGAGCGGCACCGCCTTCGGCACGATCGTGCTGCACATCGCGCCGGAATCGGCCGTCGGCGGGCCGCTGGCGCTGGTGCGGACCGGCGACCAGATTCGCCTCGACGTCGAGGCACGCCGCATCGACCTGCTGGTCGGCGACGAGGAACTGGCGTCCCGCCGCGCCGCCCTGCCCCCAGCCTCGCGCCCGGATTGGGCGAAGCGTGGCTATGCCCGCCTCCTGCACGACACCGTGCTGCAGGCGGACCAGGGGTGCGATTTCGACTTCATGACAGGCGCCGGCAACGACCGGGGCTTCGTGGGAGAGGTTCCTGCCATCGATGGCACGGACAAATAGACCAACAACGACAATGATTTCGGGAGGGACATATGACCGAGGGGAGAGAGCTCACGCGTAGGCGCCTCGCCGCGCTGGCAGGCACGGCCGCCGCCGCCATGGCCGTGTCGAGCCTGCCGGCCGGCGCGCAGGAGAACTGGCCGCAGCGCCAGGTCATCATCGTGGTGCCGTTCACGGCGGGCGGCACGACCGACATGTTCGGGCGCATTTTCGCCCAGGCCATGCAGGCGAAATACGGCCAGCCCTTCATCGTGGAGAACAAGGCCGGTGCAGGAGGAACGGTCGGAGCGGCCGCCGTGGCCCAGGCCCCGAAGGACGGCTACACGCTGCTCGTCGGGACCGCGAGCACGCATGCGATCGCGCCCTACGTCTACAAGCGCCTGAGCTACAACGCCGAGACCGACTTCCAGCCGATCAGCCTCTTCGCGCAGCTGCCGAACCTGCTCGTCGTCAGCCCGAAGATGCCGGTGAAGACCTTCCCGGAATTCGTCGAGTACCTCAAGGCGAACTCGGGCAAGCTCAGCTACGGCTCCTCCGGGGTCGGCGCCTCGAACCACCTGCCCGCCGAGATGATCGCGAACCTGACCGGGACGAAGATGGCGCACGTCCCCTATCGGTCGTCCGGGGACATCATGACGGCCATCGCGGGCGGGCATATCGACCTCGCCTTCGACAACATGACGCTGGCCTGGCCCCAGGCCGAGGCGGGCACCGTCCGGGCGATCGCCGTGACCAGCAAGGACCGGAGCCCGACGGCGCCGGACGTGCCGGCCATCGCGGAGACGATCCCGGGCTTCGACGTCGCAACCTGGCACGGCCTCTTTGCGCCCGCGGGGGTCCCGCGCGCGATCGTCGACAGGATCGCGGCCGACGTGAAGGCGATCTACTCGACCCCGGACGTACAGGCGAAGCTGAAGGCGGTCGGGGCCGTCGCGGCCCCGAACACCCCGGACGCGTTCACGATGTTCTCGGCCGCAGAGCGCAACAAGTACCGGGACATCGTCAAGGCGTCCGGCATCGAGCCGCAATAGCGGGCACCCACCTCGCGCGGGAGGGTTGGCCCGTCCTCGCGAGGCCCCGAGCTGACGTTATGGGCCGGCGATCGGCCGGCCCGCCTTTCCGGCTTCGCTGCAGCGCGCTATGAGCGGACCACATCAGTCCACGGGGCCCCGAGCCCCAAGCGCAAGGTGAGCGACAATGCCCAAGATCAAGGTGGCCAACCCCGTCGTCGAACTCGACGGCGACGAGATGACCCGGATCATCTGGCAGCTCATCAAGGACAAGCTGATCCACCCCTATCTGGACGTCGACCTCGAGTACTACGACCTCGGAATCGAGTACCGCGACAAGACGAACGACCAGGTCACGATCGATGCAGCCAACGCCATCAAGAAGCACGGCGTCGGCGTGAAATGTGCCACCATCACGCCCGACGAGGCGCGCGTGAAGGAATTCAACCTGAAGGAGATGTGGAAGTCGCCGAACGGCACGATCCGCAACATCCTGGGCGGCGTGATCTTCCGCGAGCCGATCATCTGCAAGAACGTGCCGCGCCTCGTGCCCGGCTGGACGCAGCCCTTCGTGATCGGCCGCCACGCCTATGGCGATCAGTACCGCGCGACGGACTTCAAGGTTCCGGGCAAGGGCCGGCTGACGGTCAAGTTCGAGGGCGAGGACGGCACCGTCATCGAGAAGGAAGTGTTCAACTTCACGGGCTCCGGCGTCGCGATGTCGATGTACAACCTCGACGAATCGATCCGTGACTTCGCCCGCGCCTCGTTCAACTACGGCCTGGCCCGCAAGTACCCGGTCTATCTCTCGACGAAGAACACGATCCTGAAGGCCTATGACGGGCGCTTCAAGGACATCTTCCAGGAGATCTTCGACGCCGAGTTCGCGAGCCAGTTCAAGACGCTCGGCCTCACCTACGAGCACCGGCTGATCGACGACATGGTCGCCTCCTGCCTCAAGTGGTCGGGTGGCTACGTCTGGGCGTGCAAGAACTACGACGGCGACGTGCAGTCCGACACGGCCGCGCAGGGCTTCGGCTCGCTCGGCCTCATGACTTCCGTGCTGATGACGCCGGACGGGAAGACCGTCGAGGCCGAAGCGGCGCACGGCACCGTGACCCGGCACTACCGCGAGCATCAGAAGGGCAAGGAGACCTCGACGAACTCGATGGCCTCCATCTTCGCCTGGACCCGCGGCCTGCTGCACCGCGCCAAGCTCGACGACAACGCGGAGCTGAAGCGCTTCGCCGAGACGCTCGAGAAGGTCTGCGTCGACACCGTCGAGTCGGGCTACATGACCAAGGACCTCGCGCTCCTCGTCGGCGCCGACCAGAAGTGGCTCTCCACGACCGGCTTCCTCGACAAGATCGACGAGAACCTGAAGACGGCAATGGCGGCCTGAGGCCGAGCGATCGGGCCCCGCCTGGACCGAGCCTGCGATGCCGCGGGCTCGGTTCGAATCCATCGCGGCAGGACTGGAAGAGTTTCTGGGTGGCGTACCGCGCTTCGCGCCAACGCCACGCGGAGCAAAGCAATGGATCGGACCGAACGGCAACGTCGTTCGGTTCGACATAAACCCCGGCCAGTACGGCCGGGAGGGACCGCACATCAACCTAGAGACGGCAGCCCTTCCGAGGAATAATCCGGCCTACGTCAATCGCCACATCAGATTGAGGTGACAGATGGACCCCAATGAGATGCAGGCATTTGCCGATCGATGTGTCCAGACGGGCCGCTTCGAGACGGCGATCGCGATGTACCTTCACATGGCCGAAGGCGATCCATCGCTCGATGGGGGCTCCCTGGGTCACGCGATTGGCGCCTGCTACGAAGGGCTCGGCGATCTGCACGCCGCACGCTACTGGTACGGGCGGGCGGCCGAAGAGAACCCTGCGATCGAGCTTTATCAACGCGATTTCGAGCGCATGGCCAATGTCCGGGCCGAGGACCTTCTGTCCGCCGCCTGACACCCGGCCGAGGAGCGTCTTGTTTCCCCAGGCGAACCGAAAGCCCTCCGGGAGCGTTCGAAGCCGAAAGGGAGACGTCCGATGCTGTCTGGCGGATGCCAATGCGGCGCCGTGCGCTACCGGCTGCTGAGCGAGCCGACCGGGCCGTCGATCTGCCATTGCCGCATGTGCCAGAAGGCCTTCGGCAACTACATCGCCCCGCTCGCGGGCGTCCCGCGCGCCGACCTGGTCTGGACCAGGGGAACGCCGGGCGCGTTCCGGTCGTCCGAGGCGGTGGAGCGCGGCTTTTGCCGCGATTGCGGCACCCCGCTCTACTACACCGTGCTCGAGCACGACCGCATCTCGATCTCGATCGGCTCGCTCGACGATCCGGACCGGGTCCTGCCGGCGAGCCAGTTCGGCGTCGAGAGCCGCCGCCCCGTCTTCGCGCGCCTGCACGAACTGCCCGACGAGGCGACCGAGGACGGCACCGGCCCGGACCTCCTGGCCCGGATGGCGTCGCGCCAGCATCCCGACCACGATACGGAAAGCTGGCCGCCGGCGGCCTGAGGCCGGGCGGCTCAGGCCGCCGCGACCGCCTCGATCTCGAGCAGCCAGTTCTCGTCGAAGATCCCGGCGATCACGACCGTGACGGCCGTCTCGCGCGCGCCGAGCACCTCGTTCCGGATCGTGCGGTTCGGCAGCGCGTAGCGGCGATCCGACAGGTAGGTCCGGCTCATGACGAGGTTGTCGAGCGTCATGCCGGCCGCGCGAAGCTGCGCCTCGACATTGCGCCACACGAGCCGGCACTGGGCCTCGAACCCCTCCGGCACCTTGCCGTCGATATCGACGGGCGTCTGGCCGCTGATGAACAGGACGCGCGATTGGCCGGCAATCTCGCGCGCCTGGACGTAGCCGGTGCTCGGCTTGTGCACGCCGGGCGCATTGATGGAGCGGCTCTGCATCTATCCCCTCCCCTGGCGAGCTCTCTCGAAGCCCGCCTGCAGCCGCATGGCGCGGCCGGGAGAGGATAGGGGATCGGCCGGAACTCGGCGAGCCGTCAGGCCGCCGCCAGGGCCGCCTCCACGGCCGCAAGCGCCGCCTCGGCCTGGGCTCCGTCCGGTCCGCCGGCCTGGGCCATGTCGGGCCGGCCGCCGCCGCCCTTGCCGCCGAGCGCCGCCGCTCCCGCCCGCACGAGATCGACGGCATTGCGCGCGCCGACCTGGTCGGGCGTGACGCCGACGATGATGGAGGCGCGCTCGTCCTTGTCGACGGCAACGAACACGACGACGCCCGAACCCAGGCGCTTCTTGGCCTCGTCGACCAGGGGCTTCAGGTCCTTCGCGGGCACGTCGCGCAGCACCTTGCCGAGATAGTTCACGCCGCTGACGACCCGGATCTCGTCGGCGGAACCGGCGCCGCCGCCGCCCATGGCAAGCTTGCGGCGCGCTTCCGCGAGTTCGCGCTCCAGGCGCCGGCGGTCCTCGACGAGGGCGGACAGGCGCTCGGGCGCTTCCGCGACCGGTGCCTTCAGGATCCCGGCGATCTCGCGCAGGGTGCGGCTCTCGCCCGCGAGGTAGCGCCGCGCCGTCTCGCCGGTCAGTGCCTCGATGCGCCGGACGCCCGCCGCGACCGCGCCCTCGGACACGATTGCGATCAGCCCGATATCGCCGGTCCGGACGACATGGGTGCCGCCGCAGAGCTCGACGGAGAACCATTTGCCATCGGCCTCGCGGTCCGTGCCCATGGAGACGACGCGGACCTCGTCGCCGTATTTCTCGCCGAACAGCGCCCGGGCGCCCGATTCGACGGCCTCGTCGACGGCCATCAGCCGGGTCACGACGGGCTCGTTCTGCAGGACGAGGCGATTGGCGATGTCCTCGACCTCGCGAAGCTCGGCATCCGTCATCGGCTTCGGATGGCTGAAATCGAAGCGGAGGCGCTCGGCCTCGACGAGCGAACCCTTCTGGGCGACGTGGTCGCCGAGGACGCGGCGGAGCGCCTCGTGGAGGAGGTGCGTCGCCGAATGGTGGCCGCGGATCGCCGAGCGGCGGCGGGCATCGACCTGCAGCTCGACCGCCGCGCCGACCGCGAGCGTGCCCTGCTCCACGGTGGCATGGTGCACGAAGACGTCCCCGAGCTTGCGCTCGGTGTCGCCCACCTGGACGAGCACGCCCGGACCCCGGATGGTTCCGGTATCGCCGACTTGGCCGCCCGACTGGCCGTAGAACGGCGTCTGGTTGAGGACGACGAGCCCGCTCTCGCCGGCGGAGAGCGATGCGACCTCCTGGCCGTCCTTGAGGATGGCCGTGACGACGCCCTCGGCGGCCTCGGTGTCGTAGCCGAGGAACTCCGTAGCGCCGACCCGCTCGCGCAGGCCGAACCACACGGTGTCGGTCGCCGCCTCGCCCGAACCCGACCAGGCGGCGCGCGCCTTCTCGCGCTGCCGCTCCATGGCGGCCTTGAAGCCGTCCGTGTCGACGCCGATGCCACGGGACTTTAGGGC
>JAFAEL010000118.1 GCA_023423995.1 Pseudomonadota bacterium | reverse complement strand
GTTTTCAAGACCGCTGCCTTAAACCACTCGGCCACCCTTCCAGGCCGCTGAACTCTCGGGGATTCCCGGATCCTCCGGGAGCCTGGAACGCGGTGCCTGGCACCGCCTTGCCACCTTCTTCAACGGGCAGCTTTGTCTATGGCGGCGTGCGGAGGCGCGTCAACCGGTGGAGCCGCTCTGGTCCGGCGAGGTTCGGGCTGTGGAGCGCCGGGTGCGTCGATCGCGCAGCCGGGGCGTGCGCATCTGCCCGGTGCGAATCGGCGAGGCCGGGCCTAAGGGCGCGAGGTGAATACCTCCTGGCCCGACCTCCGAGACTGGTCCCTCCACCTGGCGATGAGCGGCATGCCGATCGACGCGTGCTCCGGGCTCGGTGCCCGGCTGGCGCCGCGGCTCGGCAAGGTGGCGAACCCTGTCAGCCACGAGCGGGCGACGAGGCTCTTTGCGAGGATCGGCTCGCGCGATGCACAGGCCGGGGTCGACCGGCTCTGGGCGAATGTCGGCCGCACCTTCGCGGAATTCGCCGTGAGCCACCGCATGCTGAGGGCAGGGCGGGTGGCGATCGATGGCGAGGAGCACCTCGAGGCGGCCCTGAACTCTGGCCGGCCGGTGATCGCCGTGTTTCCCCACCTCGGAAACTGGGAACTCGCCGAGATGCAGCTCGGGTTCAGGGCGCCGGGTCGGGTAGCCGTGATCGTCGCTCCGCCCGCCAGCGGTGCCAGGGCCGCGATCGCCGAGCGCGTCCGGAGCAAGGTGCCCGCCGACCTCCTCGTCAATTCACGGACTGTCTGGCGCCGCGGCCTCGCCAAGCTTCGCGAACCCGGCGGCATCTTCATGGTGGCAGTCGACGAGAATGCCGGCGGACAGGTCCGGGGCCCCTCTCTCGGCAGGCCCCTGCGGACGGACGGCAATATCGGGAAGGCCGTGCGGCTGGCTCTCACGACCGGCGCGATCATCCTTCCCTTCTACAGTGAGCGGATCGAGGGATCGCACCTCGTCTCCCGCTATCTCGAGCCGCTCGAACTCGAAGGCGATCCGCGGGATCAGGCCGCCGTACTCGAGGGTGTCCGCCGGCTCGATGTGGTGTTCGAGGCGCCGGTCCGGCGGCTGCTCGACCAATGGTACATGGCGCTGGCCTTCCGCAGCTGAGGCTCGCCTCCCGGTCCGCTCCCGGAACTTCCGGCACACGCGCGAAGGTCGTCACGCCGCCGGCCGCCCACGAACGCAGCCCCGGTCGTGCGGCTCTGCACATTCCGGCCGCAAACACGGGGGCGGATCGCCCAGGATCTTCCCAAGCTTAACGGCCCGTTAACCATGATGGCCGAGAGAATAGGCCAATCCTTGGTTCACAGGATCGCAGGATTCTCGATCTGGGGGTGCTGGCCCGACGCGACTCGGTGCGGGTCCGCTTTTTGTACCACAAGGAAAGGGACGCCCATGAAGGCGATCACGTTCGTGACGCAGAAAGGTGGCAGCGGAAAGAGCACGCTGTGCATCTCCCTGGCGGTTGCGGCGCAGGAGGCGGGCCAGTCGGTCTGCATCCTCGAAATGGACAGGCAGGCGACCGTCACGGACTGGGCGGAGCACCGGAAGGCCGACACGCCCGAGGTCGCCCAGATCGACGCGACGCAGCTCGACGACATCATGAACCGGCTGCGGGATTCGGATTTCGACTACGTCTTCATCGACACGCCGGGCGTCGATTCCCCGGGCAGCCTTGCCGCAATCCGTGCGGCCGATCTCTGCGTCATTCCCTGCCGCCCGACCCCGGCCGACCTGCGCGCCTTCAAGCCGACCCTCGCGGCGATCTATCGCCTGGAGAAGAAGTTCGCCTTCGTCCTGAACCAGACCCCGCCGCGCTCCTACCGTGTGCGTGACGCAGCCGACGGCCTGGCCGTCCTGGGCGTTCTTCCGGACGTCAACATCGTGACGCGTAACGACCACCAGGATGCGCTCGGCATGGGGCAGGGCGTGACCGAATACAACCCGACCGGACAGGCCGCTTCGGAAATCCGCCGCTTGTGGACCTGGATCGAGAAGCGTTCGCAGGGGCACATCTATGTCAAAGCCGCCTAAGCTCAGTCTCGCGTCGATCGTCGCCTCCGCGGCGCCAACCCCGAACCGAGCGGGTGGGGAGGTCATCCAGCTCGCCCCCGCCAAGCCGCAGGAGCCGAACCCGCGCGGCACCCTGAAGGAGCGCGCAAAGCAGCTCTCCGTCTATCTCGAGCCGCCGGTCTACGATCAGCTGCGCGACATCGCCTATACGGAGCGGACGAAGATCCACCAGCTCATGCTGGAGGCGCTCGACCTGCTGTTCCAGAAGCGCGGGGCGCTCTCGATCAAGCAGCTCAACCAGCCGCGCTGAGCGCGTCCTCATGCCGGCCCGCGAGCGCCAGCCCGCGGGTCCCTGGGCCGAAAATCCCTGCCCGTAGCTCTCGGCATAGCTGATCGTTCGGTTCAGAGATCAGGCGCAACCGCCTGAGAGCGTTGAGCTTTCGCGCGGCGATAATCCGCCAAGATTCGCGTCAAACTTTCCTTAAGCCGCTCCCAGCATCCTGCTCCATCGCCAGGGAGCCGGTGTTGATCTTTCCGAGTCCGACAGAAGTCGTGCCCGAACCGAAGTCGCGTCCGTCGGGCGGCGGGGCGGGCATTTCGCGGGCAGCCCTCAGGGGCGGGGCTGTGATGCTCCTCGCCCTGATGGTCGCCAACTGCGCCGGCCCGCAGGTCGCGAGCCGCAAGGGCGGCAACAAGTATGGCGTGAAGCCGAGCCCGAGGGTCATCCCGGAAGGGGAGCCGATCCCGAAGGGCGGCGGCCGCGAGATGATCGGCCAGCCCTATGTGGTGGGCGGTCGCACCTATGTGCCCCACCGCGGCAAAGGCTATGTGCGCGAGGGCTGGGCCTCCTGGTACGGCACCGCCTTCCACGGCCGCCTCACGGCCAATGGCGAGATCTTCGACCGCCAATCGATCGCGGCCGCGCATCCGACGCTGCCTCTGCCGAGCTATGTCCGCGTCACCAATCTCGTGAACAAGCGCTCGATGGTGGTCCGGGTGAACGACCGCGGACCCTATGAGCGGGACCGCGTGATCGATGTGTCCGAGCGGGTCTCGGATGCCCTCGAATTCCGCCGCAAGGGCGTGACCCGCGTCCGCGTCGAGTACCTGGGGAAGGCGTCGACGCGCGGTAGCGACGACGAGAAGCTGCTCGCGACACTGCGCCTCGACGGCTCGCCGGCTCCGTTCCGGGGCGGCGGCGCGACGATGTATGCCGGTTTGAGCGGCGATCGCCCGGCGCAGCCCGCACCGCGCCGGATCGAGGTGGCCGAGGCGTCCGAGCCGCCGGTCCCCGCTCGCGCGGCTGCGATGGACGATGCCGAGGAGGCGCCTGCGACGAGGCCGACCTACACGCAGCCGACGCCGATCCGCGTCGCTGCCCAGCCGCCGTCTCTCCACCTGGCGGACGGCGTTCCGCTGCCGCCGCTCCGGCCGGCCTTGTCGCGAGAGGTTGCCGGCATGGCGCCTCCGCGTGAGGAGGCGGCGCCGCTCCCCGTCGTGCCGCTCCTCCCGCCGCAGCGCCCGATCTACGCCGGCATCTACTGACGCACGGAGGCTGCACGGCTCCGAGATCCGGGCTAAGGATCGCGCGCCATGCAGGGGCAGCAATCACATTCGGGTCGCGGCCGGTTCATCACCCTCGAAGGAGGGGAGGGGGCCGGGAAGTCGACGCAGAGCGAGCGTCTCAGGCGCCGCCTCGAGGCGCGGGGCATCCGCGTGGTCACGACCCGCGAGCCGGGCGGGTCGGAGCGCGCCGAGACCATCCGCAGCCTGCTGCTGTCCGGCGCGGTCAAGCCGTATGGCGCTTTCGCGGAAACGCTTCTCTTCGCGTCCGCACGGGCCGACCACATCGACCGCACGATCGCGCCGGCGCTCGAGGGCGGCGCCTTCGTCATCTGCGACCGCTTCGCCGATTCGACGCGCGTGTATCAGGGCGAGGTCGGCGAGGTTCCCCGGGTGCTGGTCTCGGCGCTCGAGCGGGTTGCCGTCCGCAGCGCCTCGCCCGATCTCACCCTCGTGCTGGACGTCCCCGCCAAGCTCGGCCTTGCGCGGGCGAGCCAGCGGCGGGAGCTCGCGGGGGAGGAGAGGGACCGTTTCGAGGCCGAGGGGCTTTCGTTCCACAGCCGCGTCCGCGAGGCGTTCCTCGCCATCGCGGCCGCGGAGCCGGAGCGCTGCGCCGTCGTGGATGCGGCAGGGCCGCCCGACAGCGTCGAGCGGCTGATCTGGGCGGAGGTCGAGGCGCGGCTGCTGACGCCCCTCGAGGTAGCCGGGAGGCCTGCGAATGGCTGACGACGGGCCCGACCTCTCGGCCATACCTCATCCGCGCGAGCGCGCCGTCCTCGTCGGCCATGCCGATGCGGAGCGCAGCTTCGGCGAAGCTATCGGTTCGGGCCGCCTCCACCACGCCTGGCTGATCGGAGGGGCGCAGGGAATCGGCAAGGCGACGCTCGCCTATCGCGTGGCGCGGCGGCTCCTGGCGGCCCCGGACGAAGTGGAGGAGGGCGCGCCGCTCGCCGTCGCGCCGTCCAGCCGGACGGCTCGGCAGGTTGCGGCGGGAGCGCACGGCAACCTCATCGTGCTCGATCTCGAGACTGCGTCCGCCGATGTCGACCGTCCGCCGGCGAAGACGATTCCCGTCAAGTCCACGCGGCGCGCTCTCTCGTTCTTCGGGACGACGGCGGCCAATGGCGGCCACCGGGTGATGATCGTCGATTCGGCGGAGGACCTCACCGTCCAGTCGGCGAACGCGCTCCTCAAGACGATCGAGGAGCCGCCGCCGCGATCGACCATCCTCATCGTCTCCCACGCACCCCAGCGCGTCCTCCCGACGATCCGCTCGCGCTGCCGCAAGCTCAACCTGGACCCGCTCTCCGGCGCGCAGATCCTGGACGTCCTGCGCTCCCTCGGCCCCGAGATGCAGGCAGACGGGGAGGGCGGCTCGGACCTGGTCAGGGGAGCGGCCGAGAAGGCGGACGGATCCGTCGGGCGCGCACTGACGCTGCTCGATCCCAAGCGCCAGGCCATCCTGGACGAGCTCGCGGCCCTGCTGAAGCTTCTTCCCGAGGTGCCGATGCAGCGCGTGCTGAGCCTCGCCGAGAAGCTCGCGGACCGGCGGACGGAAGGAAATTTCGAGCTGGCGCTCGATGCCGTCCAGCTCTGGGCGTCCGAGCGCATCAGGGCAGGGGCCTCCCTCGGCCCTGCCCGCCTTGCACCCCTTGCTGAGCTATGTGAGAAGGTCGCCGACGCTGCGAGGTCGGTGGAAACCTACAACCTCGATCGTCGCCCATTCGTCGTGTCGATGTTCGGGGATCTGGCGGAGGTTGTCCGCGCTGCCGCCTGAACCGGCCCGCATCACTCTCCAAGGTTCGGCATGGCCGGCGAGCCCTTCTATATCACCACCCCGATCTTCTATCCGAACGGCGTGCCCCATATCGGCCACGCCTATACGGCCCTCGCCTCGGACGCGATTGCGCGGTTCCAGCGGCTGGAGGGGCGGGACGTCTTCTTCCTGACCGGAACGGACGAACACGGCCTGAAGATGCAGCAGACGGCCGCCACGGAGGGCCTCACGCCGCTCGCACTCGCGGACCGCAACTCGCAACGCTTCCGCGACATGATGGCCGCGCTCGGCGTGACCTACAACGACTTCATCCGCACCACTGAGCCCAGGCACCATCTCGCGTGCCAGGCGATCTGGAAGAGGATGGAGGCGGCCGGCGACATCTATCTCGACACCTATGCCGGCTGGTACTCGGTCCGGCAGGAGGCGTTCTTCGACGAGGCCGAGACCACGGTCGGGGACGACGGCGTCCGCCGCGAGCCGCTCGGCTCGCCCGTGGAATGGGTCGAGGAGGAGAGCTACTTCTTCCGCCTTTCCGCCTACCAGGATCGCCTTCTCGCGCTCTACGAGAGCGAGCCGAACTTCGTGGCGCCGCGCGAGCGCCGGAACGAGGTGATGAGCTTCGTGCGGTCGGGCCTGAAGGACCTTTCGATCTCGCGGACGACGTTCGACTGGGGCGTGCAGGTTCCGGGAAACCCGAAGCACGTCATGTATGTCTGGGTTGACGCGCTCACGAACTATCTCACGGCAGCCGGCTTCCCCGACGAACAGGCGCCGCGCTGGCGCTATTGGCCCGCCAACATCCACGTCATCGGAAAGGACATCGTCCGCTTCCACACGGTGTACTGGCCGGCCTTCCTGATGTCGGCCGGGCTGCCGCTGCCGAAGCGCGTCTTCGCCCATGGCTTCCTGTTCAACCGCGGGGAGAAGATGTCGAAGTCGGTCGGCAACGTCGTCGACCCATTCGCCCTCGCCACGCAATATGGCGCCGACCAGTTCCGCTACTTCCTCCTGCGGGAGGTCCCTTTCGGACAGGACGGCAGCTATTCGCATGACGCGATCGTCAACCGGATCAATGCGGACCTGGCGAACGATCTCGGAAACCTCGCCCAGCGTTCGCTGACGATGATCGCGCGCAACTGCGACGGACGGGTACCGGAGCCCGGTCGCCTCGTGGAGGCCGACGAGGCGCTGCTCGCGCTCGCGGACGCGCTGCCCGGGAAGGCGAGGGCGGCCATGGAGGGTGTCGCCCTGCACACGATCCTGGCGGAGATCTGGGCCGTGGTGGCCGAGGCGAACCGCTATTTCGCGTCACAGGAACCTTGGATCCTGCGAAAGCAGGATCCTGCCCGGATGGCGACCGTTCTCTACGTGACGGCCGAGGTCCTGCGGGAGATCGCCATCATGGCCCAGCCTTTCGTGCCGGACGCGGCGGAGAAGCTGCTCGATCTCCTCGCGGTCCCTGGCGAGGCGCGGGCCTTCGCGCAGGTCGGGGCTGAGAACCGGCTGGCCGCGGGACTGGCGCTGCCCGCTCCGGCGCCGATCTTCCCGCGCTACGTCGAGCCGACGGAGGCTGCGTGACGTTGCTGATCGACTCGCATTGTCACCTCGACTTCCCTGATTTTGCAGAGGATTTGCCGGGCGTGATCGCCCGCGCCAAGGAGGCCGGGATCGGCCGCATGGTGACGATCTCGACCCGGGTCGCGAAGGCGGACGTCTACCGCCGCATCGCCGAAGAGCACCCGGAGGTGTTCTTCACGGTCGGCACCCATCCGCACAACGCCGCCGAGGAGCCGGACGTCGCCGCCACGACGATCGTCGAGGCCGTGCGGCATCCGCGCTGCATCGCCGTCGGCGAGGCCGGGCTCGACTTCCACTACGACAAGAGCCCCCGGGACGTGCAGGAGCGCGTCTTCCGCACCCATATCGCGGCCGCCCGGGAGAGCGGATTGCCGCTCGTCATCCATGCCCGCAATGCCGACGACGAGATGATCCGGATCCTGACCGAGGAGCACGGGCGAGGGCGCTTCGACGCCATCCTGCACTGCTTCTCCTCCGGACGCAGGCTCGCCGAGGTCGGGGTCGAACTCGGGTTCTACGTCTCCTTCTCCGGCATCCTCACCTTCAAGAACTCGGACGAGATCAGGTCGATCTCGCGCGAGGTCGTGCCGCGAGACCGCCTCCTCGTGGAGACGGATGCGCCCTACCTCGCGCCCGTCCCGCACCGGGGCAAGCGGAACGAGCCCGCCTATGTGGCGCACACGGCCCGGGTGCTGGCAGAGACGATCGGGGTTTCGGCCGAGGAGATCGCTCAGATCACCACCGCCAACTTCGAGCGGCTTTTCACCAAGGCCGCGCAAGGCACTGATACGGATCGGAAATCAGCGGCATGAGCTTCACGCTGACGATTCTCGGCTGCGGGTCGTCAGCCGGTGTGCCGCGGGTGGGCATGGGCTGGGGAGCGGCCGATCCGCGGAACCCCAAGAACCGCCGCCGGCGCTGCTCCATCCTCGTGGAGCGGACCGGCCCGGACGGCCGCACCACCGTCCTGGTCGATACCTCGCCGGACCTTCGGGAACAGCTTCTGTCGGCCGATGTCCGCTGGCTCGATGCCGTCCTGATCACGCACGACCACGCCGACCACACGCACGGCATCGACGACCTCAGGCCGCTCGTCATCCACATGCGCCGGCGCATGCCGGTCTATTCCGACGAGGCGACGGGCTGGGTCCTGCAGGAGCGCTTTGGCTATTGTTTCGCGACGCCTCCTGGAAGCGACTATCCACCCATCCTGGACGACCACCGCATCGATCATGACGTGCCGCTCGTGATCGATGGAGCCGGCGGCGCGGTCGAGGCATTGCCGATCGTCGTGGAGCACGGCCGGACGCCTGCGCTGGGCTTCAGGTTCGGCAGCCTGGCCTATGTGCCGGATGTCAGCCGCATCCCGGACCAATCCCTCGAGCGTCTCCAGGGCCTGGACGTGCTGATCCTGGACGCGCTGCGCTACACGCCGCACCCGACGCACTTCTCGGTCTCGGAGGCGCTGGCCTTCATCGCGGAGGTGAAGCCGCGTCGCGCCGTGCTGACGAATATGCACACCGATCTCGACTTCGAGACGCTGCGCCGCGAACTGCCCGATGGAACCGAGCCGGCTTACGACGGCATGAGCATCGGATGGACTTCGTGAGCAGCGGATCCCGGCATCCTGTGATCCCCGGATCCCTGCCAGGCCAGAGAGACCCGGTCTGGTTCCATAATATATCTTATGCGAATGGCGCCATGAGGAGCCCCCCGCCCCTGATCAGCCGGATCGGAACCCGCTCATGAGCACCAGGCCGGCTGTCGTCTCGGCGATGATCTCGGACGATGGCAGCGCGTTCGAGCCGGTGACATCGCGGGATCTGTCGATGCTGCTCGCCATCATGGCAGCGCTGCGCACGCCCGGCACCGGGTGCGCCTGGGACATCGCGCAGAGCTTCGAGACGATCGCGCCCTACACGCTCGAGGAAGCCTACGAAGTCGCGGATGCCATCGCCCGGGGCGACCTGGATGATCTCCGGGACGAACTCGGCGACCTGCTGCTTCAGGTCGTGTTCCACGCCCGGATGGCCGAGGAGCGCGGCGCTTTCGATTTCGGCGGCGTCGTCGAGGCGATCACGGCCAAGCTGATCCGGCGCCATCCGCATGTCTTCGGCAATGCCCGGGACCTGGCTCCGGCCGAGGTCAAGCGCCTCTGGGACGACATCAAGGCCGCCGAGAAGCGCGAACGCGCCGCTCGCCATGGAAGCAAGCCTGCGAGCATCCTGGACGGCGTGCCGGCCGCGATGCCGAGCCTGACCCGGGCCGACAAGCTGACCCGCAAGGCCGCGAAGGTCGGGTTCGAGTGGCCGGATATCGACGGCGTGACCGCGAAGATCGAGGAGGAACTCGCGGAAGTCCGCGAGGCCGCCGCAATGGGCGACAAGGCGGAGATCGCCGAGGAGATCGGCGATCTGCTCTTCACCGTTGCCAATCTCGCCCGGCATCTGGATGTGGATCCGGAGGCTGCACTCGCCGCCGCCAATCGCAAGTTCGAGCGGCGCTTCAAGGCTGTCGAGCAGGCTCTTTCCGCCGTCGGACGCTCGCCTGAGCAGTCGGATCTGGAGGAGATGGACCGGCTCTGGGACGAGGCGAAGGCAGCGGAGCGAGGCGGCGGCCCTCAGCCGGACTGAATCGTTTCGAGAACGAACCGGACCCGTGCCTCGACCGGAGCGCGCGGAAGCTCCACGAGTTCGTAGCCGAAGTCAGGATAGGTCTCGCACATCGCCCGGTACGTCCGCTCGGCCTCCGCCGGATCCTGGCGTCGCTCGGCATCTCGGCGATAGATCTCGGGCCAATGCGGCGCGATGAACGCCCGGCCCGCGTACCTGAAGCGCCTCGCCGCCATCTCCATGTGCGTCGGAACGGGAAGCCCGCTGAGCCGGAGATATCCGATCACGTCGGGGATGCCGCGATCAAAGAAGGTCGGGAAGGCGGAAAGGGAGGCCTCCCGATAGGAGCGCAGGTCGTGGGCGAGCATGAGCTCGGCAAAGAGCGCAGGATCCGACCAGGGCAGGGCGGGGCCATCGATCTCGGCCTGCCCCTGGATGACCGCCCTCCCCGCCTCCTCCGCGACCGGATAGCCGGCGGCCTGCAAGGCCTTGATGAGAGACGACTTGCCGGAGCCGGGGCCGCCCGTCACGACGTGGAACGGCAGCCCGTCCATCAAGCCGCCCAGGGTCTCTCAGCCGACCTTCTCGGCCTGAGGAAAGCGCTTCCAGAGCCGGGGCTCCTTCTCGGGCGCGATCCTGACGATCATCTCGGTGCGGCCATCCTCCGCCTGCCGCCGGTCGATGATCTCGGCCTCCTCATGGAGCCAATTCGCGGCACCGCCGTCGGTCGGTTCGAGGGCGATGCGGAAGCTCGGGCGTCCCTTGGCGATGCGGCCCTCGATTTCGGCCAGCAGCGCAGCGAGGCCCTCCCCCGTGACGGCCGAGACCAGGGCTGGCCGCGTGTCGGAACCCGCGCGCTCCGCGATCGCCGCGAACCGCTCGCGGTCCGGGCCCGAGAGCAGATCGGCCTTGTTCCAGACCTCGATCACCCGGGCGCGGTCGTCCGGATTGATCCCGAGCTGACGCAGGACATTCTGGACGTCGGCGGCCTCGGCCTCGGTCTCCCCATGCGAGATGTCCCGGACATGGAGGAGCACGTCGGCCTCGATCACATCCTCGAGCGTCGCCCGGAAGGCCGCCACCAGCATCGTCGGGAGATCGGAGATGAAGCCGACCGTGTCCGACAGGATCGCCGTCTCACCATGCGGCAGCTTGATCGCACGGGAGGTCGGGTCGAGCGTCGCGAAGAGCAGGTTCTCGGCGAAGACTTCCGCCGTCGTGAGCCGATTGAAGAGCGTCGACTTGCCGGCATTCGTGTAGCCCACGAGGGCCACGATCGGGTACGGCACGCGCCGCCGGCTCGCCCGATGAAGCGAGCGCGTCTGCTTGACGGCGTCCAGGTCGCGCTCGATCCGGCGCATCCTGTCCTGGATGATGCGGCGGTCCGCCTCGATCTGCGTCTCGCCCGGGCCGCCGAGGAAGCCGAAACCGCCCCGCTGGCGTTCCAGGTGGGTCCAGGACCGCACGAGGCGGCTCTTCTGATAGGCGAGATGCGCATGCTCGACCTGGAGCGCACCCTCGCGCGTGCGAGCCCGCCGGCCGAAGATTTCGAGGATCAGGCCCGTCCGGTCGATGACCTTGACGCCCCAGGCCTTCTCCAGGTTGCGCTGCTGCACCGGCGTCAGGGCGCCATCCATCACGACGAGGTTGATGTCCTCGGCCGCGATCCGCCCCGCAATCTCCTCCACCTTGCCCTTGCCGAGCAGCGTGGAAGGACGAGGGGACGAGACGACGAGCGAGAACTGGT
This sequence comes from Pseudomonadota bacterium, assembly GCA_023423995.1. GTDB lineage: Bacteria > Pseudomonadota > Alphaproteobacteria > Rhizobiales > Beijerinckiaceae > Enterovirga. Next base: position 5,504 of record JAFAEL010000118.1, on the reverse strand, counting down.
CGACGACGTCGAGGTCGATCGCGCGCGCCAATCCGACGGCCTCGTCCAGCCGCGCCTGCGCGGGGCGGGGATTCGGGGGAGGCGTGTCCGCGTCCCCTGCCCTCCCCGGAGCCGCTCCCCGCGCGAGATATGGCCCGATCACGAGAGTCCGCGTTCGGGCCGCGATGTCCAGCTCGGGCTCAGCCGCGCGCTTGAGACGGTCTTCCTTCGGGGGGAGCGTTTCCGCCACTTAAGTCCTTACGGCTTGGGGTCGATCTCGTCCGGCTCGAAGAGCTGGATGGGATGCCCGGGCATGATGGTCGAGATGGCGTGCTTGTAGACGAGCTGGGAATGCCCGTCCCGACGGAGCAGGACGCAGAAGCTGTCGAACCAGGTCACTATGCCCTGGAGCTTCACGCCATTGACCAGAAAGATCGTGAGCGGGACTTTGTTCTTCCGGACATGATTCAGGAAGGTGTCCTGCAGATTTTGGCCGCGTTCGTTCGGCATAGTTTGAGCCCGTGTCAGCCCTCGCGGCCGGCCATCGCCGGGCTGCCTCTTGTCGTTGGTCTGAAAGCTCGCGCTTCTGACCGGCTCCCCATTACACGGATTGATGCCGCATTGCGCAAGCCTTTTCGCAGGCGCAATGCCAGTCCAGCTATCCGCCAATCCCGAGCAGCTTGAGCTTCCTGTGGAGCGCGGAGCGCTCCATCCCGATGAACTCGGCCGTACGCGAAATGTTTCCGCTGAAGCGGGCGATCTGCGCGACAAGGTATTCGCGCTCGAAGATCTCCCGCGCTTCCCTCAGCGGAAGGCTCATCAGGCGCTCGCCCCCCTCCCCGCTCGGCGTGGACGGCACGAGCGTTCCGATCTCCGACGGGAGCATCTCGGCCGTGATCTCCGCGTCCGGGTCACCGGCCGTCAGAATCATCAGGCGTTCGACGTTGTTGCGGAGCTGGCGCACGTTGCCGGGCCAGTCGTGCGACTGAAGCACGGCCATTGCCTCCTCGCCGATTCGGCGCCGCGGCAGACCGGTCGTGGTGGCGATCTGGTCCTGGAAGAACTCGATCAGCTCGGGCACGTCCTCACGCCGCTCCGACAGCGCCGGAACCCGGATCGGCACGACGCCGAGACGATGGAAGAGATCCTCCCGGAACGCGCCGCGCTCGATCTCCGCCGGCAGGTCGCGGCTCGAGGAGGAGATGATCCGAACATCGACATGGACGCGGGTCGATCCCCCGACACGCTGGAAATTCTGCTCCACGAGGACCCGAAGAATGCGGCCCTGCACCTCCTTCGGCAGGTCCGCGATCTCGTCGAGGTAGAGGGAGCCGCCATGCGCCTCCTCCAGCGCGCCGGTGCGACGGCCACGTTCCCCGTTGGCCTCCACGCCGAACAGCTCGGCTTCCATGTTCTCAGGCGTGATGGCGGCGGCGTTGAGCGTCACGAACGGACCCGATGAGCGGGCCGATTGCGCGTGGATCGTCCGCGCGACGAGCTCCTTGCCCGAACCCGGAGCGCCCGCGATCAGGATGCGGGCATTGGTCGGTGCCACCTTCTCGATCGCCTGCCGAAGCTGGTTCATGACGACCGAGCGGCCCGCGATGCGGCTCGCCTGGGTGGAACGGGCCTTGAGGTCCTTCACCTCGCGCTTCAGGCGCCAGGCCTCGAGCGCTCTCTCGGCCACGAGCACCAGGCGGTCGGCCTTGAATGGCTTCTCGATGAAGTCGTAGGCGCCGGCCTTGATGGCCGAGACGGCCGTCTCGATGTTGCCGTGGCCCGAGATCATCACGATCGGAAGATCCGGGTGCTCGGCCTTGATGAGGTCCAGGACCTGCAGCCCGTCGAGCCGGCTTCCCTGAAGCCAGATATCCAGAAAGACGAGATGCGGGCGGCGCGCCTGGATGGCGGCGAGCGCCTCGTCCGAGGAGCCCGCCTTGCGGGTGCCGTGGCCCTCGTCCTCCAGGATCCCAGCCACGAGCTCGCGAATGTCGACTTCGTCATCGACGACAAGGATGTCCGTGCTCATGCGGGCACCACGTGTTCAGCGGCAGCGGCGAGCGTCGCCTCTGCGTTGTTCTGCTGGAAGCGCATGCGAACGAGGCCTCCGCGGCCTGCCGGGTTGTCCAGGAGTTCGATGCGGCCGCCATGGTCCTCGAGGATCTTGCCGACGATCGCGAGGCCGAGGCCCGTCCCGCCCTCGCGGGTCGTCATGTACGGCTCGAGCAGACGCTGCCGCCCCTCGACCGGAAAACCCTTGCCCGTGTCGCTCACGTCGATGATCACCTCGCCCCCCTGAGCCTTGACCGCAACGCGGATCTCGGCCCCTCCCCTGTCCTGCTCCGGCACGGCCGCGATGGCCTCCGTCGCGTTCTTGATGATGTTGGTGACCGCCTGCGAAAGCAGCCTCCGATCGAACCTCGCTGGGATTGGAGCCTCCGGCACCTCGTCGACAATCTTGATATCCGGATTGGCGATTCGCATCATGAACACGATCTGCCTGACCGTATCAACTATATCCTCCTCGACGATCGCCGGCTTCGGCATTCTCGCGAATGAAGAGAACTCATCCACCATTCTCTTGATGTCATCCACCTGCCGGACGATCGTGTTCGTGCACTGGTCGAATACCTCACGGTCCGTGGTGATCAGCTTTCCGTACTTGCGTCTAATTCGCTCGGCGGAGAGCTGGATCGGCGTAAGCGGGTTCTTGATCTCGTGCGCGATGCGACGGGCCACATCGGCCCAGGCCGAGGTCCGCTGCGCGGTCACCAGGTCCGTGATGTCGTCCAGCGTCACGATGAAACCCTTGTCCTCCCCTCGGGCCTGCTCACTGGTGACGCGGATATTCAGTGTCCGTTCCCGCCCGAGGCGCGTAATCGGAATCTGCTGCTGAGTGAGTCGAAGCCGCCCAAACCTCGCCTCCTCGATCAATTGGGCGATTTCGGGGAGCACGGACACGATCGGCTGTCCGAGGAGGTCCTGCCGCTTCGCCTCCAGGAGCGACTCGGCCGGCGGATTCACGATCGTGATCAGGCCGTGCGAGTCGATGCCGATGACACCCGCCGACACGCCGGACAGCACGGCCTCCATGAACCGCCGACGGCGGTCGATCAGATCGCTCGCGGCCGTGAGCCCGTCGTGCTGCCGCCGCAACTCGGAGGTCATCTTGTTGAAGGTCTCGCCGAGATGGGCGAGGTCGCCCTCCTGCCGACGAACGGGAACTTGAACATAGAAGTTCCCGGTCGCGACCTGATCCGTCGCGTGGATCAGGCGACGGATCGGCGCAACCAGGCGGTTGGAGAAGTTCAGGCCGAACCAGACCGCCGAGAGAAGGACGATGAGCGCGATCAGGCCGAACATCGAGGCGAACGCCACCTGGATGCCGAGCCGTTTCTCCTCGAGCGCCTGGTAATAGGCGACGCCGGCCTCGGCCACGGGCGGAAACTCCGTCGCCCGAGGATCGACCGGGCGGGTGACGAAGAGCACCGCGCCATCATAGGCGGCGAGACGGAGAACCGAGCTGAAGAGGTTGCCGACCCGCGGGATGACACAGATCGCCTCGTTCTCGTTCGCCGTCTTCAGGTCTTCGGGCGAGGGACCCGTCACGCCCGGGATGGGTCGGACATCGACCCGCTCGACGATGGCGCCGTCAGGTTTCACGATCATTGCGAGCGGGAAGCCGAGATATGTCGCGCGCGAAGCAAGGAAATCGCGGAAGAGCTTCCGGTCCGCGTCGAAGAGGACCTTCGCACGGTTGAGGTCGCCGGCCATGAGCTGCGTTTCGCGCGCCAGCGTGCGGCACTGGTCCTCGCGATAGGCCTGCGCGATCTCGACGGTGTTGCTCATCAGCGCCTTGATCGAGCCCGTGAACCAGGGATCGAGCCCGCGCTCCAGGATGGCGCTCGCGACCACGGCGACCAGGATCGCCGGCGCGGCCGCGACGAGGCTGAACAGCGCCACGACCCGGACATGCAGGCCGGCCGCCGCGGCTCCCTCCCGCCGGGCCCGGACGATCGTCCAGCCTTCCCAGGCGACGATGCCGATCAGGAGAAGGACCAGGAGGACGTTGCCGGCCAGCACCCACACGACGACGTCATGCGTCGGCAGGATGGGGGTCATCCCGGCCAGGACGAAGAAGGTGACGAGCCCCGAGCAGAGGGCCGCGCCGACCGTGAAGGCCCCGATCCAGCCGGGGCCCCGTGCGCGACGGGCGGGTTTCGGGGCTAGGGGCCGCTCACCTGCCTGCATGGTTCAACCCGCAAGCCATCCCTGTCCGCGGAGCGAAGATCCGCGAAGCCGGGGCGAAGTGATGCATAACGGCCACAGCCGCCGATTAGAGCCGATACGCTCCGAAGTCCAGGCGGCGGGACGCGCTGCTCACCGCGATGATCGGATCACCTGCAGGTCGAGGTCCCGAACCTTCTTGCGCAAGGTGTTCCGGTTCACCCCCAGAAGCTCCGCCGCCCGAATCTGATTCCCGCGCGTGGCTGCGAGCGCGGCGCCGATCAGCGGCCCTTCGATCTCCCGCAGGATGCGATGGTAGAGGCCGGGAGGCGGCAGGGTGTTCGGGAACTTCTTGAAGTAGACGCCGAGGTGGCGCTCGACCGCCATGGACAGGGTCTCGCCCTCCACCGGGGCCGTGTCCTCGACGCTCGATGAGGCCTGCGGCGACGTGTCGAGCTCGGCATCCAGAATGGGACCCGTGATCGTGTCCTGCGGGTAGAGAGCCGCGAGGCGCCGGACCAGGTTCTCCAGCTCGCGGATATTCCCGGGCCAGCGGTAGCGCTTCATCCGGTCGAGCGCGTCGGAATCGATCTGCTTCCGCGGCAAACCTTCCTTCTCGACCAGGTTCATGAAGTGCCGGACGAGGTCCGGGATGTCCTCGCTCCGCTCCCGCAGGGGCGGCAGGCGCAGCGGCACGACGTTCAGGCGGAAGAACAGGTCCTCGCGGAATTGCCCGGTCTGGATCGACTGCCGGAGATCCTTGTTCGTCGCGGCGACGATCCGGACGTTCGTCTTGATCGGCACCCGGCCGCCGACGGTCGTGTACTCGCCCTGCTGGAGCACGCGCAGCAGCCTCGTCTGCGCCTCCATGGGCATGTCGCCGATCTCGTCGAGGAAGAGCGTGCCCCCTTCAGCCTGCTCGAAGCGGCCCGCCGAGCGGGTCAGGGCCCCCGTAAAGGCGCCCTTCTCGTGCCCGAAGAGCTCCGACTCGATCAGGTCGCGCGGGATGGCGGCCATGTTGACGGCGACGAACGGCCCTTTGCGGCGCTTGCCGTAATCGTGCAGGGCCCGCGCGACGAGTTCCTTGCCGGTCCCGGACTCGCCCGAGATCATCACGGTCAAATCGGTCGGCATCAGCCGGGCGAGCGCCCGGTAGATCTCCTGCATGGCCGGCGAGCGGCCGACGAGCGGGATCTCCTCCTGCTCCTTCTCGAAGCCGTTCTGGCCGGCATTGCGCGGCCGCGACAGCGCGCGGCCGACGATGGCGACGAGCTCCTTCAGGTCGAAGGGCTTGGGGA
>JAFAEL010000095.1 GCA_023423995.1 Pseudomonadota bacterium | reverse complement strand
GCCGGAGCCGCTGCAGATGGCCGCCGAGCCAGAGGGAGGCCAGCGCATCCGCCAGCAGCAGCAGGATCGCGGCCGTTAGCAGCGGGGCGCGCAGGTCGAAGGTCTCGGCCCGGGCGAGCGGGGCCGTGCGGGAGCCGAGCGCGCCGAGCGCGAGCGGCGCGAGCTTGTCTCCGCCGACGAGGGCATTGACCGCCAGGCTCGATTCAGCCGGCCCGTAATAGCCGGGCGGGTGCTCGGACGTGCCGCGATCGGCGTAGTTGCGCGGGACGGCCCGGGCCGTCGGCGGCGGCGCGACGAGCGCCCCGAAGCCGTCGAGCACGCGCGTCGGCGCGACCGTCTGGATCTCGGCCTTCGTGTCGGTCCCGACCACGTCCGTGTTGCCGGCGAGCGCGACGACCCGGCGGAGCATGTCCACGAACAGGCCCGTGAGCGGCAGGTTCGACCACGCCGCATCCGCCGTCACGTGGACGAGCACGACCATGCCCTGGCCCCGCCAGTCGGCCGTGACGATGGGCGTGCCGTCCTGCAGGGCCGCCCAGGTCTTCCGCCCGAGGTCCCCGTCCGGTTCCGCCAGGATCTGACGGCGGACCCCCAGATCGGCCGGCACGGGAAGGCCGAAGAACGGGCTTTCGCGCGTGAAGGGCGCGAGCGTCTTCGGCGCGTCCCAGGAGAGGGCTCCGCCGAGGTTCCGGCCCCCCCGGCGCAGCCGCACCGGGACGAGGTCGTCATTGCCGGCCGCGAGCCGGCTGCCGGCGAAGCGGAGGAGCAGTCCGCCCTTGTCCACGAACTCCGCGACCCGCTGGTGGGTGTCGCGGTCGAGCGTGCCGACATCGGCGAGGACCAGAACCGAGACCTGCTGGTCGAGGAGTTGGCCGATCGCTTCCGCTACGCCGCCCGGGGCCTCCCGCACCTCGCCATAGGGGCCGAGCGCGCGGGCGAGATAGTAGGTCGGCGCGAGAAGCGGCTGGGCCTGGTCCGAGGTTGCACCCGAGACGAGCCCGATGCGCCGCCGCTTGCCGCGCTCGTCGGACAGATGGACGGCGCCGGCCGAAGATTCGCCGAGGATGTCGATCCGGGCGATGGCGTTCCGCAACTCCATCGGGACCTCGAAGCTCGCCTCCGTCTCCGTCGCGCCCGGCGCGAAGGCGAAGCGGGAATCGGCGAGAGGGAGGCCCTTGAGGTCCATGGCGCGCAATGTCCCGCTGTCGCGGCCGTTCGGCATCGCCCGCACGACATGAACGATGAGTTGGCCCGCCCGGTTCTCGGTACCGGCGAGACCGAGCGTCGGCGCCGCGGCCGGCTGGAAGACCGTGAGGGCGCGCGCGCCGGCGGCCGCAGCGAGGGTTTCGGCGAACTCCGCATCCCCCGCCCCCTGCACGCCATCGGAGATCCAGACGATCTCGGCGTCCGGTTGGGCGGCAAGGAACCGCGTTACCGCCTCGGAATGGACCCGGCGGTCCACGAGCCAGGATTGCGGCTTGACGGCCCGCAACCGGTCGAGCGCTGCCGCGGGGGCAATGGCTTCGATCCCTCCGGGACGATCCCCGGTCGCCAGCAGAGCCACGGGGCGGCCGTCGCGCTGGGCTCCCTCCAGGCGCTCGGTCGCGAAGGCGGCGCGCTCGCGCCAGTCATGCGCGGCCGGGAAGCCGGAATCGAGGATCAGCAGCAATGGCCCTTTGCCGCCTGTCGCTCCCGGGTTCCAGAGGGGGCCTGCTGCCGCCAGGATGAGCAGGGTCGCGACCAGGAGCCGGAGGGCGAGGAGCCACCAGGGCGTGCGGGCCGGGTTCTCCTGCTCGGGCAGGAGGTCGGCCAGGATGCGGAGCGGCGGAAAGTCGATCCGGTGGGGCTGCGGCGGGGTGACCCGCAGCAGCAGCCAGATCGCCGGCAGCGTTGCGAGCGCGGCCAGCACCAGCGGGGACAGGAAGGTGAGCGGCAGGCCCAGCATCTCAGGCTTTGCTCCCCGAAACCCCGAGCGCGCCTGAGACGAGCGTCATCACCCGGAGGGCCGGCTGACTCGCAGGCTTGTCCGTGTGGTGGATCGTCAGTGTCCAGCCCCTCGCCCGCACGATCTCGGCGATGGCGCCGCGATGCGCCTCAATGCGCTGGCGGTAGCTCCGGCCCCACGAACCGGCATCGCCGATCCGCAGGCTGAGCCCGGTTTCCGGCTCTTTCAGCATGGCCTGACCGCCGAACGGGAAGGTCTCCTCGACGGGATCCACGATCATCACCAGATGGCCGCGCGCGCCGCGCGACGAGATCGCCTCGATGCGCTGCCGAAGCTCGGAGATCGGGGCGAGGAAGTCCCCGATGATGATGGCCTCGTCGAAGCGGCCGATCGGATGCCCGGGAGGAAGGTCGTCGTCCAGCTCGCGCTCGTGCGCCGCATAGGTCTCGGCCAACCGTTCGGCGGCCTGGCGGGAAGCGCTGGGCTGCTTGAGGCCGATCAGGCCGACGCGCTCGCCGGCATCCACGAGGGCATCCGCCAGCGCGAGCCCTAGCACGAATGCGCGCTCGATCTTGGGAGCACCCGCCAGGTCGGACCGGTAGGCCATCGAGGCCGAGCGGTCGATCCAGAGCCACACCGCATGCGGCGTCTCCCATTCCCGCTCGCGGACATAGAGCCGGTCGTCCCGGCCCGAACGCCGCCAGTCGATCCGGCCCGCGGCCTCGCCCGTGACGAACGGCCTGAACTGCCAGAAACTCTCGCCCGGTCCCGCCCGCCGGCGACCGTGCAAGCCATGCGCCAGGCTTGCCGTCACCCGCCTCGCCTCGAGGATCAGGCGCGGCAGCCGGGCGGCGAGCGATAGCCCCGCCTCGGTCTCGCCGCGGCCGGGCCTGCGGGTTGCGGCCGGTAGGACCTCCGTGCGCGCCACCGGCCGTCAGCCGAACCGCGATACGAGGCGCGAGATGACGCCGGACAGGGTCTCGCCGTCGGCCCGCGCGCCAAAGCTGAGCGCCATGCGGTGCTTCAGCACCGGCTCGGCGAGCGCGACGACGTCGTCGATCGATGGGGCGAGACGTCCCTGGATGAGCGCGCGGGCACGCACGGCCAGCATCAGCGACTGGCTCGCGCGTGGCCCCGGGCCCCACATGAGCTTGCTTGCGAGGTCGCTGCTTTCTTCCGGCCGGGCCGAGCGGACGAGGTCGAGGATCGCGTCCACGACGCTATCGCCCACGGGAAGGCGCCGCACGAGCCGCTGCGTCGCCATCAGGCCGTCCGGATCGAGGACCGGCGAAGGCTTCGCCTCCTCGGCTCCCGTCGTCTCCAGCAGGATCCGGCGCTCGGCCGAGCGGTCGGGATAGCCGACGTCGATCTGGAGCAGGAAGCGGTCGAGCTGTGCCTCCGGGAGGGGGTAGGTGCCCTCCTGCTCGATGGGGTTCTGGGTCGCGAGAACGTGAAAGGGCCGCGGCAGGTCGTGGCGCTCGCCCGCCACGGAAACGTGGAACTCCTGCATGGCCTGCAGGAGGGCGGACTGGGTTCGCGGCGAGGCGCGGTTGATCTCGTCCGCCATCAGGAGCTGGGCGAAGATCGGCCCCTTCAGGAACCGGAAGGAGCGCCGCCGGTCGACGCCCTCGTCGAGGACCTCGGTGCCGAGGATGTCGGATGGCATCAGGTCCGGCGTGAACTGCACGCGCCGCGCCTCCAGGCCGAGCACGACCCCGAGCGTCTCCACGAGCTTCGTCTTGGCGAGGCCCGGCACGCCCACAAGCAGGCCGTGGCCACCGGCGAGCAGAGTCACGAGCGCCAACTCGACGACACGCTCCTGCCCGAAGATGACACGGTCGATGGCATCCCGCGCCCGCCCGATCGTCTCGAGGGCCGTCTCGGCATGCTTCACGACCGCCTCGTCGAGCGAGGTCGGTCCCGACGTGGTCGAATGGGCGAGTTCCAATAGCGCCTCCCGTGATCTGCCGGCCGTTCCCAGACCGGAGAGTGTGGGCAGCGGGCCGAAGCGTGGCAAGCGATCCTTCGACGCAGCTGCCGATACAACAGGCAGCGACTTGGTGTTTCTTTCATGGCCATTCGATTAAACAGCGGGCATGGCAGAGGGCGGGACCACTGACGTTTCGGAGCCGGGCGATGCCCTGGGGCGGCTCAAGGCCGCGCTCGGGGAGCATGCCGGCAAGGGAGCGCCGCCCGTCGAGCGCTGGAACCCGCCCTTCTGCGGTGACCTCGACATGCGGATCGCGTCCGACGGGACGTGGTTCTACATGGGCACGCCCATCGGGCGGCCGGCGCTCGTCAAGCTTTTCGCCTCCGTCCTGCGCCGGGATCCCGAGCGCTATGTCCTGGTCACGCCGGTGGAGCGGGTCGGGATCACGGTCGAGGACGTACCCTTCATGGCAGTCGAGATGGCGGTCGAAGGCGAAGGCAGGGATCGCTCGGTCGCCTTCCGGACCAATGTCGACGACCTGGTCGAGGTCGGACCGGACCATCCGCTGCGCTTCGATGCGGACGAGACGGGCGCCGTGAAGCCCTACATCCGGGTGCGCGGCGACCTCTGGGCCCGCGTCACGCGCGCCCTGACATACGATCTGATCGAACTCGGCGAGGACCGCTCGGCAGAGGGCCAGGCCGCCGAGTTCGGCGTCTACGTCGGTGGGACGTTCTATCCCGTGCCGTGCGGAGAGAGCGTGTGAGCGCAGCGCTCGGCACGAGGCCCGGCCTCGCAGAACGTGCGGCAAAGCATCTGCGACGGGAACCGCCCGGCTTCCTCGAACCGCGCTGCGACCTGAAGGGCGACCACGCGCTGAACCCCTCCACTTGGGCGTCCCTGCCGGAGGCCCAGCCGCGCCACGCGGCGGTGCTCGTCCCGATCGTGGAGCATGAGGACGGCGCCTGCGTGCTCCTGACCGAGCGCGCCTCTGGCTTGCGCAACCATTCGGGGCAGATCGCCTTTCCGGGCGGCCGGATGGACCCCGAGGACGAAACGGCGATCGACACGGCTCTACGTGAGGCGAAGGAGGAGATCGGCCTCCCGCGCACCTACGTGAGCCCGCTCGGCTATCTCGACGCGTATCTCTCGTCCTCGAACTACTTCGTCCTCCCCGTGGTGGCGCTCGTCAGGCCCGGGGCGCCTCTCCTGCCGAATCCGGAGGAAGTCGCAGACGTTTTCGAGGTGCCGCTGAGCTTCCTCATGGACGAGGCCAATCACGAACTGCATGCCCGCCACTGGCGGGGAGCCCTCCGCCAATATTACGCAATGCCGTTCGGACGTCGCTACATCTGGGGCGTCACCGCTGGGATCCTCCGCAACATGTACGAGCGCCTCTACGCGCATGATTAGGGTCCTCCTCACCGAAGGGCTGCTGTTCCTCGCGCCCTTCCTCCTGTTCGGTCTTCTTCTCGTGCTGCAGAAGCGGAAGGTGCTCGATCTCGATCATTGGTCGGGGCCGAGCACATGGCTCGCGATCGCCGGACTCCTGCTCGTGCTGGGAAGCTTCCTGTACAAAGGCTTCTTCACGGAGAGGCCGATGGAAGGCTTCGAGCCGCCGCACATCGAAGACGGCCAGTTCGTACCCGGCCGGTTCAAGTGACCCGTCCGCTGGATCACGAAGGCGCGGGCGCGCTGATCCGGCAGGACGCCATCCGCACGCTCCTCGCGGCGCTCGCGTCGCCCGGAGAGGAGACCCGCATCGTCGGCGGCGCCGTCCGCAACGCGCTTCTCGGACGGCCGGTGACCGAGATCGATCTCGCCACGACCCTTCTGCCGGAGGTGACGTCGAGACGCGCCCGCGCGGCCGGGCTCAAGGCGGTGCCGACCGGAATCGAGCACGGGACCGTCACGGTGATCGTCGAGGGCACGCCCTTCGAGGTGACGACGCTCCGAGAAGATGTCGAGACGGACGGGCGCCGGGCCGTGGTCCGGTTCGGCCGCAGCTTCGAGCATGACGCCCTTCGCCGCGACTTCACCGTGAACGCGCTATCGCTCGGCGAGGACGGGCAGGTCCGCGACTATACGGGCGGCGTTGCGGATCTGGCGGCCGGGCGCGTGCGCTTCATCGGCGATGCGCGCCAGCGCATCCGCGAGGACTTCCTGCGCGTGCTCCGGTTCTTCCGGTTCAGCGCCGAATATGCCGAGGGGCCCCTCGACCCCGAGGGCCTGCATGCGGCCATCGCCGAGCGCGAAGGGCTTTCCATCCTGTCGAAGGAGCGGGTCCGGGCCGAACTCCTCAAGCTGCTCGTTGCCAAGCGGGCGACGGAGGTGGTCGCGGTCCTGAGCGAGACGGGCCTCCTCCTCCGGGTGTCGGGCGAGATCCCGGAACTCGGACGCTTCGCTCGGGCGAGTGGGCTCGACGCGGCCGGGCGCCTCGCGGCGCTGCTCGTCTGGACCGAGGAGGATGCCGAGCGCCTCCGCGAGCGGCTGCGGTTGTCGAATGCCGAGCACGACCGGCTTGCGACCTATGCCCGCCTGCTTGCGTGGCTGAAATCCGCTCCCGTGCTGGATCGCGCCGAGGCTCGGCGGCTCGCATTCCTTCACGGCGTCGCGCCGCTGCTTGAGGCTGTCGCGGTGCTGACAGGCGAGCCGCGCCCGATCCTGGTCGAGGACGGCGCTGCGCAGATCGAGGCGTTCCGGTCGGGAGAGGGAGCGCCGGCTTTTCACCTCACCGGCGGCGACCTCGTTCGCCAGGGCATCCCGCCCGGCCCGGAGATCGGCCGCAGGCTCGCCGAAGCCAAGCGGGCATGGCTCGAGGCGGGGTGTCCTGACTAGGGCCACCGCACGGTCGGCGGCAGCGAGGACAGGATCGAGGCGACGTTCCCGCCCGTCTTGAGCCCGAAGATGGTGCCGCGGTCGTAGAGCAGGTTGAACTCGACGTAGCGCCCGCGGCGGACCTGCTGCTCCTCACGGTCGGCCTCGGTCCAGAGCGTCGAGAGGTTGCGGCGGACGATTTCCGGATAGACGCGCAGGAACGCCTCCCCAACCGACTTGGTGAAGGCGAGATCCGCACTCGGGTCGCCGGACCAGAGATAGTCGTAGAAGATGCCGCCGATCCCCCGCGGCTCGTTCCGGTGCTTGAGGAAGAAGTACTCGTCGCACCAAGCCTTGTAGCGGTCGTAGGGCTGCGTCGGGTGGGTGTCGCAGGCCTCCCGCATCGCTGCATGGAAGGCGATCGTGTCCGGATCGTCCTGCATCCGGCGGCGGTCGAGCACGGGCGTCAGGTCCGCCCCGCCGCCGAACCACGGCTTCGACGTGACGACGAAGCGCGTGTTCATGTGCACGGTCGGCACGTTCGGGTTCCAGGGATGGGCGATGAGCGAGATGCCGCCGGCCCAGAAGCCGGGATGCTCCTCCGTGCCGGGGATCTGCGCCCGGAACTCCGGCGCGAACTCGCCATGGACGGTCGAGACGTGGACGCCGGCCTTCTCGAAGACGCGCCCCTTGAGGACCGACATGACCCCACCGCCGCCCGGCGCCCCGGTATGATCGGTGCGCTGCCAGGGCGTGCGCAGGAAACGGCCGGGCTCGGCTGAGGCCTCGGGGAAGAACGGCCCGGTCGCCTCGTCCTCAAGACGCTCGAATTCCGCGCAGATCCGGTCGCGCAGGGAGGCGAACCATTCGGGCGCCTCGGCCTGGAGACGCTCGGTGACGGTCGGAATGCGCTTTGGTCGTAGTTTTTCGGGCTCGGGCAAGCTTTGTGCGTCCTTCGAGACGGCCCGCGCCGCGCCTCTCAGGATGACGAGGTTGAGCCTGACGTTGCTCACCCTCGCCATGCTGAGGAGCCCCGGGCGTCGGCCCGGGGCTCCTCGAAGCAGGCGATCGGCCTAGTTCAGCCTTAGGCCGCGAGTTGGCGCAGCACGTAGGGCAGGATGCCGCCGTTGCGATAGTACTCGAGCTCGTCGAGCGTATCGATGCGGCAGACGAGCGGGACGTTCTTCACCGATCCGTCCGGCGACTTGACCTCCAGGGTCATCTTCTTGCGCGGGGTCAGGTTGTCCTCGATGCCGCGCAGGGTGACGGTTTCGTCGCCCTTGATGCCGAGGCTGGCCCAGCTGTCATCACCCTCGAAGACTAGCGGCACGATGCCCATGCCGACGAGGTTGGAGCGGTGGATGCGCTCGAACGACTCGGCCACCACAGCGCGGACGCCGAGGAGGTTCGTGCCCTTCGCGGCCCAGTCGCGCGAGGAGCCGGTACCGTATTCCTTGCCGGCGAGAACCACGAGCGGCACGCCTTCCTGCTTGTAGCGCATGGCGGCGTCGTAGATCGCCATCTGCTCGCCGGAGGGCTGGTGGATCGTGTAGCCACCCTCGACCACGTTGCCGCTGGCGTCCTTCACCATCTGGTTCTTGATGCGGATATTGGCGAAGGTGCCGCGCATCATCACCTCGTGGTTGCCGCGCCGCGTGCCGTACTGGTTGAAGTCGGCGACCCGGACCTGGTGGTCCTGCAGGTACTTGCCCGCAGGCGACGACGCCCGGATGTTGCCGGCCGGCGAGATGTGGTCGGTCGTGATGGAATCGCCGAACAGCCCGAGGATGCGGGCATCGACGATGTCGCGGACCGGCTTCGGCTCCTTCGTGATCCCTTCGAAATAGGGCGGGTTCTGGATGTAGGTCGAACCCATGTCCCACTCGTAGGTGAGGCCGGTGGAGACCGGGACGCCCTTCCAGTGCTGGTCACCCGCGAAGACATCCGCGTAGCGCGACTTGAACAGCTCCGACGTGATCGTCCGGTCGATGAAGGACTGGATCTCCTCCGAGCTCGGCCAGATGTCCTTCAGGTAGATCGGCTGGCCGTCGGAGCCCGTGCCGAGGGGCTCCGTCGCGAGGTCGACCGTGAGCGAGCCGGCGAGCGCGTAGGCGACCACGAGCGGCGGCGAGGCGAGGTAGTTCGCCCGCACGTCCGGGTTCACCCGGCCCTCGAAGTTGCGGTTGCCCGAGATCACGGCGCCCGCGATCAGGTCGTTGTCGTTGATCGACTTCGAGATCGCCTCCGGCAGCGGGCCGGAATTGCCGATGCAGGTGGTGCAGCCGAAGCCGACGATGTTGAAGCCGAGCTTGTCGAGGCAATCCTGCAGGCCGGCCTTCTCGAAATACTCCTCCACGACCTGCGATCCGGGCGCGAGCGAGGTCTTCACCCAGGGCTTCGTCCGCAGGCCCTTGGCGACCGCGTTGCGGGCGAGGAGCCCGGCGCCGATCATCACGGAGGGGTTCGAGGTGTTGGTGCAGGAGGTGATCGCCGCGATCACGACGTCGCCGTGGCCGAGGTCGAAATTCGCGCCCTCGACCTTGTAGCGCTTGCCAAGCTCGCCGACCTTGCGGAACTCGCCTTCCATCGCGGCCGTGAAGGAGGCCTTGATGTTGTCGAGCGCGACCTTGTCCTGCGGGCGCTTCGGGCCGGCCATGGACGGCACGACGTCGGCGAGATCGAGCTCGAGCGTGTCGGTGAAGACCGGATCGGGCGTGGACTCGTCGCGCCACATGCCCTGCGCCTTCGCATAGGCCTCGACGAGCGCGACGCGCTCCGGCGTGCGGCTGGTCGTCTTCAGGTAGGCGATCGTCTTCTCGTCGATCGGGAAGAAGCCGCAGGTCGCGCCGTATTCGGGCGCCATGTTGCCGATCGTGGCGCGGTCGGCGACCGACATGTCGGCCAGGCCCGGGCCGAAGAACTCGACGAACTTGCCCACGACGCCCTTCTTGCGGAGCATCTGCGTGACGGTGAGCACGAGGTCGGTCGCGGTGACGCCCTCGCGCAGCTTGCCGGTGATCTTGAAGCCGATCACTTCGGGGATGAGCATGGAGATGGGCTGGCCGAGCATGGCCGCCTCAGCCTCGATGCCGCCGACGCCCCAGCCGAGCACGGCGAGGCCGTTGACCATGGTGGTGTGCGAGTCGGTGCCGACCAGCGTGTCCGGATAGGCCATCTCGACCGGCTCGGCCTCGGACTTGCGGGTCCAGACCGTCTGGGACAGGAACTCGAGGTTCACCTGGTGGCAGATGCCGGTGCCGGGCGGCACGACGGAGAAGTTCTCGAAGCCGACCTGGCCCCATTTCAGGAACTTGTAGCGCTCCGCGTTGCGCTCGTATTCGAGCTCGACGTTCTTGGCGAAGGCCTTAGGGGTGCCGAACTCGTCCACGATCACGGAGTGGTCGATGACGAGATCGACCGGGATCAGGGGATTGATCCGGCGCGGGTCGCCGCCGAGGGTCTTCATGGCATCGCGCATCGCCGCGAGATCGACGACGGCCGGGACGCCCGTGAAGTCCTGCATCAGGACGCGCGCGGGCCGGTAGGCAATCTCCTTCTCGGCCTTGCCGCGATTGTCGAGCCACTCGATGACGGCCTGGACGTCATCCTTCTTGACGGTGCGGCCGTCCTCGTAGCGGAGCAGGTTCTCCAGCAGCACCTTCATGGAGAAGGGAAGGCGGGACGCGCCCGCGAGGCCGTTCTTCTCGGCCTCCGGAAGCGAGTACATGGCATAGGTTCTGTCGCCGACGGCAAGCGTCTGGCGGGACTTGAAGCTGTCTTGTGAAGTAGACACCGGGGCTGCTCCTCGGATCGGTCTGATCGAACACGCGCGGGTGTGAAGCCGCGCAGGTGGGTGTTCGGCCGTGTGCGCCTATCGGCGCGCGCCGCTCCGGGGGCGCCCGGACGCTAAGTGAGCGCGCGGAGCGGATTGGACGCTCTGGCGCGCGGCGCAGCCGCCGCGGATATAGGTCAAAAGCATGGCGGGCGCCAGCGCTTCGGAGCGATTCTAAACGAGCCAGCCTTCGGGTGCGTTGAGATATCTCATGAGATATGTCAGGATTGCGGGATGAGCACTGCCACCGTCGGGCGCTGGGGTAAGAGCCTCGCCGTCCGGATACCTGCCGATCTTGCCGGACGTCTCGCGCTGGCTGACGGCGCAGCCGTCGAGGTCGAGCAGCGCGGCGATGAGATCGTGATCCGGAAGATGAAGAGGCCGCTCACGATCGAGGAGATGTTCAAGGGCAAGAGTCCGGAGGAATGGCGGGCGATGTATGCCGGGTCTGATCCCTGGGGGGCGGATGTCGGACGGGAGATCATCGACGAGTGAAGCCGGCCTTCGTGCCAGAGCCTGGAGACCTGATCTGGACCGTCTTCGATCCGAGGGTCGGGCGCGAGCAGAGCGGCAGGCGTCCCGCTCTCGTCATCTCGCCGAGCGAGTTCTTCCTGTCGACGCTCTTCCTCATCGTCTGCCCGATTACCAGCAGGGTCCGGCCATTTCCGAGCAGCGTTCTGCTGCCGCCTGGGCTGCCGGTCGAGGGAGAGATCCTCATCAGTGCCGTTCGGGCGATCGACAGCCAGGCAAGACCAATTACGAGCGCCGGTTGCCGCGTGCCGCCGGCGATCGCCGAAGCGGTCCGAGAGAAGCTTCAGGTGCTGATCGCGATCTGAGCCGCCTTCTTACAATCTCCAATCCACCGGCTCGACGCCTTGGTGCGCGAGCCATTCATTCGCGCGGCTGAACGGGCGGGAGCCCGGAAAGTCGCGGGCGCGGTTGAGCGGTGAGGGGTGGCCGCTCTCGATCACGAGGTGCTTCCGGGCGTCGATCAGAGGGGCGCGGCTGCGGGCGTTCGCGCCCCAGAGCAGGAAGGCGACGGCCGGGCGCTCGGCCGAGACCGCCGCCACGACTTGGTCGACGAGCGCCGCCCAGCCCAGCCGCATATGCGCGCCGGAGGTGCCCGTCTCGGTCGTGAGCGCGGCATTGAGCAGGAGCACGCCTTGTCGCGCCCAGCCAGTCAGGTCGCCATGGCCGGGGGGCGGGCAGCCGAGGTCATCGCATAGCTCGCGCAGGATCACGCGCAGGGAGGCCGGAACCGCCCGCGAGCCGACATAGGAGAAGGCGAGGCCGTGCGCGTCGCCGGCCTTGGGGTAGGGGTCCTGGCCGAGGATCACGGCCTTCACGGAATCGAGCGGCGTCAGCTCCAGGGCCCGGAACACCATGGCAGGCGGCGGTGCGAGCGACACGCCCGAGGCGCAGAGCCCGTCCAATTCGCCCGCGATCCGGTCCGCCTCTCCGGAGGCGAAGAACGGCAGGCTCGTCCAGCCTGAACCCGCAGGAACCGAGCGTAGATGGGCGAGGGCGCCCGAGACGGAGCCGGGAGCCGCGGCTGAAGCATCCATCCGCTGCGGTCAGATCACGAGGTCGGCGGCGAGGCCGAGGAACAGCAGGCAGCCCGCATCCCGGTTGGAGCGGAACAGCCTGAGGCAGAGAGGCGGGTCCTCGGGATCGAGGCGCACGACCTGCTGGGCCAGATGGGCCGCGAAGGCCGCAAGCCCGGCAAAGCCCGGCCAGGATGCGCCGGCCTGCCAGAGCGCCAGCCCGACAAGCAGGACGGCCCCGCCATAGAGGCCGGCGATGATCGCGCGGCTGTAGCGGCCGAAGGTGCGCGAGGTGGAGCGCACGCCGATGATGGCATCGTCGCGCTGGTCCTGGTGGCCGTAGACGGTGTCGTAGCCGATGCACCAGCAATAGGCGCCCCAGTACATCAGGACGGGGGCGGCCGAGAGCGAGCCGAAGACGGCCGCCCAGCCCATCAGGGCGCCCCAGGCGAAGCACAGCCCGAACACGGCCTGGGGCATCGAGAAGAAGCGCTTCATCAGCGGGTAGGCGGCCACGGGCACCAGCGACAGGCAGCCGAGTGCGATCGCGAAGGCATTGAACTGCACGAGGATCAGGAGCCCGAGCAGCGAGTGGGCGATCGCGAAGGCGAGGGCGGCCTTGACGCTGATCTGTCCGGAGGCGAGCGGCCGCAGCTTCGTCCGCTCGACGCGAGCGTCGATCTTTCGATCCAGGATGTCGTTCCAGATCGAGCCCGCGGCCCGCATGACGAACGCCCCGACGAAGAAGAGCAGCAGGTGCCAGGGGAGCTGCTCCGTGCGACCCGCGGCATGGGCCGCAAGCGCGGCCGACCACCAGCACGGCCACATCAGCAGCCAGGATCCGATCGGGCGGTCGTAGCGGCCGAGCCGAAGCCACGGCTTCCAGGCCTCGGGAGCCAGGCTGTCGACAGGGTTCCAGCGCGGTGCGTCCGCGACCCGCAGCCGCTCAGAGCTGCCCATCATCGTCCTCCCGAACAGCGTCTCCGGAGAGCTCGCGCAAAGTCCGCCCGAGTTCGCGCATGCTGCCGGTGAGACTGCGCAGCTCGTGCGAGTCGAGGCCGACCGCGCAGCCGATCGCGCTCGGCACGTCGGCGAGATCGCCTTCGAGCGCGCGCCCCTTCTCGGTCAGCCAGATCCTGACCTGGCGCTCGTCGCGGGTGTCGCGCTCGCGCCGGATGTGGCCCGCGCTCTCGAGCCTGCGCAGGAGCGGCGTCAGGGTTCCGGAATCGAGATGGAGGGGCGCCCCGATCTCGCTCACGGTGCGCCCGTCCTCTGCCCAGAGCAGCAGCAGGACGAGGTACTGGGGGTAGGTGAGGCCGTGCGGCTGCAGCAACGGCCGGTACGCTCGGTTGAAGGCATGCGCGGCCGAGTAGACCGCGAAGCAAAGCATGTCGACGGGCATCCGGTGCATCGGCCTAGCCATGATTGCCTTTCAGGGTCGTTCGCAAGTCGGGTAGAAAACAGTTGCGCGCAATCGAATTCCGAGTAAATAGGTTGCGCGCAATCGAATTGGCGACGAAACGCCGCCTGGCGCCCTTATGGAGGTTTCCATGGTGAAGGTTCTGTACACGGCTCACGGTTCGGCCAGCGGCGGCGGGCGCGAGGGCTCCGCTTCGACGGACGACAAGGTGCTCGACCTGAAGCTGACCACGCCGAAGGCGCTGGGCGGATCGGGCGCCACCGGCACAAATCCCGAGCAGCTCTTCTCCGTCGGATATTCCGCCTGCTTCCTGGGCGCGCTGCGCTTCGTCGGCAATCGCGACAAGATCCCCGTGCCGGCCGACACCAAGGTCGAGGCCGCCATTGGCATCGGCCCGCGCGACGATGGCCAGGGTTTCGGCATCACGGCCGACCTGACCGTCACGCTGCCGGGGCTGGATCGCGCCCAGGCCGAGGAACTCGTCCGGCGCGCCGATATCGTCTGCCCCTATTCGCATGCCACGAAGGGCAACATCCAGAAGACCCTCACGGTCGCCTGAGCCCTGCGAATGCGCGAGGCGGAGCTACATCTCCGCCTCGCTCGCGACGGCCAGTAGGCCGCGCTGACGCATCAGGGCTTCCGGAGAAGGCAGGCGTCCCCGGAAGGCCGTATAGGCCTCCGCCGGGTCGCGAAGGTCTCCGGCCGAGTAGACGAAGCGCTTGAGCCGCGAGGCAGTCTCGGGGTCGAAGATGTCGCCAGCCTCCTCGAAGGCCGCGAACCCGTCCGCGTCCAGCGTCTCCGACCAGAGATAGCTGTAATAGGCCGCGGAATAGCCATCGCCCGCGAAGATGTGCCCGAAATGCGGCGTGCGGTGCCGCATCACGATGGCGTCCGGCATGTGAAGTCCCGCCAGCGTCGCCCGCTCGAATTCGACCACATCAAGGTTGTGGGCGGAGGGCAGGAGGTGCAGTTCGAGATCGACCAGCGCCGACGAGGTGTATTCCACCGTCGAGAAGCCCTGGTTGAAGAGCCGCGAGGCGAGGACCCGCTCGATCAGGGCGTCCGGCATGGGCTCGCCAGTCCGGTAGTGCCGGGCGAAGCGGCGCAGCACGTCCGGCTGCTCGAGCCAGTGTTCGTAGAGCTGGGAGGGAAACTCGACGAAGTCCCGCGAGACGCTCGTTCCGGCGAGCGAGGGATAGGTCACGTCCGAGAGGAGCCCGTGGAGCCCGTGCCCGAATTCGTGGAAGAGCGTGCGGGCATCGTCGAACGAGAGCAGGGCCGGCTCGTCGCCGGAACTCTTCGAGAAATTCATCACGTTGACGATGATCGGCCGCACGTCCCCGTCGAGCCGACGCTGGCTCCGGAACGAGCTCATCCATGCGCCCGAGCGCTTGGACGGCCGTGCGAAGTAGTCGCCGAAGAACAGGCCGACATGCCGGCCTTCGGCATCCTTCACGTCGAAGACCCGCACGTCCGGGTGATAGACAGGGACGTCGTGACGCTCCTCGAAAGTGAGCCCGAACAGCCGGTTCGCGCAGTCGAAGGCTGCCGCGATCATCGATTCGAGCGGCAGGTAAGGTTTCACACCACCGGCATCGAGGGCGAAGCGCTCCTTCCGCACGCGCTCGGCATAGTAGCGCCAGTCCCAGGGCGCGATCCGGAAGCCTCCGCCCTCCTGATCGGCAAGGCGCTGCAGGTCGCCGGCCTCCCGCACGGCCAGCTCCCGCGCCGGCTCCCAGACGGAGCGCAGCAGGTCGAGCGCGCGCTCCGGCGTGCCCGCCATCGTGTCGTCGAGCCGGTAATGGGCGAAGCTCGGATAGCCCAGCAGCCGCGCCCGCTCCGCCCGGAGTTCCACCATCTCGGCGATGACGGCGCGATTGTCGGTCGCGCCGCCGCCCTCGCCGCGCGCGATCCAGGCCCGGAAGGCCTGCTCGCGCAGGTCGCGCCGCGCCGAATATTGCAGGAAGGGCTCGATGGAGGAGCGCGAGAGGGTGATCACGTATCCCTCGACGCCTCGCTCGCTCGCCGCCTCCCGGGCGGCGGCGCGCAGGAAGTCGGGAAGCCCGGCGAGGTCCTCCTCCGTGCGCAGGACGAGCGTCCAGGCCTGCTCGTCGGCCAGCACGTTCTGGCCGAATCGCGTTCCCAGGACCGCGAGGCGCTCGCCGATCTCGGCGAGGCGCGCCCGCACCTCCGAGGTGCGGCCCGCGCCCTGGCGGACGAAGATCTTGTGCCACCGATCGAGGAGGCGGAGCTCTTCCGATCCCAGCCCGAGCTCGTCCCGACGCTGCTTGAGCGCATCGATCCGGCGGAACAGCGCGTCGTTCAGATAGATCGAGCTGTTGTGCTTCGACAGCACGGGCGCGACCTCGCGCTCGATCGCCTTGAGGGTCTCGTCCGTATCAGCGCCGGTCAGGTTGAAGAAGGTGGCGGAGACGCGGTTGAGGAGCTGCCCGCTCCTCTCCAGCGCGACAATCGTGTTGTCGAAGCTCGGCTGTGCCGAATCGTGCGCGATCGCGTCGATCTCGTGCCGGTCTTCCTGCATCGCGAGGTCGAAAGCCTCGCGGAAGCCGGCCCGGTCGATTCGGTCGAATGGCGGCGCCTCGTAGGGCGTCGTCCAGGGTTCAAGCAGTGCCTTGGCGGTCACGGAAGCCTCGCGGGAAATCGCCGGAACCCCGCTTGGCACAGGCCGCGCCGTCGCTGCAACGGCGCGAGCCCGTCAGGTCTCTCCTAGAAGACCCCCAGCACGATCGCAGCGAGCAGCACCATCGACGCGCATGCCGCCGCCGCGGTCATCCGGCTCCACCAATCCGGTCGTAAGATAACGTCCATGGCAGCCCCCAGCCTGACGCCCAGTGAACGCGAGGCTAGCAGCCCGGGGTTCCCGGAGCCAACGACTTTCGACGCTGCACCGCGGCGCGGCGTCGTGCTGCGGCGCCCGTCATGCCCCCCGGTGCGCGCGCTCCAGCGCATGGGCGACAGAGAGGGCTGTAGCGTCGCGCGCGAAGGGCGCTATGACCTGGACGCCGATCGGGAGGCCGCTCTCGAGGACGAGGCCCGGCACGTTGACGCAGGGTGTGCCGAGGAGAGTCCAGAGCCGGTTGTAGCGGGGGTCGCCCGTCCAGCCGTGGCCTGCCGGGGCGGCCCCTGGGGCCGCATAGGTGATTACGGCATCGAGCTCGGCGAAGAGCTCCTTGCTGTCCCGCCGCGCCCGGTTGGCTACGCGGCGCGCGTCGTCGTAAGCCTCGGCCGAGATGTCCTGGGCGGCGTCCAGCGCGGCCCCGAGATTCGGCGCGACGATCTCGCGGTGGGTCGCGTACTCCCAGGCGAGCGCCTGCTTTGCTTCGAAATCCTGGATGGTGCCGTGGGCCGCCCAGGCGTCGGCGAAGGAAGCGGGCGGCTTCACGTCCCAGATCTCCGCGCCGGCCTGTGAGAGGAGCAGCGCCGCGCGCTCGAGCGCCGCGCCCGCCGCGGGGTCCGGGGCTCCCGCGAAATCCTGCGTGACGACGCCGATCCGCGGTTTTGGAAGCGTGCCGAGCGGCATCGGCCGGCCGCTGACGAGTTCGAGGCCGAGCGCCACGTCCGCGACGCCCGCCGCGAAGAGGCCCACCGTGTCGAGCGTCCAGGCGAAGCACTTCACGCCGATCGTCGGGATCAGCCGGAAGGACGGCTTGATGGCGGCGGTGCCGCAGAAGGCTGCCGGCCGGATCACCGAGCCGCCCGTCTGCGTGCCGAGGGCGAGCGGGATCATACCGGCCGCCACTGCAGCGGCCGAGCCCGCCGAGGAGCCGCCCGGCGTATGGGAGGTGCGGTGGGGATTGCGCGTCGCGGTCGGGTCGGTGGCCGCGAAGGGGGTGGTGGTCGTCTTGCCGATGACGGTCGCGCCGGCCCGCTTGAGGGCGCAGACCACGGGCGCGTCGGCCTTGGGCCGCCAGCCGGCATAGATGGGCGAGCCCATCTCGGTCGGCATGTCGGCGGTGTCGATGATGTCCTTCACGCCGACCGCTATGCCGTTCAGCGGCCCATGGCCGGACGGGCGCGCATCGAGGTCGCGATACGTGAAGGCGCCGATCTCTCCCTCGTGCCGCGCGATCGCCTCGAGGCTCGTCCGGAACGCGCTCTCCGGGCTGAGCGCGCCCGACTTGACGCGGGTGACTAGGTCGACGAGCGAGAGCATGGTGATCTGACGGGTCCCCCTTGGATCGCCGACCCATAGAGCAGTCGCAAGGCACCCGCACGGCTAAAGTTGATGCTGCGGACGGCCGGGCGGGAAGGGCCACTCGGGGCCTAGAGCCAGAGCCGGAACACGGCCTCTCCGTGCAGGCTCACGCCCGTGCAGCGCCAACCCCGTGCGCGATAGAACGCCTCGGCCCTCGTTCCTCGACCGGTCGTGAGAAAGGCCTGGCGGTGGCCGGCGCTGCGCAGGCGCGCGAGAGCGGCTTCGAGCAGCGCGGTCCCGTGGCCTCGGCCCTGTTTTCCGCCCGCGACGAACAACGCCCAGATGAGGCCGGTCTGATGGTTGGCGCAGGCGAAGCCCTGCACGCCTTCCTCATCCTCGGAGACGAGGAAGATCGCCTCGTCCATGTACCACGCGACCTCGGCCTCGGTGACGGCGGAGGGGTCCGTCAGCCGGTTCTACGCCGTGTCGTGGCGGATCGCTTGGATCCGCGGGAGGTCCGACCTGGTGGCGGGGCGGAGCCGGGGTGGCGTCATGCGGCTGCTTCCGTGTGCGTCCGCCACGCTGCCCCGATTCGGGCCAGACGCCGGCGGACGCCGTTGAAGGCAGCTTAACCGGATCCGTTGCATTCGAGGCGAATGCGTCGTGGCTGTGTTGCGTTTCTGGCCCTGGCGCTCGTGGCCGTGGTGCTCGTGGGTTGCGGGCGGTTCGGCTTCGAGCAGCGTGAAGCCTGGCGAACCCAGGCGGAAGAATCATGCCTTTCCGCCAAGCTCGTGACCCCGACGGCCTACATGTCGCGGAGCTCCGAGATCGACGGGCCGGGCGCCTGCGGGATCTCCTACCCGTTCAAGGTCGCCGCGCTCGGCAACGGCACGATCGGGCTGGCCAACAGGCTGACTCTCGGCTGCCCCATTATCCCGGAAATCGACGCCTGGCTGAACGGGACCGTGCAGCCGGCCGCAGAGCTTTATTTCGGCACGAGCATCGCCGAGCTGCGGGCCGGCTCCTATTCCTGCCGCGGCCGCAACAACCGGGCCGGCGCGAAGCTGTCTGAGCATTCCTTCGGCAACGCCGTCGACATCATGTCCTTCAAGCTCGCGGACGGACGTACGATCACGGTCGAGAAGGGCTGGAAGGGAGCACCGGACGAGCAGGAATTCCTGCGGGAGATCTTCGTCGGCGCTTGCCAGCACTTCAGCACGGTGCTCGGCCCCGGCTCCGACATCTACCACTACAATCACTTCCACCTGGATCTCGCGCGGCACGACCCGCGCGGCCGGCGCCGGATCTGCAAGCCGCTGATCAAGTTCGAGCCGCGCCTCGATCCCAACCGCCCGATCGAGGCGTCCGCCGTGCGTCCGCGCCCCGCGATCAGGCCGCTGCAGCAGCCGGCGGAGCCCCTCGAGGTCGAGGACGAAGGCGAGGATCCCTACGAGGTCTCGAGCGGCCCGAGCCGCGTGCCGGCCGCGCCCGCCTCCCGTCCCCCGTCCTATGAGATGGCGCCGCCCCGGCCGGCTGCCATGCCGCCAAGCCGGAGCGGGCCGGCCGCCTACGCGCCGCCGCCGGCACGGGGTGCCTATCCGGCTGCCCCGCCGTCCCGGAACGCCGATGTTGGGGCCCCGATGGCCCTCCAGCCTCAGCTTCATCGGGGAACGACCATCTATTGAGGCGGCGAGTGTTGCCTCCCGGCCATTGACCCACTGGCCGCGGCACGGCCAAGTTCAGCGTTCGACACGAACCTTCGGGACGCCCATGCGTCGCATTTTGCCTGCCCTGCTCCTCGGCCTGGCCGCGATCACTTCGCTTCCTGGCGCCTCCGGCGCGCGCGAGGTCACGCCGGCGGAGAAGCGCGTCCTGCCTTATACGGCCGACATTCCCTTCTGCGGCGACCCCGCGGTTCTCGCCATGGTGGCGAACCGGTTCGCCGAGACGCAATCCCAGTTCTGGAACACGGACCTGACGATCGTGGAGTACGATCGGATCCGCCCGCTCGCCTTCAAGCCGTGGGGGCTCGACTTCATCCCGCGCCGCTTCTGCACGGCGACGGCCACCCTCTCGGACCGGAGCCGCCACCGCGTGGATTATTCCGTCGGCGAGGATTCCGGCTTCATCGGCAACGGCTTCGGCGTCGTATTCTGCGTCCAGGGGCTCGACCCGAACCTGGCCTACGCGCCGGATTGCCGGATGGCGCGCCCCTGATGGGCCGGCTCCTCGGAGCCGCTTTCGCCGCAAGTCTTGCGCTCCTCGCGTCCGGCGCCCTCGCCCAGGAGCGAGGCGGGCGGCCCGGCGATTTCGAGTTCTACGTCCTGGCGCTGAGCTGGTCCCCCGCTTTCTGCGAGAGCGAGGGCACGAGGCGTGGCTCGGCGCAATGCGATGCGGGCCGCCGGCTGGGCTTCGTGGTCCATGGGCTCTGGCCGCAATACGAGCGGGGCTACCCGTCCCAGTGCGACAGCCGGAACGCACCGCGCTACGTGATCGACGGCACGTCGGACATCTTCCCGGATTCGGGTCTCGCGCGGCATCAGTGGCGCAAGCACGGCACCTGTTCGGGCCTCGATCCCGCCTCCTATTTCCGCGCGGTGCGGCGCGCCCGGGACCTCGTGACCATCCCGGAGCCGCTCCAGAACCCGTCGCGGGACGGGCAGACGACCGGGCAGAGCGTCGAGCGCGCCTTTGCGGAGGTCAATCGGGGACTGCGTCCCGACATGATGGCGGTGACGTGCCGGCGCGGCGAGTTGCGCGAGGTCCGCATCTGCCTGGAGAAGGATCTCTCGGGTTTCCGCCGCTGCCCGCAGGTCGACCAGGAGGCCTGCCGTTTCGGCCCGATCCGCGTGACGGCGCCGCGCTGAGCTTGGCACCGGCAGGGCAAGGCACCACCTGATCTCCCGATGGCGGCTCGTCGCCGGCAAGAGGAGATCCGATGTTCGACGCCAAGCGCCTTCTTGGGCAGCTCATCGCGAGCCAGGTCGGCAAGTCGCTCGGTCAGAGGGGCGGCCACCAGGGCGGCGGCTATGGCCAGGGCGGCTCGCCGCTCGACGGGCTGACGCGGCAGCTCGGGGGCGGTGGCGGCTCGGGTGCCCTCGTGGGCGGCCTTGCGGCCATCCTTCTCGGCTCCAAGAAGGGCCGCAAGCTCGGCGGGTCGGCCGCAAAGCTCGGCGGCCTGGCGCTCATCGGCTCGCTCGCCTATCGCGCCTACCAGGACTGGCAGGCCGGGCAGGCGGCGCGGGGCGGCAGCTTCGGCGGGAGCGGTCAGGGTCAGGCAGGCGGCGGCTTCATCCCGTCGCAGGGGCAGAGCCCATGGGGGCAGCCCGCCCGTGCGGCGGGCGGCGTCGGATTCGGGGGCTTCGCGCAGCCGCCATCCGGAACGCCCTTCAATCCGGCCCAGGAGGCCGATCAGCAGGATCTCAGCCGGGCGCTGCTGCGGGCCATGATCGCGGCCGCGAAGGCCGACGGCCACATCGATGCCGCCGAGCAGGCCAACATCTTCGGCGCCATGGACAAGCTCGACCTGGATTCCGACGACAAGGCCTTCGTGATGGACGAGCTCAGGGCGCCGCTGGACATCGATGCCGTGGCCCGCGGCGCGCGCGGGCCCGAGGAGGCGGCCGAGATCTACACCGCCTCGCTTCTCGCCATCGACGTCGATAACGCGGCCGAGCGCGGCTACCTGGCGATGCTCGCCGCACGCCTCAGGCTGGACGATGCGCTCGTCCAGCATCTGCACCGGACGGTCGAGGAAGCCGGCGCGACTCCCTGACCGCTTCCGGCATCAATCCTCCGTGCCGGCGAGCTTGGAGGCGAACAGGGCGATGGCCCGCGCGTAGTTGTCGGACTTGTTCCACTCCTTGATGGCCGCGAAGTTCGGCTGGCCGGGATTCCAGCCGGCGCCGCGCTGCCACCCATGCGCCCGGAGGTAATTGGCCGTGGAGGCCAGGACGTCCGGGACGCTGCGGATCAGGTCGGGATGGCCGTTGCCGTCGAAATCGACGGCATATTTGTAGTAGTTGGAGATCATGAACTGGGTCTGGCCGATCTCGCCGGCCCAGGCGCCCTTCATCTCGGCGGCCGAGATGTCGCCTCGTTCGAGGACCCGCAGGGCGGCGAAGAGTTCGCCCGTGAAACGCTCGGTCCGCCGGCAATCGTAGGCGAGCGTCGCGACGGACCGGATGACCGGCATGTTGCCCATCACGGCGCCGAAATCGGTCTCCATCGCCCAGATGGCGGCGATGATGGGGCCCGGTACCCCGAAGCGCTGCTCGATCGAGCGGAACAGGGCCGCACGCTGCCGAAGCTGCTGCGCGGCCTTCGCGACCCGGCCCGCGGTCACGCGCGTCTTCACGAACTGCTCGAACGGCACGCGGAACGCGCCCTGGCCACGATCCTTGCGCATCACGGCCTGGTCGAAGGTGACGCCGGCGAGGCCGGCATCGACGGCGCGGGCCGAGATGCCCTGCGCGATCGCCTCGCGGCGGATGTCCTGAAGCCACTTCTCGAACCCGGCCGGATCACGGCAGGTCGCGGCGGAGGCCGCCGTCGAACAGAGGCCGAGCAGAAGTGCAGCCGCGCCGGTCCGGCGCAGGATGGTCCAGGGTGACGGCAACATCGTCTCCATGAAAACGCGCGGGAAAGCCGCACTTGGCCTCTTTACACTCGCCTATGTGGCTGAACCGCGGCTTAAGCCACCGCGGCGCCTTTCACGGGATGTTTTCACCCTGCTTCAGTGATGAAGCGCCCGCGCCAACTCGCTCTTGCTCATCTTGGACCGCCCGGGAATGTCCCGCTTCTTGGCCATCTCGTAGAGTTCGGCCCTGGTCGGCTCGCCGCCCGACTTCGCGCTCTTGCCGCGGCGCTTGCCTTCGGCGGCATCCTTCGCGGTCGCGCCTTTTCGCTCCTTCGCCTTGGTCCGGGCCAGGTTCTGCCTGTTCTTCTTCGGGCTCTCCTGGTTGGTGGCTCCGGCCTCGTGCAGCGCGATGGCGATCGCCTGTTTCGAGCTCTTCACCTTGGGGCCGCTGCCGCGGATCCGAAGCTCGCCGTGCTTGTACTCGTGCATGACGCGCTCGACTGTCTTCTTCTGCTCGGGAGATTGCTTGCTGGGCATCGTACCGTGCTCCGCTCGTGTTTCGCGGAACAACGCGGGATTGCGCAAAGCGCTCCAATACTAGGGGCAGCTTGCCGTGTTGGCGTTCGGGTCAAAGCGTGCCTAACATCCAGGCACGTCATGAGCCGGAGGTGGTCGAATGAACTCGCAACCTCGGTGCATTGCGCTCGTCGGACCGTTCCAGAGCGGCAAGACCACGCTGCTCGAAGCGATCCTGCACCGGACGGGCGCGATCGACAGGATGGGCCGGTCGGGCCAGGGCAACCTGGCCGGCGACGGCAGCCCGGAAGGCCGCGCTCACAGCATGGGCGTCGAGCCGAACGTCGCGACCGTGCAATATCTGGGCGACACCTACACCTTCATCGACTGTCCCGGCTCGGTCGAGTTCGCGCATGACATGCGGGCCGCGCTACCGGCCTGCGATGCCGCGGTCGTCGTCTGCGAGCCGGACGACAGGAAGGTGCCGGCGCTATCGTTGGTGATGCGCGAACTCGA
Organism: Pseudomonadota bacterium; assembly: GCA_023423995.1. Taxonomy (GTDB): domain Bacteria; phylum Pseudomonadota; class Alphaproteobacteria; order Rhizobiales; family Beijerinckiaceae; genus Enterovirga. Next base: position 62,116 of record JAFAEL010000095.1, on the reverse strand, counting down.
GGAGCTCGGCATCCCGCGCTTCCTGTTCCTGAACAAGATCGACGCGACGGGCCGGCGGGTGCGCGAGACGCTCGCCTCGCTCCAGGAGGCCTCCACGACCCCGCTGCTGCTCCGCCAGATCCCGATTTGGGAGAACGGGGCCGCGACCGGCTTCATCGATCTCGCCCTGGAGCGGGGCTTCGTCTACCGGGAGCAGGCGCCGAGCCAGGTGGTCGAGCTTTCCGCCGGCGAGCTGCCGCGTGGGAAGGAAGCTCGCTTCACGATGCTGGAGCGGCTCGCCGACCACGACGACGCCCTCATGGAGGCGCTGATCTCGGACGAGGAGCCGCCAAAGGACCGCGTCTTCCAGGATCTCTGCCGCGAGCTCCGCGAGGGGCAGGTCGCCTCCGTCCTGCTCGGCTCGGCGGAGCATGGCCACGGGGTGACGCGGCTCCTTAAGGCGCTCCGGCACGAAGCACCGACCCTTGCCGAAACGCGCGAGCGGCTCGGGATCGACGGCGAGGGGCCGCCCCTCGCTCAGGTGATGCGGACGATCCATACGGGGTTCAGCGGCAAGCTCTCGGTCGCGCGCGTGCTTCGGGGCGCGTTCCGGGAAGGCGATGTCGTGACGGGCTCGGGCGGGGCCGAGACGCGTATCGCGGGCCTCTCTCAGCTGCGGGGCGCGCAAACGACGCGCGTTGCGGAGGTTGGGGAGGGCGAGGTCGCCGGCTTTGCCCGCCTCGATCCGATCACCACGGGCGAGTGCTTCGCGGCGAGCCGCAAGGCACCGGACGCGCTTCTCGCCCTCGCGGCCGCGGAGCCCGTCTATGCCGTGTCCGTGAGGACGAAGAACCGCAAGGACGACGTCCGGCTCACCTCCGCGCTCGCCAAGATCGTGGAGGAGGACCCCTCGCTGAAGCTCGAGCACAGGGCAGATCTCGGCGAAATGCGTCTGCTCGGCCAGGGGGAGATGCATCTGCGCGTCGCCGTGGAGCGTCTCGCGTCCCGGTTCCAGGTCGAGGTGGAGACCGCCAAGCCGAAGGTGGGCTACGCCGAGACCATCCGGCAGGCCGCCTCGGCGCGCGGCCGGCACAAGAAGCAATCCGGCGGGCATGGCCAGTTCGGGGACGTCTCCATCGAGGTCCGGCCGCTCGGGCGGGGCGAGGGCTTCGCCTTCGAGAGCCGGATCGTCGGCGGTGTCGTGCCGAAGCAGTACATCCCGTCCGTCGAGGCGGGCGTGACGGACTGGCTGAAACGCGGTGGGCTCGGTTTCCCCGTGGTCGACATCGCCGTGACGCTGGTCGACGGCTCCTACCACGCCGTCGATTCCTCCGACGCCGCCTTCCAGGCCGCCGCCAAGCTCGCCATGAGCGAGGCGATCCCTCGCCAGGCCTCCGTGCTGCTGGAGCCGATCCTCTCCGTCGAGATCGCCATCCCGTCGGGCGCCATCTCCAAGGCGGCCAGCCTCGTGACGGCGCGCCGGGGGCAGGTCCTCGGCTACGATTCCCGGGCGGGCTGGCCCGGCTGGGACGTCCTGTCCGCGACCGTCCCTGAGGCGGAGATCGGCGACCTCATCGTGGAGCTGCGCTCGGCGACGGCCGGGGTGGGGACCTTCTCGACGAAGTTCGCCCGCATGGCCGAGGTGACCGGACGCCCGGCCGAACTGGCGCTAGCCGCCGCGAGCTGACGCCGATCGGTCGCGGCCACGTTTCAGAGGATGAACCGGCTTAGGTCGGCGTTGCTGGCCAGGTTCTCGACCTGCGCCCGCACATAGGCGCCGTCGATCGCGAAAGTCTCGCCGGAGCGGTCGGGCGCCGTGAAGGAGATGTCGTCGAGCACGCGCTCGAGCACCGTCTGGAGACGCCGCGCGCCGATGTTCTCGACGCTCGAGTTCACGTCGACTGCGACCTTCGCCAGCGCCTCGATGGCGTCGTCCGTGAATTCCAGCCGGATCCCTTCCGTCTGCATCAGGGCGACCGATTGCTTGATCAGGCTCGCCTCCGTCTCGGTCAGGATGCGGCGGAAATCCTCGATCGTGAGCGGGTTGAGCTCGACCCGGATCGGCAGGCGGCCCTGCAGTTCGGGCAGGAGGTCGGACGGCTTCGAGACGTGGAACGCCCCGGACGCGATGAACAGGATGTGGTCCGTCTTCACCGTGCCGTGCTTGGTCGAGACCGTCGTTCCCTCGATCAGGGGCAGGAGGTCGCGCTGCACGCCCTCGCGCGAGACGTCGCCGCCGATCCGCCCTCCCTCCGAGCGCGCGCAGATCTTGTCGATCTCGTCCAGGAAGACGATGCCGTTGTTCTCGACCTGCCGGATCGCCTCCTGGACGATGGCGTCACCGTCGAGCAGCTTGTCGGATTCCTCGCTGATCAGCGGCTCGTAGGCCTCCTTCACGCTCGTGCGGCGCGTGCGCGGCCGGCCGCCGCCGAGGGCCTTGCCGAGCATGTCCGAGATGTTGATCGCGCCCATCGAGGCGCCGGGCATGCCGGGGATCTCGAACATCGGCAGCGCGGGCGCGCCGCCGCCCTGGAGCTCGATCTCGATCTCCTTGTCGTCGAGCTCGTTCGCGCGCAGCTTGCGGCGGAATGAGTCCCGCGTCGCCTGGGAGGCCGTCTTGCCGACCAGCGCGTCCAGAACGCGCTCCTCCGCGGCGAGATGCGCCTTGGCCTGGACGCTCTTGCGCTTCTCGTCGCGCACGAGCCCGATCCCGACCTCGACGAGGTCGCGCACGATCTGCTCGACGTCCCGGCCGACATACCCCACCTCGGTGAACTTGGTCGCCTCGACCTTCAGGAAGGGCGCGCCCGCGAGCTTGGCGAGGCGGCGCGAGATCTCGGTCTTCCCGCAGCCGGTCGGCCCGATCATCAGGATGTTCTTGGGGGCGACCTCCTCCTTGAGGGGCCCTTCCAACTGCTGCCTGCGCCAGCGATTGCGCAAGGCTATCGCGACGGCCCGCTTCGCATCGGCCTGGCCGACGATGAAGCGGTCGAGTTCGGAGACGATTTCGCGGGGAGAGAAGGTGGTCATGGATTCAGAGGTTTTCCGGCCATAGCCGGGATGTGTGAAGGACGCGCACGATCTCAAGTCGGTGATCTGCGAGACGGTAGACGATGATGTAGGGTGTGCCGGAGACGAAGAACTCGCGTGTTTCCGAAAGACGGCCAACCCGCCCGATGCCAGGATGCGCCGCGATGGTTCTTGCTGCTCCGGTCAGCCGTTGCGCGAGCCGGGCGGCGGCGGCGCGATCGTGTTCCGCCACGTAATCTGCGGCAGCCTTGACGTCGGCGCGAGCGCTTGGGGCCCAGCTGACCTTCACTTCGCCTCGGAATAGCTCGCCGCGAGCTTTTCCATCTCCTCCTGCGACACCGACTCTCCCCGGTCCAGCTGCGCCAATCCTTCCCGGATCGCGGCCAGATGCCCTTCCTGAACGTCCAGCCAGCCGGTGAGCGCCTCGTTCACGATGCCGTCGATGCTCTGACCGTACCGGGCTGCGAACTCACCGAGAGCAGTCGCGGTGGCGCCATCGAGCTTGACCGTGAGATGCTCCGTCATCCTCGTGCCCTCAATATGCGATCGATCGTACGAGGACCTGCGGCGCGATACCAGTGCTGGTGTCGCGTCATCCCTCCAGGCTCTCGATCACGACGTTCCCGTTGGTATAGACGCAGATCTCGGCCGCGATCGCGAGGGAGCGGCGGGCGATCGCCTCGGCGTCCATGCCGGTATCGATCAGGGCGCGAGCCGCCGCGAGGGCGTAATTTCCGCCCGAGCCGATCGCCATGACGGCTCCGTCCGGCGTCGATTCCGGCTCCAGGACGTCGCCCGCCCCCGAGAGGAGCAGGCTCACCTCCGCATCCGCGACCAGCATCATCGCCTCGAGGCGGCGCAGGTAGCGGTCGGTGCGCCAGTCCTTGGTGAGCTCGACGCAGGCGCGCGTGAGCTGCCCGGGATATTGCTCGAGCTTCCCCTCGAGCCGCTCGAACAGCGTGAACGCGTCGGCCGTCGCGCCGGCGAAGCCCCCGATCACGGCACCCTTCGCTAGGCGTCGCACCTTGCGGGCATTGCCCTTCACGATCGTCTGGCCGAGGCTCACCTGGCCATCGCCGCCGATCACCACGCGCCCACCCTTGCGGACCATGACGATCGTGGTGGCATGCATGCGCGGGGGTGTGGAATCTTCAGACAAACGGCAAGCTCCAGCGGGAACCGTCACTTAATCATCCCGCCTGCGAAATCCAGCCGCGCCCCCGATGCGGTGGCGCCGCGGCCCCGTGCTTGCTACTGAGCGGCCTGAAATTTCCAGGAACGAGCCACGGGGGAACCATGCGCTCCGCGAGCGTCAGCCGCCGGACGAACGAGACCGACATCACCGTCTCCCTGGCGATCGACGGCTCCGGCCGGTCCTCGGTCGCGACGGGCGTCGGTTTCCTCGATCACATGCTGGACCTCCTCGGCCGGCATGCCCTGTTCGATCTCGACGTGAAGGCGACGGGCGACCTCCACATCGACGCCCACCACACGACGGAGGATACCGGCATCGCGCTCGGCCAAGCCTTCGCGAAGGCGCTCGCCGACAAGAAGGGCATCACGCGCTACGCCAGCGTCGAGCTGCCGATGGACGAGACCCTGACGCGGGTCGCCGTCGACCTGTCGGGACGGCCCTTCCTGGTTTTCCGGACCAGCTTCCCGACCGAGAAGATCGGCAGCTTCGACACCGAACTCGTGCGCGAGTTCTTCGTCGCCTTCGCGACGAATGCCGGCGTGACGCTGCACGTCGAGACTTTGTACGGCGAGAACAGCCACCATATTGCGGAGAGCTGTTTCAAGGGGCTCGCCCGCGCACTCAGGCAGGCGGTCGCCGTGGATCCGCGCGAGGGCGAGCGTATCCCTTCCACGAAGGGCGCGCTCTGAGGGATCCGATGTCCTCCAGCTTCACCATCCATCTTCCCCGCGACGCCTCGCCGGGCGACGAACGCGCCCTGGACCGGGCGGAGATCGTCCGGGACGGCTTCTCCTGGGGAGCCTTCTTCGTCCCGACGCTGTGGTTCCTCTGGCATCGCCACTGGATCGTTGCTGTCATCGTCCTTCTCGGCACGCTCGGCCTGTCCTTCGGGCTCGCGGCCATGCGCCTGCCGGGAGGCGCCATCTTCCTCGTCGAGTTCCTGGTGCACCTGCTGATCGGCCTCGAGGGGGCGAGCATCCGCCGGCTCGCCTATCGGCTGCGCAAGCGTCCGACGACCGGCCTCGTGATCGCGGCCGATGAGGCCGAGGCTGAGACGAAGAGCTTCGCGCAATGGCTGGCCGCGGCGGGACACAAGTCCCTGGCGCCCGCCGAGACACCTGCTTCCGTGCGGGTCGCTCCAGCCATCCGGCCGGTCGGTGCCGTACCCGCACCCGTGCTCGGCCTGTTCCCGGATTTCGAGGGCCGCCGATGACCGTCGCGATCGTCGATTACGGGTCCGGCAACCTCAATTCCGCCGCCAAGGCCTTCGAGCGCGCCGTGGGCGAGGGCGGCACGGGCGAGCGGATCGTCGTCACGTCGGATCCGGACATCGTCGCCGGCGCAGACCGGATCGTGTTGCCGGGTGTGGGCGCCTTCGCCGATTGCCGCCGCGGCCTCGATTCCGTGCCCGGCATGGTGGAGGCCATGACGGAGGCCGTCATCGGGAAGGGGCGCCCGTTCCTCGGCATCTGCGTCGGCATGCAGCTCATGGCCACGCGTGGCCTCGAGCATGAGACGACGCCGGGCCTCGACTGGATCAGCGGCGATGTCGCGCCGCTTCATCCCGACGATCCGGGGCTCAAGATCCCGCATATGGGCTGGAACACCCTCCATCCGCAGAAGGACCATCCGCTGACTGAGGGCATCCCGCTCGGGCCGGAGGGGCTGCACGCCTATTTCGTGCATTCCTATGCGCTGCAGCCGAAGGACGAGGGCCAGGTGGTGGCCGTCTCGGCCTATGGCGGCCCGGTGACCGCCATGGTCGCGCGCGACAATCTGGCCGGTACGCAATTTCACCCGGAGAAGAGCCAGGCGCTCGGGCTCCGGCTCATCTCGAACTTCCTGCGCTGGCGGCCATGATCCTTTTCCCGGCAATCGACCTCAAGGAAGGTCGCTGCGTCCGCCTCGTCCAGGGCGACATGGCGCAGGCCACGATCTTCAACGACGATCCCGCCGATCAGGCGGCGATCTTCGAAGGCCAGGGCTTCGAGTGGCTGCACCTCGTCGATCTCGACGGGGCCTTCGCGGGCCGCCCGATGAACGCCGAAGCCGTCCGCGGCATCCTGGGTCGGGTGACCATCCCGGTACAGCTCGGCGGCGGCATCCGCGACATGCGCACGCTCGAAGGCTGGCTGTCCGAGGGCGTCGCGCGGGTCATCATCGGCACGGCGGCCGTCCAGGATCCCGATTTCGTCCGGGAGGCGGCGCGCCTCCATCCGGGCCGGATCGCGGTCGGCATCGATGCGAAGGACGGGCGTGTCGCCGTCCATGGCTGGGCCGAGACCTCGACCCTGACGGCCGAAGAACTCGGGCGTCGTTTCGAAGATGCGGGCGTGGCGGCGATCATCTATACTGACATCTCCCGCGACGGGATCCTGAAGGGTCTCAACATTCCCATGACTCTGGCCCTCGCCGAGGCGGTCGGCATCCCCGTGATCGCCTCGGGCGGATTGGCTTCGCTGGCGGATGTCCAGCGACTGCTCGAACCCGATTGCGCGGCGCTGGCGGGCGCCATCACGGGCCGTGCGCTCTACGATGGGCGCATCGATCCCGCGGAGGCGCTCGCCCTCATCACGCGGGCGCGCGCGGCCGGCATGGCTAGCGCTTCGGAGCGCGTGCGCGCACGGGGATGAGCGCTCCCGCATCGGAGCGGAGATCGGTTCCCGGGCGGGATGCCGATCTCGGTCCCAAGAAGCCCGCCGCCGGATTCCCGCAACTCCTGCGGGAGATCAGCTCCGGCGGCATGGTCGGGCTCCTGGTTCTTCCCTTCTGCGTGTCGGCGGGGGTGGTCGCCTATGAGCCGCTCGGCCACAACTACGTGGCCGTCGGGGCTGCCGCCGGCATTCTCTGCGCGGTGGCGGGCGGGGTCACGGGTGCCCTCTTCCGGACCTCGTCCTTCATCCCGAACATCACGTCGACCACGCACTCGCTCATTCAGGCGAGCTTCCTCGGCTGGCTGATGGCGCGCGCCAATGGGGATGCGACCCTGGCGCTCGCTCTCCTGCCGCTCTCCGCGATGCTGGCCGGCCTGTGGCAGATCGTCATTGCGCTGTCGGGCATCGGTAGGGTCGTCAAATTCACGCCCTATCCGGTTCTCGCGGGCTTCCTGACCGGACTTGCAATCCTCATCATCGCCCAGCAATTGCCCCGGCTGTTCGGGCTTCCCTCGTTGGGAGCCCTGGGGCAGGCCATCGGCACGTTCCACCTGCCGGCGCCGGCCATGCCGCTCTTCGGGCTGGCGCTGATCCTCCTCGTCACGCGGCTCGAGGCGAGGGCTCCCCATCTTCCGACGATGCTGATCGGCCTGCTCGCCGGGACGGGGCTGTATCACCTGCTGCGAGTCGTCGCGCCGTCGCTGGACCTCGGCGGCACGGTCGGCGAGATCTCGCTCCAGACGGCTTCCTTCGGGCTTCATCTCGATTTCGACACGGCGATGCGATCCTTCGCCGACTTCGAACTGGTGAAGGCGCTTCTTCTCACCTCCCTCACGCTCGCGGTCCTCGGGACGCTCGACCTGACCTTCGCGCTCCGGGCCGCACAGGACCTGGGGGATGTCGAGACCGCGCCGCGCCGGAACCTGGCTGGGCAGGGGGTGTCCAATCTCCTCTCGTCCCTCGCCGGCGGCATGACGGTGACGACCTCGATCGCCTTTTCGCGGACGATCTATGAAGGCGGGGGACGCACCCGGCTCTCCACCATCTCGCTTGCCGCCGTGCTGCTGCTGGCGGCCGCTATTGCCCCGAAGGCCGTGGGAGCACTCCCCACCGTGGTGCTGGCCGCGATCCTGGTGAGCATCGCCTGGCGCCTCTGGGACCGATGGTGCGTGGTGCTGGTCCACGATCTCTTCCGGGCGGACGACCGGGACGCCGCGACCCGCGCACGGCGGAACGTTGCGATCGTCCTCGCCGTGACGGGCACCACCGTCCTAGGCCAGCCCGTGGCGGGCGCGCTCGTCGGCGTGGCCCTCTCTTGCCTCGTCTTCATCATGGAGATGAGCCGACCCGTCGTGCGTCGGCAGCTCGACGGCTCGCAGCTCTTCTCCAAGCGCATCCGGGCGCAAGGCGATCTCGCGCTGCTGCGCGGGAGCGGCCGCTACACGGCGGTGCTCGAACTCCAGGGCATCCTCTTCTTCGGCAATGCCGACGATCTCGCCTCGCGCGTCAAAAGCCTGGAGGGTAGTGCCCGCACGGTCATCCTCTGTCTGCGGAGGGTGACCGACGTGGATACGTCCGGCGCGACCATCCTGAAGCAGGTCGCGGCCCGCTGCCGCCAGCGCGGCATGAACCTGATGCTCTGTTCGGTCGACCCGAAATTCGCCGCTCTGCTGGCTGGCGCGGTCGGGCCGGGCTGCCGGATGGCTCCGGATCTCGACGCGGCGCTCGAGACGGCGGAAGACCGCGCGCTGGCCAGCGCGCATGCGGCGGGCGGCCAGGCTTGGCGCGCCCTGCGCATCGAGGAGACGGATCTCGCGGGTGGCCTCTCCGAACGCGAGCTGGAGGCCTTGAAGGCGCATCTCCAGCCCTGCCGCTATCCGGCCGGAGCCGCCTTGTGCCGCGCGGGCGAACCCGCCGACAAGCTCTGGATCATCACGCGGGGTTCGGTGAGCGTGCGCCTCGCTGGCGAGCGCTCGGAGCGGCGCATCGCGGGGCTCGGGCCGGGCACCTCGGTGGGCGAGATGGGGCTGATTGACCGCCGGCCCCGCTCGGCCGATGTCTTTGCGGACGAGGAGGTCGAGGGCTTCGTGCTCACGGCCGAAAGCTTCGACCGCCTCTTGCGCGAGGAGCCGCAACTCGGTCAGTCGCTGCTCGCAACCATTGCCCGTCTCACCGCACAGCGGCTTCGGGTGACCTCCGAAGAACTGATGCTGGCCTCAAGCTGATGCTGAAAATACGGATCATACCCTGCCTCGACGTGAAGGACGGGCGCGTGGTGAAGGGCGTGAAGTTCCTCGACCTGCGCGATGCCGGCGACCCCGTGGAGGCTGCCCGCGCCTATGACGCGGCCGGGGCGGACGAGCTCTGCTTCCTCGACATCACGGCAAGCCACGAGGATCGCGGCACCCTGCTGGACATCGTGCGGCGCACGGCCGCCGAATGCTTCATGCCCCTGACGGTCGGCGGCGGGGTCCGCACCGTGGAGGACATCCGTCAGCTGTTGCTGGCCGGCGCCGACAAGGTCTCCATCAACACCGCCGCCGTGAACGATCCGGACTTCGTGCGCGTGGCCGCGGAGAAGTTCGGCAGCCAGTGCATCGTGGTGGCGATCGACGCCAAGCGCGTCTCCGGGCCGGGCGAGCCGGACCGCTGGGAGATCTTCACGCATGGCGGCCGCAAGCCGACCGGGATCGACGCGATCGCGTTCGCCCGGAAGGTCGTGGGGCTCGGCGCGGGCGAACTCCTGGTCACCTCCATGGACAAGGATGGGACCCGCTCGGGCTACGACCTCGCCCTGATGCGGGCCATTGCCGACAACGTTCCGGTCCCCGTGGTCGCCTCTGGCGGCGTCGGCGGGCTCGAGGACCTCGTCGCGGGCGTGCGCCAGGGGCATGCCAGCGCCGTGCTCGCCGCCTCCATCTTCCATTTCGGCGAGCATACGATCGGCGAAGCCAAGCGCCACATGGCCGCGGCCGGCCTGCCGATGAGGCTGACCTGATGGGTACCTTCTCGCTCACGGACCTCGAGCGCATCGTCGCCGAACGCGCCTCCGCGCCGCCGAGCGAATCGCATACGGCCAAGCTCCTCGCGGGCGGGCCCGCCAAGCCCGCCAAGAAGCTCGGCGAGGAGGCCGTCGAGGCCGCCATCGCGGCCGTCATGGGCGACCGCCAGGGCCTCGTGGCGGAAGCGGCCGACGTCCTTTATCATCTTCTCGTCACACTCCGCGCAGGCGGGGTCACGGTCGACGAGGTCATGGTCGAGCTGGCGCGGCGTACCGCCCAGTCGGGTCTGGCCGAGAAGGCTTCGCGCAGGAGCGAATGACCACATGTACGAGTTCGCAGGCCGGGAAGCCCCCGTGGGCGAGGCCGTGCCGCCGCCCCTGCCGCCTCCGGAGCGGGACCTCTCCCCGTACCGGACCTTCTCGCGCGACGAATGGGCGAAGCTGCGGGCGGATGCGCCCCTGACGCTGTCCGCGGCCGAGGTGGAGCGGCTCCAGTCGCTGAACGACCCGATCTCGCTGGAAGAGGTCATCGCGATCTACCTGCCGCTGTCGCGGCTCCTGTCCCTCTACGTGGCGGCGGCCCAGGGACTGTTCCGCGCCACCCAGCGCTTCCTCCTTGCCGACAAGAACGAGAAGGTCCCCTACATCATCGGGGTCGCGGGCTCGGTCGCTGTCGGGAAATCGACGACCGCCCGCATCCTGAAGGCGCTTCTCGCGCGCTGGCCGAACACCCCGAAGGTGGACCTCGTCACGACGGACGGCTTCTTGCGGCCGAATGCCGAGCTCCTCCGGCTCAACATGATGGACCGCAAGGGTTTCCCGGAGAGCTACGACACGGCCCGGCTGCTGCGCTTCCTGTCGGACATCAAGGCCGGCAAGCGTGGCGTGCGGGCGCCCATCTATTCGCACCTGACCTACGACGTCCTGCCGGACGAGGAGGTCGTGGTCGAGAACCCGGACATCCTGATCGTGGAGGGGCTGAACGTCCTGCAGCCGGCCCGCCTGCCGCGGGATGGCGCCGCGATCCCCTTCGTGTCGGACTTCTTCGACTTCTCGGTCTATCTCGACGCGGAGGAGGAGGATCTCCACCGCTGGTACCTCGCGCGCTTCCTGCGCCTGCGGAACACGGCCTTCCGGAATCCGCTGTCCTACTTCCGGAAATATGCGGACTTGTCCGAGGCCGAGGCGATCGAGTTCGCCGAGGGGCTCTGGAACCGCATCAATCTCGTGAACCTGAACGAGAACATCCTGCCGACGCGGCAGCGCGCCAGCCTCATCCTGCGCAAGGGCGCGAGCCACCGGATCGAGGAGGTCTCGCTCCGGCGGCTCTGAGCGGTTTCAGCCGCGGCGCATCGGACCCTCGCCGTGGTGGCCATGCCCGCGATGCCGGTGGTGGCCGGCCATGCCGCGTACGACGCCGCGGGACAGGGCCGTGAGGCGCCGCTTCTGGCCTTCATCGAGCGTGGCATAGAGCGGCTGGGAGGCGTCGGCGAGCTTGCGGAGGGCTGCGGCGGAAGCCGCCTGCCGGTCCGCGATCGCCCGCAGGCTACCGGGCACGTCCTGGGCGGCGCCGTCCCGCATGGAGGAGAAGCGCTCCCGCCGTGCTTCGCGTGCTTCCCGGCGCTGCTGCTGCAGGCCGCGGATCGCTTCCTCGACGGGAGGCCAGAGCTTCTCCTGGTCGGCATTCAGCTTGAGGCCGGCATGAAGGGCCGCGATCCTGGCATCCGCAAAGGCGGCCTTGTCCTCCGCCGAGACGCGGCCATGGACGCGAAAGCCGTCCCCGAAGGGGCCGCTGGCGCGGTCCTGCGCATAGGCGCCGGCAGCCGCGAGAGCGCCGACCGCCGACAGTCCGATCACCCAACGTTTCATATCGTCTTCCTCGAATGTCCGGCGATGGATCGCGCCGAACTCCTCACGAAGCTGGGCCAGGCGAGCTTACCGGCCCCTCGCGGGCGGGTTAAAGGACCGTAATGCTATGCCCGAGAGGCCGGGCCCCCCGGCCAGCCAACGCCCCCTTTCCCGCATGAAGTGGTCGCCTGAACAGGACGACGCGATGCTGGCCGTCGCGCAATGGCTGAAGTCGCGCGACCGCCCGATCTTCCGGCTGTTCGGCTATGCCGGCACAGGGAAGACCACGCTCGCGCGTCACATCGCGGAGAACGTGGACGGGGACGTCTGCTTCGCCGCCTACACGGGCAAGGCCGCCCTGGTGCTTCGTGACAAGGGCTGCGGCGAGGCCTCGACGATCCACTCGCTGATCTATCGCTCGCGCGGCTCGGGCGAGACCGGCCCCCGCTTCGTGCTCAACCGCCAGAGCGACGCCGCCAAGGCGGAGCTCATCGTCATCGACGAGTGCTCCATGGTGGACGAGGAGCTCGGGCGCGACCTCCTATCCTTCGGCACGCCCGTCCTGGTGCTGGGCGATCCGGCGCAGCTGCCGCCCGTCAAGGGCGCGGGCTATTTCACCGAGCACGAGCCCGACGCCATGCTGACGGAGGTGCACCGGCAGGCCGCGGGCGACCCGATCATCCGCCTCTCCATCGCGGTCCGGGAAGGAGGGCGGCTGGAGCGCGGCGAATGGGGCACGACGCGCGTCATCGACCGGCGCGACATCGACGCCGAGGCGATCCTCAAGGCGGACCAGGTGCTGGTCGGGCTCAACAAGTCCCGCCGCGGTTATAACGGTCGCATTCGCCAGCTCCTGGGCTTCCGCGACCCGATGCCGGCCGGCGGCGAGCGCCTCGTCTGCCTGCGCAACGACAAGACCAAGGGATTGCTGAATGGCGGCCTGTTCACCGTCAAGATCGCGCGCGGCGAGCGCGGCGGCCTCGTCGAGCTCGATGTCTCGCCCGAGGACGAGGCCAAGCGCTCCGTCCGGGTCTCCGTGCCGCGCGAGTTCTTCGAGGGGCGGGAGGAGGAGCTGTCCTTCGCGACCCGCCGCAAGTCGGACGAGTTCGATTACGGCTACGTGCTCACGGTCCACAAGGCGCAGGGCTCGCAGTGGGACGAGGTGGTGCTCTTCGACGAGAGCTACGCCTTCCGCGAGCACCGGGCGCGCTGGCTCTATACGGGCCTGACCCGGGCCGCGAAGCGGCTGACTGTGGTAATGTAGATACAACCTATACGAGTGTTTGTCTCGGCGATTAGATCGCGCTTCTTCTTGGCAAAGCGTCGTGCATCATGATCCCTGGTTGTGGTTGGGCGAGGGGCTCGCCACGCCGTAGCAGCACATGCCGAACTGGCGGGCTGCGAGCCAGGGGGGCTTCCACATGCGTGCACTCGCGACCGGGATGATGTGTCTGGCGCTGGCGGGCTGCGACACGCCGAATTTCAGGACCGCACAGTTTCAGTTCGGAACGGCCACGACGCTCGCCGCCACCGGCAACCTGCGCTTTGTGATGGAACGCGACCGGGCGTTGCCGGATGAGCCGGTCCAGCGCGTCGCCTGCACGGAGCCCAGTCCGGACTATGCCGTGGCGGCGACGACTGACATCGATCTCTCCGTCAAATCCGCGATACCGCAGGCTCCGGTCGAGAACCTCACGGCCAACGCCAATTTTGCGGAGGCGATCACCAAGCTCGACGGCAGATCGAAGGGCGTGCTGGCGCTCCGTGACGGGCTCTACGCAGCGTGCCAGGCTTACACGAATGGGCAAATCGGGAAGGATGCTTATTCGATCATCCTCAGCCAGTACGGCGCCCTGCTGGTTGCGCTGATGAACGAGACCGCCCCGACCGCACTGCCCAAGGAGGGCGGGACTCCGCAGGCCGCGGCTGCGCTGGTCCGGTCTCAGCGTTCGGCCGCCTCCTTTGCGGCGGTTCTCGTCGCCTGCATCAACGGGCACGACCCGACCCGATCGGCCGTTCACGGCACGGCTCGCAACCCGCTTCTCACTCCGGCCTATTGCAGGACCGTCCTCAACCGCGCCGCGCAGCGGGTCTGACGCCGCCGGCGTCGCGCCCAGCCCTACGCCAGCCTGAGCGTGTGGACGTTGTCCGGCCGGGTCGGGCGTTCCCGGACCGCGTCCGCGTAGTCAGCGATCGGCCTCGCCTCCCCGCAGAGCGGACCCTGCGCGCCAGCGCAGCGATGCTCGCGCAGGAAGGCGAGCTGGGCGGGGTTTTCCACTCCCTTGGCGATCACCGGTATTTCGAGGCTCTCGCCCAGTCCGAGCACCGCCTGGAGGACCGCGGCCGTCCGCTTGTTCCGGCCGATCTGCGTCGTGAAGGCGGCATCGACCTTGATCTTGTCGAAGGGGAAGAGCTGGAGCGCGGAGAGCGAGCCCTGGCCGGTGCCGAAATCGTCCATCACGATCCGCACGCCGCGTCCCTTCAGCCTCTCCAGCACCTGCAGGGCTCGCCCGGAGCCCTCCAGTAGCAGGCCTTCCGTGATCTCGATCTCGAGCCGTTCGGGAGCGAGGTGAGTTTCCCGCAGGATGGAGAAGATCAGGTCGGCAAGGCCCGTCTGGCGGAACTGCGCCGGCGAGAGATTGACGGCCACCGAAAGCGGCCGCTCCCACCCGGCCGCCTCCCGGCAGGCCTCGCGCAGCATCCATTCACCGATCTGGAGGATGAGGCCCGTCTCCTCGGCCACGGGCAGAAAGGCCTCGCACGGGACATTTCCCCGTTCCGGATGCTCCCAGCGCAGCAGCGCCTCCAGGCTCCTGACCTCACCCGACCGGATGTCGACCTGCGGCTGGTAATCGAGCGCGAGCTGGCCCGTCTTGATTCCATTCCGAAGATCGCGCGCGAGGTCCCGCCGCTCGCGCAGGGCCTCGTCCATCGAGCGCTCGAAGAAGCGGAACACGCCCTTGCCGGCCGCCTTGGCGCGGCCGAGCGCCGTGTCGGCCTTCGACATCAGGACCTGATAGGTCTCGCCGTCCTGCGGAAAGAGCGCGATGCCGACGCTGCAGCCGATGTCGAGCTGGTTGCCGTCCACCTCGAAGGGCCTCGCCAGCGTGTCGAGTACGAGCTGCGCAGCCCCTTCAGGCGAGCGCGGCCCCTCGAGGGCCGTTGCCAGGATGGCGAATTCGTCGCCGCCGAGGCGCGCCGCCACGCAGCGTTCGCCGAGAAGCCGCTGCAGGCGCACGGCGACCTCCACCAGGAGCTCGTCACCGGCCGCGTGCCCGAAGATGTCGTTGACCTCCTTGAAGCCGTCTAGGTCGAGGCACAGCATCGCGGCGCGCCCGTCATCCCCGTAGGGCCGGGTCAACTCGCGCGTGACGATCTCCTCGAACAGCGCGCGGTTGGGCAGCGAGGTGAGGGGATCGTGCCGGGCCAGGAACTTGAGCCGACGTTCATGCTCGCGCTGGAGCCGGTTCTCGATGATCCAGGACGCGATCGCGCAGCCGAGGATCATGAGCGACACGATGCCGACGCCGTAGCCGAGCGCAGTGCCCGAGAGCAGGCCCGGCGGAAGCTCCCGCGACGGATCGGGCACCAGCGTGATGGCCGCCATGCCGGTGAAGTGCAGAGCCAGCACGGAGAGCGCCAGCAGGCCGACCCCGACCCTTCGCAGCTGCCTTCGCTGCCTGCAGCAGAAGAGCGCCGGCGTGGCGAGCAGAATGGACAGAAGGGCTGATGCCAGGATCAGCTGGCTGTCCCAGACGATCTCACCCGCCACCTGCAGCCCGGCCGTGCCCGTGTAATGCATGACGACCGTGGCGATCCCCAGCAGCGCGCCGGCGAAGAGGCGCGGGAGCCACCATCCCGGCACGGCGATCAGCAGGAGGAGGGCGAGCGCGGTGAGGAGCACGCCCGCGAGAAACGACAGGATTGTCGTGCCGACCTCGTAGCCAAGAGCGACATGCGGCTGGAACGCCAGCATGGCGACGAAATGGGTCGCCCAGACGCCGGCTCCCGACACGGCGGCCGCCACCACCAGCCAGGTCATGCGCTGACCGGGCTCCTTCTCGGCCATCATCCGCTGCACGAGCCGCACGGTCGTCCAGGCGGAAACGAGGCAGATCAGTCCGGCGAGCGCCACCAAAGACGGATCATGGGTCTTGGCGATGCAATCCGCGATCTTCAGCAAGGGGCCGTTCTCCCGCTTTCATATTCCACGGCAGTCTCGAAACCCGCGTTTCGCGGAAACAAAGAATTGCGCCTTCTCACGCCCGCCCGCCCGCAGTCCCGCGCCGGCCGGCGTTGACGCGACGGCCGGAGGACCGGCTGGCCGGAGCCTTGCATCGTCGAGGGAGTCCCGTTCAGGGCAGCCGGAGGTGCACGATGGGGCGCGTTGTCTCGAGGTCTCTGGGGCTCGCGGCGGCGGCCGCCTGCCTCGCATGGATGAGCACCGGCGCGCTCGCCCAGGGCACCCTGCGGATCGCCATGACCGCCTCCGACATCCCGCTCACGACAGGGCAGACCGATAACGGCGGGGAGGGGCAGCGCTTCATGGGCTATACGGTCTATGACGCGCTTGTTAACTGGGACCTATCGAGCGCAACGAAGCCGTCCGACCTTGCACCCGGGCTCGCCACGAGCTGGGCCGTGGACGCGACCGATAAGACGAAATGGCGCTTCGGGTTGCGTGATGGCGTGCGTTTTCACGACGGATCCGAGCTGACGGCCGACGCAATCGTCTGGAACCTCGACAAGCTCCTCCGGGAAAACTCGCCGCAATTCGATCGCCGGCAATCGGCGCAGGGCCGGACCCGCATTCCCGCCGTGGCGAGCTACCGGGCCATCGACAAGCTGACCCTGGAGGTCACCACCAAGGCGCCCGACGCGACGCTGCCCTACCAGCTCGCCTGGATCATGATCTCGTCCCCGGCTCAGTGGGAAAAGGTCGGCCGGAACTGGGACGAGTTCGCCAAGACGCCATCGGGCACCGGGCCGTGGAAGCTCGCCATGTTCAGGCCGCGCGAGCGCGCGGAGCTCGTTCCGAACCCGGATTACTGGGACAAGGGGCGGATCCCGAAGCTCGACCGACTCGTCCTCCTGCCGCTGCCGGAGCCGAACGCCCGGACGGCCGCCTTGATGTCGGGGCAGGTCGACTGGATCGAGGCGCCGGCGCCCGATGCGGTCGAGGCTCTCAGGAAGGGCGGCTTCCAGATCGTCACGAACGCCTACCCACACAATTGGACGTGGCACCTCTCCCGGACCGAGGGTTCTCCCTGGAACGACGTTCGCGTCCGCAAGGCGGCCAACCTCGCGATCGATCGCGAGGGCATGAAGGAGCTGCTGTCGGGCATGATGATCCCCGCCCAAGGCTTCTTCCCGCCGGGCCACCAATGGTTCGGAAGCCCGGCCTTCAAGCTCGGCTACGATCCGGCCGCAGCCAAGAAGCTGCTCGCGGAAGCGGGCTATGGACCGACCAAGCCCCTGGTCACGAAGATCCTCATCTCGCCTTCGGGATCGGGCCAGATGCAGCCGCTGCCGATGAACGAGTTCGTGCAGCAGAACCTCGCGGATGTCGGCATCAAGGTCGAGTTCGAGGTCGTGGACTGGAACACGCTGATCAATCTGTGGCGGGCCGGCGCCAAGTCGGAGACGAACAAGGGCGCGACCGGGATGAACTACACCTACTTCATCCAGGACCCATTCACGGGCTTCATCCGACACCTGCAATGCAACCTCGGACCGCCGGCGGGCACGAACTGGGGCTATTACTGCGACCCGGAGATGGATGCGCTGTTCGACAAGGTGCGCAACACCTTCGACCCGGCCGAGCAGTCAGAGGTCCTGCGGAAGATCCATGAGAAATACGTCGATGACGCGCTGTTCCTCATGGTCACGCACGACGTGAACCCGCGTGCCATGAGCCCCAGGGTGAAGGGCTTCGTCCAGGCCCAGAACTGGTTCCAGGATTTCTCGCCGATCGCGATGGCGAAATAGGAGCTAGGCGCTCGCGCGCCCCTCCTCCAGCATCAGCCGGGCGCGGGCGGAGAGCTTCTCCGTCTCGCTCTTCAGCTGCCCGCAGGCCGCCAGGATGTCGCGGCCGCGCGGCGTGCGGACCGGGGAGGCGTAGCCGGCCCGGAACACGATCTCGGAGAAGCGCTCGATGCGCTCCCAGCTCGAGCACTCGTACTTGGTGCCCGGCCAGGGGTTGAACGGGATCAGGTTGATCTTGGCCGGGATGCCGCGCAGCAGGCGGACGAGCTCGCGCGCATCCGCGTCGGAATCGTTCACGCCCTTCAGCATGACGTATTCGAACGTGATGCGGCGGGCATTCGAGAGGCCAGGATAGTCGCGGCAGGCCTGGAGCAGATCCGCGATCGGGTAGCGCTTGTTCAACGGCACGAGCTCGTTGCGGAGGTCGTCCCGGACGGCGTGGAGCGAGATGGCCAGCATCGTGTTCGTGCGCTCGCCGAGCGCCGACATCTCGGGCACGACGCCGGAGGTGGAGACCGTGATGCGCCGCCGGGAGAGGGTGAGCCCCTCGCCGTCGCTCATCACGTCGATCGCGGCGGCCACGTTGTCGAGATTGTAGAGCGGCTCGCCCATTCCCATGAAGACGATGTTCGTCACCAGCCGGCCGCCATCCGGCAGCATCGCGCTCTCGCGGTCGCCGAGCGTCGGGAAATCGCCCAGCCGGTCGCGCGCCACGACGAGCTGCGCGGCGATCTCGGCCGACGAGAGATTGCGCACGAGGCGCTGGGTGCCGGTGTGGCAGAAGGAGCAGGTGAGCGTGCAGCCGACCTGGCTCGACACGCAGAGCGTCCCGCGGTCGTCGTCCGGGATGTAGACGCACTCGATCTCGGCCCCGCGATCATGCGGGCCGGTTTTGGGCATCCGGAGGAGCCATTTGCGGGTGCCGTCGACGGAGATCTGCTCGGCCGTCACCTCGGGGCGGTCAAGCGTGTAGGCCTCGGCAAGGCCGCGCCGCAGCGCCTTGCCGACATTCGTCATCTCGTCGAAATCCTGGATCCCGCGATGGTAGAGCCAGTGCCAGATCTGGGAGACCCGCATCCGGGCCTCCTTCTCGGGCACGCCGATCGCGAGGAGCTTGTCCTTGAGGGCCGGCCGGGTCAGGCCGATGACCGATGGCCGCGCGCTCTCGACCGCCTGAGCGCCCTGGAGAACGGGCGGGGGAACGGGTTCGGATGCGCGCGCGGCATTGTCGAGCGACGCCGTCGCCATGGTTAGCCTGCCTGATGAGCCTGGATGAGCGGCTCATATAGCATCGCAGGCCGGATTTGTTGAGGGGCGGAAGGCGGCCTTTCCGCGAAGGTTGCCCGGGGGCGCAGCCTCAGGGGCATTCCTTCTTGGCGCGATCCAGCGCCTGGGCGAAGCCAGCGAGCGAGTAGCGGTCGCCCGTCTTGTTGCCGCGCGCCGAGGTCACCGAGAGCGTCATGGTTTGTCCCCGCGACATCGCGGCGATCACCTGCGCCTCCTCCGCGGGGTTCTTCACCCAGGCATTCTGAGCCTTGGTCACGAGCGGGAACGAGGCGTTGCCGATGGTCACCGAGGCATCGCCGCCATCCTTAGCATTGAACCCAAGGACCGTCGCGACCTCGTTGCGCACGTTCTCGGCCGGCCGGAAGGACACGAAGACATAGGCCGGCGTGTCCTTGAGGTTCGCGGGCGTGCGGGACTTCGGCTGGGACAGCGCGTAGCAGATCTTCGCCCGCCCGGTCTGGGCCGTGTAGGTGCTCCAATCGTTGTAGGTCGCGACCAGCGTGGCCTGTCCGCCACCGGGAGCCTGGGCGGCCGGGCGTTGTGCGAGAGCGGGACCCTGCGCGGCGAGCAGGAACCCGAGCGCCGGGAGGACCAGGGGCAAACGATTCATGGAGGGTACCGAAGCAACGTCTCGTTAAGCTAGGCAGGACACGGTTAATAAATACAAAACAGGCGAAATTGGCGCCATCTGTCCCGCCCGGCCCCGATCAGCCGAGCCGATACTCGGCCACACCCCGGTCCGGGAAGCTGCGAGGCGCCCCGGGATTCTGGACCACTCCGAACGGATAGGCCGCCTCGACGAGATACGGGCCGCCCCCCACGGAGTCGCGCGCCGAGAACAGGACGCAGCGTTCGGCCGTGAAGGAGAGCTTCGGGAAGTGTCCCCGCATGGCGATGAAGGCCGCCAGGTCGCCGGGCGAGACATCGCGCAGGCGCGCCAGGGTGACATGCGGCGTGTATTTGCGCGTCTCCGGGTCGAGCCCCACACGCCGCATCAGCCGCTCGTGATCCGCCTGGAGGCGGGCGAGTTCCGGGCTCGGCGCGACCCGCCCGAGAAGGGCCCGCGGACGCCCGCCCCCGAACGTGGAGAGGGCGTCGATGGTGATCCGGAGGGGCGCCCGCACCCGTTCCTCGGCCAGCATGGACGCGATGTCGCGCGCGACGCCGTGATCGACGTCCCCGATGAACCGCAGCGTGATGTGGTAGTTCGCCGGGTCGATCCAGCGGGCGCCCGGCAGCCCGCCACGATAGAGGGCGAGTTCCTGGCCGATCTCCGGCGGGACCTCGAGGCCGGTGAAAAGGCGTGGCATCGGCATCCCTCCAAATCAGCGACACAGGGATTCTCGCGCCTGCACAAGGCTCGCCGCAAGTGCGGCGGATCGCGCGATCAACAGGCGGTTTCGCCCGAACTCACCGTCCCGGCGAGAGATCGGGCTTCGCGGCCCCGATATCGTCACCCCGCAGCACCCGTCCGCTCGCCGTGGTGACGAAGGGCCCGCGCGCGTCCGCCGGCAGCCCCGTACGGGCGAAGGCGAGCGCCTCGCGGAGCGTCGGAAACGACTGGTTCGCCTCGCCCCAGGAAAGGTCTGCCGAGGCGTTCTCGCCGCGAATCCAGCGCACTTCGGCGGGCTCGTCGAGGTTCAGTTCGTCTGCCATTCCGGTCTCCTACCGCTGGCGAGAACGCCCGAGGCGGCCGACGGTTCGCCGGCATCACTCCTTGAGCCGACCGAGAAAGGTTTCGACGGCGGGCAGGATTCCCTCCACCATGACCTTCACGCCCTCCGCCGAGGGGTGCAGTCCGTCCGGGAGCTGCAGTTTCGCCTGGCCCTGAACGCCCTCGAGGAAGAACGGATACAGGACGAGGTCGTATTTCTTGGCGAGATCCGGATAGATCGCATCGAAGCGGCGGATGTAGTCGGGCCCGAGATTGCGGGCCGCGTACATGCCCGCGAGCATGACGGGGATGTTGCGCTCCTTCAGGCGGGTAATGATCGTCTCGAGCGCGCGCCGGGTCACGTCGGGATCGGTCCCGCGCAGCATGTCGTTAGCGCCGAGTTCGAGGATCACGCCATCCGTGCCGTCGGGGACGGACCAGTCGACGCGCTCCAGCCCGCCCGTCGCGGTGTCGCCCGACACGCCCGCATTCACGATCTCGACCTTGTGACCGCGGGCCTTCAGGGCCGCCTGGAGCACGCTCGGGAAGGCTGCCGCTTGCGGCAGATTGTACCCGGCCGTCAGGCTGTCGCCGAGCGCCACGAGCTTGACCGTACGCTCTGGCGCGGCATTTGCGGCTCTCGGGCCGAGAGCTGCCAACGCGGTCACGAACAGGGCCATCGCGAGCGCCCCCCATTTGCCGGGCGCCCGATGCGACCCATATGTCCGGCTGCGCAAAGCCAGCGCCATGTTTCACTCTCCCTGGGAACGGGGGCTGAGATCGGGTCTCCGTGAATGCCAGGCAAGATCATCGAACTCGAGGATGTCCAGCTCAGCCTCGGGGATGGAGCCGCGCGCGTCGACGTGCTGCGGGGCATCAGCCTCTCGGTCTCGGCGGGCGAGGCCGTGGGCCTCGTTGGCCCGTCAGGCTCCGGCAAGTCGACGCTTCTCATGGTCCTGGCGGGCCTGGAGAGGCCTGATCGCGGCCGAGTGGTGCTAGACGGGGCGGATCTGACCGGCCTCGGCGAGGACGCGCTCGCGCGGGTGCGCGGCCGCCGCATCGGCATCGTCTTCCAGTCCTTCCACCTCGTGCCGACCATGACGGCGCTGGAGAACGTCGCCCTGCCGCTCGAGCTCGCCGGCCGCGAGGGCGCATTCGAGCGCGCCCGGGCCGAACTCGAGACGGTCGGGCTCGGGGCGCGGCTGCACCACTACCCGGCGCAGCTCTCGGGCGGCGAGCAGCAGCGCGTCGCCATCGCGCGCGCCCTCGCGCCGGATCCCGCGATCGTGGTCGCGGACGAGCCGACCGGAAATCTCGACGAGACGACCGGGCGGGGCGTGGCGGATCTTCTCTTCACGCTGAAGCGCGAGCGCGGCATGACGCTCGTCCTCGTCACGCATGACCCCTCGCTCGCGGCGCGCTGCGATCGTACCGTCGGGCTCCGGGCCGGGCGGATCGCAGAACCCGTCCCGGCGGCGGAGATCTAGGCCAGCATGCACGGCACCATCCCGGCCGCCTCCTCCTCGCCCCCCGGCAGGGCCGGGCTGCCGCTCGTGCTTCGCCTCGCGCTCCGCGAGCTGCGGGGCGGCCTCGCGGGCTTCTTCGTCTTCATCGCCTGCATCGCGCTCGGCGTCGGCGCGATCTCCGGGGTGGCGTCCATCGCGCGCTCCCTCGTCGAGGGCGTGGCGAGCCAGGGCCGGACCATTCTCGGCGGGGATGCCACCTTCTCGCTGATCCAGCGCGAGGCGACTCCCGAGGAGAAGGCGGCACTCGCCGCCCAGGGCCAGGTCGCACCGGTCGCGACGCTCCGCGCGATGGCGGTCGTGCCCGAGGGGGCGGCGCTGGTCGAGGCGAAGGCCGTCGACGGGAGCTACCCGACCCGCGGCACGCTCGAGACGGAGCCCGCGGGCCCCGTCGCGGACCTGCTGGCCGAGCGGAACGGCGTTTGGGGCGCGATCGCGGATCCGGTCCTCTTCGAGCGGCTCGACCTGAAGCCCGGCGCCCGCATCACGGTCGGGGGCGCCGCCTTCGAGCTGCGCGCGCGGCTCGTCGCGGAACCGGACAAGATCGCCAACGGCATCGGGTTCGGGCCGCGCCTCATCCTGTCCCAGGACGCCCTGCGGGCGACGGGCCTCCTGCAGCCCGGGAGCCTGGTCCGCTGGAGCTATCGGCTGTCGCTGCCGCCCGGCCGCGACACGGACGCGGACCTCGCCACCACGGTCGAGGCCGTCGCGAAGGCTGTCCCGGAAGCCGGCTGGGACGTCCGCACGCGGCTCAACGCCGATCCGCGCTTCACCAACAACATCCTGCGCTTCTCGCAATTCCTGACGCTCGTCGGCCTGACCGCGCTGCTCGTCGGCGGGGTCGGCGTCGCGAATGCCGTGACGGCCTTCGTGGACCGCAAGCGGAACGCGGTCGGCATCCTGAAGAGCCTCGGGGCGACCGGCGGCACGGTGATCGGCGTCTTTCTCGTCCAGGTGATGGCGATCGCCCTGATCGGCATCGCGATCGGTCTCGCGATCGGGGCAGGGCTCCTGTTCGGCACGGCGGCGCTCGCAGGCTCGATCCTGCCGCTCCCGATCACCCCCACCCTCGCGCCGCTCGATCTCGGGGCGGCCGTGCTCTACGGCCTCTTCACGGCGCTCGCCTTCTCGATCCTGCCGCTGGGCCGCGCGCACGACATCTCCGTCTCCGGCCTGTTCCGGGACCGGATCGCGCCGGACCGGCGCTGGCCGCGGGCCCGCTACCTCGTCGCGGCGGCCGCCGCCGGGATCGCCCTTACGGCCCTCGCCGTGGTTGCCGCGCAGGACCGGCGGGTCGCGATGGTCTTCGTCGGCGCGGCCTTCTTCGCCTTTCTCCTGCTGCGCGTGGTGGCCGAAGCCGCGATGGCGATCGCCCGCAGGCTGCCGCATGTCCGGCATCCGTCCGTCCGGCTGGCGATCGCCAACCTGCACCGGCCGGGCGCCCTCACGCCCTCCCTCGTTCTGTCGCTCGGGCTCGGTATCACGCTGCTGGTCACGATCGCCGTGATCGACCGCAATCTCAGCCGCGAGCTGCATTCGACCCTGCCCGACCGGGCGCCGAACTTCTTCTTCATCGACGTGCCGAGCGCCCAGACCGAGGCCTTCGGGCGCTTCCTGGCCGAGAAGGCGCCGGGCTCGGCCCTGGAGGCCGTGCCGATGATGCGGGGCCGCCTGACGGAGCTGAAGGGAATCCCGGTTGCCGAGGTCAAGGCCGCGCAGGAAGTCGCCTGGGTGCTCGACGGCGACCGGGGCATCACCTACGCGAAGGAGCTCCCCGCCGGCTCTTCGCTGGTTGCCGGTGAGTGGTGGCCTGCCGATTACCGCGGGCCGCCGCTCGTGTCCTTCGGAGACGAGGCCGCCCGCGGCCTCGGCCTGACCGTCGGCGATACCGTGACCGTCAACGTGCTCGGACGCACCATCACGGCGCGCATCGCGAACCTGCGCAAGATCGACTGGCGCCGCCTCGGCATCAACTTCGTCATGGTGTTCTCGCCCAACACCTTCGCGGGCGCGCCCCATACGGAGCTGATGACGATCACGATGCCGAAGGGGGCGGATCCCGCCGGGGAGCCGCGCCTCCTGCGCGATGTCGCGCGCGCCTTCCCGAGCGTCACGAGCGTGCGGGTGAAGGACGCGCTCGAGGCCTTCAACGACATCGTCGGCCAGCTCCTCTTCGCGATCCGCATCGCGAGCTCCGTCGCACTGCTCGCGAGCGTCCTGGTCCTGGCCGGCGCCCTCGCGGCCGGCCACCGTGCGCGCGTCTACGACGCCGTGATCCTCAAGACGCTCGGCGCCACCCGGCCGAAGCTCGTCCTCGCCTATGCGCTGGAATACGGGATGCTCGGCCTCGCCACGGCCTTGTTCGGGCTGCTGGCCGGCTCCGGGGCCGCCTACTTCGTCATCACGCGAATCATGAAGCTCGGCTTCTCGCCCGATCTGGCATCGGCAGCGTCGTGGGCGCTCGCGGCGGTAGTTGTCGCCGTCGGACTTGGCCTCGGCGGGACGTGGCGGATCCTCGGCCAGAAGCCCGCCCGCCACCTGCGCAGCCAATAGGGAAAGCGCTAACCTTGGCGCGCGGTCGGATGTTCGGCACCGGCCGGGACGGAGGTCTTCCGGCGCCACAACCTTAGCAAGGCCTTGTCGTCTACTCTGCTTGGCCCCATATTCCGTCTATCGCCGGAGGTCCGGCGCAGGAGGGTGCGTGCAATCCTCCCGAGAACAAACACGCTGAGAGCCATCCAGAGGACGACTCCCATGCCTTCCTTTATCCCGAACCAGGCCGGCTACGGCACGGGGTTCGCCCGGACGACCGCCGAGGTCGATCAGGGCCTCCGTTCCTTCATGCTCGGCGTCTACAACAACATGATCCTCGGCCTTGCCGTCTCCGCGCTGGTCGCGCTGGGCGTCAACAAGCTGGCGGTCACGGCTGACGCCACCCAGGCCGCCGCACGCATGAACGGCCAGTATCTGACTGCGTTCGGTCGCACCCTCTACGGCACGCCCCTGATGTGGGTCGTGGCGCTGGCGCCGCTCGCCTTCATCTTCTTCTTCAGCTTCCGGATGGACAGGATGTCCGCCGCGACGGCGCGCACGACCTTCCTGGCCTTCGCGGCCGTGATGGGCGCGTCGCTCTCGACGGTCCTGCTGCGCTACACCGGCGCGAGCGTCGTCCAGACGTTCTTCGTCACGGCGGCGGCCTTCGGCGGCCTCAGCCTGTGGGGCTACACCACGCAGCGTTCGCTGTCGGGGATGGGCTCCTTCCTGATCATGGGCCTGATCGGCCTGATCCTCGCGTCGCTGGTCAACATCTTCCTGGCGTCGAGCGCGCTCCAGTTCGCCATCTCGGCGATCGGCGTGCTGATCTTCGCGGGCCTCACCGCCTACGATACGCAGAAGCTGAAGGAGATGTACCTGTACGGCAACTATGACGGCGAGACCGCCGCCAAGGTGTCCGTCTACGGCGCGCTCACGCTGTACCTCGACTTCATCAACATGTTCCAGTTCCTGCTCGCCTTCATGGGCAACCGGAACGAGTAACGGCTCCGCTTCAAGGCTGGCCTTGCAGAACCCCGGCCGAAAGCCGGGGTTTTTCTTTGCCCAAGGGGCAGAGACCCATCTGATCAACGAGGAGAATGCAGTGGCCACCGCGGTCCGTCTGCGCCACCCCCAGTCCGGTATCGTCAGGACCGGCTATTACGGCTTCAGCTGGACGTCGTTCTTCTTCGGCGGCTTTCCGGCGCTGATGCGCGGCGACGTCTGGATCGGGCTCGCGATCCTGGCCGGCTCGCTCGTGGCCTCGGCCTTCTCGGCCGGCCTGCTCTGGTTCGCGGTCGGCCTCGTCTGGGCCTTCATCTACAACAAGCGCTACACGCTAGGGCTGCTCGAACAGGGCTACGTCTTCGACGACGATCCCCGGCGGGTGGCGGACGCGAAGCGCACGCTCGGCGTCGCCTGACGGGCTCCAATCCGGGATCCAGCCGAGCTCGGTCGGCGTGGTCGGTCAGGCCCCGCGCAGGTTCATGCCCTAGTTCGCCACCACCCGCAGCGGCTCCAGCACGCGCACCACCCGGTCGAGCTCGTGGCCGCGCTTGAGCACGCGCCCGCCCGCCGCCACCACCGAATAGGCGCCCTGGCGCCTCGCGAGGGAGGGCTCCTTCACGATCCGGTAGAGCGGCATCTCCGAGGCGCGGCGGAAGACGGAGAAGACCGCCCGGTCCCGTTCGAAATCCATGGCATAGTCGCGCCACTCCCCCTCCGCGACCATGCGGCCGTAGACGTTGAGGATCAGGCGCAACTCGTCACGGCTGAAGGTGACCTGGGTTTTCGGGGCGGCGGCCGGGAACGGCACCACGTGGCCGCCGCTGCGCAATATCTCAGGCTGCTCGCCCTCGTTCATCCTGCCTCCCGCCTCGGCCGTCATGAGCCCGTCACGGGATGATGGGCCTCACCAGCCCTGCGCGCAAGCGACCGCGTCCGCGTGCTCGGCTGCGTGCGCGTCAGGACGCGGCCTCGACGACGAGGGTGGCGCCTTCGAGCCCGCGGACGACGACATCCCGGCCGGCCGGGAGGTCCGGCCCGATGATGCGCCAGACCGTGTCGTCGACCTTGATCCGCCCCTCGCCGGAGACGATCGGCCGGTCCAGTGTGAAGCGTCGGCCGATCAGGCTTTCCGCACGCCGGTTCAGGGATCCGGCGCCGCCCGCGCTGCCGCGCCAGGTCAGGGCCCGCCCGATGAGGACGGCGGCGAGAGACAGGACCGCGAAGGTGACGAAGGAGGCCTGCCATGACAGGTCGAAGGCGGCATCGACCAGTCCCGTGAGGATCGCCGCGATCCCGAGCCAGAGGAGGAAGATCCCGGGCACCACGGTCTCCAGCCCGATGAGCAGGAGGCCGAGGACCAGCCATATCCAGGGCTGCAGCCCGACCTCGTCGAACATGGCTCAGGCCGCCGGCGGGGGCGAGGAGGGCGGCAGGCTCCGGCCTGCGCGCGGCCTCGCCTGGCCGCCCGCTCCGTCGCTGCCGAAGACGGAGCGCGTGATCTCGGCGATGCCGCCCAGCGTGCCAGCCAGCGCAGCCGCCTCGATCGGCACCACGACGACTTTCTGGTTCGGGGCGGTCGCGATCGCCTTCATGGCCTCGACGTACTTTTCCGCGACCAGGAAATTCGCCGCCGCTATGTCGCCCCGGCCGATCGCGTCGGACAGCATGCCGGTTGCCTTGGCTTCCGCCTCGGCCAGGCGCTCGCGAGCCTCCGCGTCCCTGAAGGCGGCCTCCTTCCGGCCCTCGGCGGCCAGGATCTGGGCCTGCTTCTGGCCCTCGGCACGGAGCACCTCCGCCTGGCGCAGCCCCTCCGCCTCGAGCACCGCCGCGCGCTTCTCGCGCTCGGCCTTCATCTGGCGGGCCATGGCGCCGGCGAGGTCGGCCGGCGGCAGGATGTCCTTGATCTCTATGCGGGTCACCTTCACGCCCCAGGGCGAGGCGGCGGCATCCATGACGCGCAGCAGCCGCTCGTTGATCTCGTCCCGGTGCGAGAGGAGCTGGTCGAGGTCCATCGAGCCGACCACCGTGCGGATGTTCGTCATCGTGAGAACGAGCAGCGCCTGCTGCAGATCCGAGACCTCGTAGGAGGCACGCGGGGCGTCCAGCACTTGGTAGAAGGCGGCGGCGTCTATCCTGACGCCGGCATTGTCGCGCGTGAACGCCTCCTGGCTCGGGATGTCGAGCACCTGCTCCATGATGTTCACCTTGTGCCCGATCCGCTCGACATACGGCACGATCAGGCCGAGGCCGGCCGAGAGGGAGCGCGAATACCGGCCGAAGCGCTCGACCGTGTAGACATGCCCCTGGGGCACCGTCCTGACGCCCGCCGCGATGGTCACGATGACCAGGATCACGAGGGCGACCACGAAGACGTTCAACCCGAGCGAGACCTCCATTCCATGCCTCCGGTCCGGGCGCGATCGGCTGCGTGCCCGGCGTGATCTCGTCCTAGTCCGAACTTGGTTTCCGTCTCGTGTCCGTCAGGCGGCTTTCTGGCTCCGGCCGACAAAGGCGCCGCGCAGCCCCTCCGCCAGCGCGGCCACCGGCGCCGAGACGCCCGCGCGGGCGAGATAGAGATTGATCGAGAAGGGCGGCAGCCCCGGAAGTCCGGAGGACGGCCCGAGCACGGTCGCACCGACCGGCACGGTGCTGGCGAGCGCCGCCACGACGGCGAGGTCGGTCTGCACGGTCGCGCTCGAAGCGTCGAGGTTGGAGACGTCCGTCACGACCCGGAACGGGATGTCCGCCTGGCGCAGCGCCTCGAAGATGGTGGGCCTGAAGGCGCAGTTCTCGCAGGAGGCGACCGGCAGCGGCCGCTTGTTGTAGGCCTCCCCGCCCAACGCCCCCACCCAGACGAGCCGGTCCGTCGCGAGCAGCTCGCCCTCGCCGCCCGCCACGGGCTCCTCGACGAGCGCGATATCGAGCTCGCCTGCCAGCAGGGCCGCCTTGAGGGTCCGCGACGCCTTGCAGACGAGCGTGATCTCGACCCGCGGGTGGGCGCGGGAGAAGGCCCGCAGCACGCCCGGCAGATAGATCGCCACGAGATCGTAGGGCACGCCGAGCCGGATCTGGCCGGAATAGACCTCCGTGGTCATCTCGCTCCAGATCTCGTCGTTCAATGCGAGCAGGCGCTTCGCCCGGCCGAAAACCCGCTCGCCGGCATCGGTCAGCGTGATGCCCCGGCGCTCGCGCTCCACCAGCTGGCAGTCGAACGCGTCCTCGAGCTTCTTCACCTGCTGGCTCACGGCCGCCTGGGTCAGGTTGAGGACGTTCCCGGCCGCCGTCATCCCGCCGGTTTCGACCACGGTTACGAAGGCCCGCAATTGCCCGACATCGAGGTTGCGCATCCGGCTGCTCGCATTAGAGGTCGTTATGCGAGACATAATGAACATTCGTTTCCATTATGCAAGCCGCTGTCCTACCTCAGGATCACACCGGCCCGGATGGGCAAGCCTGAAGGTCCGAGGAGGACGCCATGTCGAGTTCGATCGTCGCGTTCCGGGAAGAGACCGGCCTTGGCCGGGCCAGCACGGCAGGGCTCGCGGCAAGGCTCCGCCAGCTGGCCGGAGCTCTTCTCGCCGAGTGGCAGCTGCGCCGGGACCTGGCCCATCTGCAGTCGCTGGATGGCCGCGCCCTCCACGACATCGGCCTCACGCGCGGCAGCCTGGAAGGCGCCGTCCGGCACGGCCGGGGCCGGCACTGGCAGCCGCGCACCGAGCCGGGCGAGCCGATCCGCGAACTCGCGGAATGGCCCGTGATGCCGATTAGCTGGACCGAGTGGCGCTGACCGCCCGACCCACTTACCCTGAGCGGCCGCGGCGGCTCGCGCGCGCCACGGCCTGAACGGGGAGGAGAGGTTGCAGACCGACTGGGCGCTCGTGCGCGAGATGATGATGGGTGCGATCGATGCCTGCGAGAGGCTCGAGGCGCTCGGGCTCGGGGAAGAGGACCGTCACCTGACGGGCGAGGCGAACGGGTTCAGGGCCTCGGTGTTCGACGCCCTCACCAGCGCCTGGACCTATCCCGAAAGCGTGCGCTACCGGCTGATCGCCGAGCGCAACGCGGCCGGGGTCGACCGCCCCCACGTGCCGGAATCCGCCCGCATCCTCCGCAACGTGGCCGAAGCCTGCGCCGAGCTCGTCGGTGCCGGCGAGCCCGCCCCCGGGGCGGCTGCAGCGTACGAGATGGTGCGCTGGTATTCGAACCACCTCGGGCCCCTGCTCGAGGATGCCGCGCGTTCGCGGCCCGCGCCGGCCTGACGCTCAGATCCAGCCCTGGAGCTCGCGCTCCACGACCGTGCGGATCACCCGCATGCCCTCGGGCGAGTCGTTCAGGCATGGCAGGTAGGCGAAGTGCTCGCCGCCGCCGCCCTCGAAATAATGCCGGTTCTCGCCGTTCAGCTCTTCCAGGGTCTCCAGGCAATCGGCCGAGAAGCCGGGCGCCACGATCGCCATCCGCTTCACGCCCGAGGCGGCCAGCTCCTTCACGGTCTCGTCCGTGTAGGGCTTCAGCCACTCGTCCGGCCCGAAGCGCGACTGGAAGCTCATGCGGAAGCGTTCCTCCGGCCAGCCGAAGGCCTCCCGCATCAGCCGCCAGGTCTTGTGGCAGTGGCAGTAATAGGGGTCGCCCTTCTTCAGGTACTCCTCCGGAATTCCGTGGAAGGAGACGAGGATCACCTCGGGCTCGAAGGTGAGCTTGGCGAGTTCCTGCCGCATCGAGGAGACGATCGCGTCGATATAGACGGGATCGTCGTGGTAAGGCGGCGCGACCCGCACGGCCGGCTGCCAGCGCATGTCCATCAGGGCCCGGAAGGCCTCGTCGCAGGCGGTCGCCGAGGTCGCGGCGCAATATTGCGGATAGAGGGGCACGAGGAGGATGCGGTCGCAGCCTTCCGCGAGAAGGGCCTCGATCCTGTCCTTCGTGCGCGGAAAGCCGTAGCGCATGGACCAGTCGACCACGATCCGGTCGCCCGCCGTCTCGCGCAGGCTCGCCGCGAGCTGCTCGGCCTGGCTGCGGGTGATCGTCTTGAGCGGGCCCTCGTCCAGCTCGTTGTTCCAGATGATGGCGTAGTCGCGCCCCTTCCGGCTCGGCCGCGTCGACAGGATGATGCCGTTGAGGAGCGGCCACCAGAGGAGGCGCGAGGTCTCGATCACGCGCCGGTCGGAGAGGAACTCCTTTAGGTAGCGCCGCATCGGCCAGTAGGTCGTGGCCTCCGGGGTGCCGAGATTCATCAGCAGGACGCCGAGCCGGCCCGAGCGCACGGGCGGGTGCCCGGCCGGACGGTGTACGGCGGAAGCTGGGTCGATGGGTGGTGTGGCGCTCGCAGACATGAGGCGCTGATACCCTAGCCGCTCGAGATTTGCCCGGGGACATTTCGCCCGCGGATCAAACCTTCGAGAGCGCCCCGTCAGTCCGCGACCTTCTCCTCGGCGAGGCCATGCGCGTCGAAGATGCGGCGCACCGTCCCGTCCCGCTTGGCTCCCGTCAGCCAGTCGGTTGCGAAGGCGAGCGCGGCGGGCCGGTCCTTCGGCACGGCCACGGCCACGGCGGTGTGCTGGAAGCCCCCGCTGACGATGCGGGAGCCGGGAACCTGGTCCCGGACGGGCGCCAGCGAGTCCCGCGACAGGGCGAAGGCATCCGCGCGGCCGTCCTTCATCATGGCGATCGCTTCGGCCACCGATGCGACCGGCTGGGGCTGGGTCTTGGTCAGCGTGCGGGCGGAGGCCCGGATGGTCGTCGTCCCCGCGATGCCGACGACACGCATTCCCGCGCGGTCGACCTCCTTCACGTCGCTCACGCCCGACGTGCCGGTCACCAGATAGGTGCTTTCCAGGTCGTAATAGCCGGGCCCGAAGGCCAGGAGCTCGCGCCGCGTCGCGTCCACGGGCATGAAGGCGAGGTCGATCTCGGCCTTGCGGGTCGCCTCCGTGGCCTCGCCCGAATTGGGGAATATCCGGAACGCGACCGGTACCCCGAGGGCCTTGGCGAGCGCGTCGCCGAGGTCACGGGTCACGCCCTTCGGGGCGCCGTCCGGTGCGCGGCCGACGAAAAACACGCCGGAATTCGGCGCCTCGACGAGCGCGATGCGGATCCTGCCCGTGGGCGCGAGTTCGGAAAGTGCCCTTCCATCGACCGCAAACGCTGCCGGAGCGGCCATCATGCCTGCCATCGCGACCAGTCCGACATTGAGAATCCTCATGGCGCCCTCCCAGGCTTTCGGAAGGGGATTGCAGACGCAGCCCGGCGTCAATCCGGAGAGGGCCTCAGGCGGCGGGCGCCTCGATCAGCGAAGCGACCGGCCCGGTCGGGATGCGGCGCTCGTGATAGCCGTGGCAGGCGACGCCTTCCGTGAAGGGCGGGATCTCGGCCCGGCAGCGATCGTTCGCGTAGGGGCAGCGCGGGTTGAACGTGCAGCCGGAGGGCGGGTTGATCGGGTTCGGGATCTCGCCCCGCACCGGCTCGCGCCGCCGCCCGACATGGGCGAGGTCCGGCACCGCGTCGAGCAGCATGCGCGAATAAGGATGCTTCGGCTCGGTGAAGAGCCCGCGCCCGTCGCCGATCTCGACGATGCGGCCGAGATACATGACGCCGATGCGGCTCGCCATGTGCCGCACGACGGCGAGGTTGTGCGAGATGAACAGGTAGGTGAGGCCGAGCCGGTCCTGCAGGTCCCGCATCAGGTTCAGGATCTGCGCCTGGACGGAGACGTCGAGCGCCGAGGTCGGCTCGTCGCACACGATGAACTCGGCATCCGAGGCGAGCGCGCGGGCGATCGCGATGCGCTGGCGCTGCCCGCCCGAGAACTCGTGCGGATACTTCACGCCGTCGTCCGGGTGAAGGCCGACCAGCCCGAGCAACTCGCCGACGCGGGCCCGGATCTGGGCCTCGCCCTGGATGAGATCGAAAGCCCGGATCGGCTCGGCGATGATCCTGTCCACGCGCCAGCGCGGGTTCAGGCTCGCATAGGGATCCTGGAAGATCATCTGCATGCGCCGGCGCACGCGCTTGCGGTCGGCCGCGGACGCGCGGCCGGTCATGCTGACGCCGTCGATCGTCACCTCGCCGGCCGTGGGCTCCAGGAGCCCGACGACCATGCGGGCGACCGTCGACTTGCCCGAGCCGGACTCGCCGACGAGCGCGAAGGTCTCGCCGCGCGCGATCTCGAAGGAGACGTCGTCGACGGCGCGCAGGAACTGCTTCGGGGCGCGCTCGATGACGCGGTTCAGGAAAGGCGATGAGACGTCGAAGACGCGGCGCAGGTTCTTCACCTGCACGAGCGGGGCGGTGCTCATGCGGCGGCCTCCCGCGGCGCATAGGCCGGATCGTAGAGATGGCACGCGACGGGGTGCCGGTCGTAGTTCGTGAGGTCCGGCCGGACGGTCGTGCACGGCCCGTATGCGCGCGGGCAGCGCGGGTTGAACGGGCAACCCGGGGGAATGGCGGAAAGCCGCGGCATCGAGCCGGGGATCTGCGCGAGCCGGCCCTCATGGCCGGTGAGCGTCGGGATCGCCCCCATCAGGCCCTGCGTATAGGGGTGGAGGGGGCTGCCGACCACGTCCGCCACCTTGCCGATCTCGATCACGCGGCCGGCATACATGACGGCCACGCGGTCGGCCGTCTCGGCGATCACGCCCATGTCGTGGGTGACGAGCATCACGGCCGTGCCGTGGTCGCGGCAGAGGCGCTTCAGCACGGTGATGATCTGCGCCTGGACGGAGACGTCGAGGGCAGTCGTGGGCTCGTCCGCGATGATGAGCTCGGGCTCGGCCGAGAGCGCGAGCGCGATCACGACGCGCTGGCGCATGCCGCCGGAGAACTGGTGCGGATATCCGTCGATGCGCTTCTCGGGCGCCGGGATGCCGACCTCGGCCAGGAGGTCGATCGCGCGCTTCCGGGCCGCCGAGGCGGAGAGGTCCGTATGCGTGCGGATCGTCTCCACGAGCTGGTCGCCGATCCGGTAGAGCGGGTTGAGGCTCGTCAGCGGGTCCTGGAAGATCATGCCGATGCGCTTGCCGCGCACCTTGCGCATCTCCTCCGGCGGCAGGTTGTCGATGCGCTGGCCGTCTAGCAGGATCTCGCCGCCCGCGATGCGGCCGGGCCGGTCGATCAGGCCGATCACGGCAGAGCCCGTGACCGATTTGCCGGCGCCGGATTCGCCCACGACGCCCAACACCTCGCCGCGGCCGATGTCGAAGGAGATGCGGTCGAGCGCCCGCAGCGTGCCGCGGCGCGTCACGAACTCGACCGTGAGGTCGCGGACCTGGAGGAGGGGTGTGGTCACGGTGCGATGGCCCAGTTTTCGACCGAGAGGCCGGGCACGCGCCGGAACTCGTCTTCGTTGTTGGTGACGAGCGTCAGCCCGGCGGAGCGGGCATGGGCGGCGATCCAGAGATCGTTTGGCCCGATCACCTGGCCGCGTCGCTCGAGGTCTGCCCGAATGAGCGAGTACTCCACGGCTGCCTCACGCGAGAGCGCCAGGACCTCGATCCCCGTCGCAAGCTCGCCCAACTGCTTCAGCGCAACGTCGCGATTTCGGCTCTTCTCGGCACCGAGGCGGAGTTCACCGAAGGTGACGACAGACATGACCGCCAAGCCGCTGACGAGTTCAGCGACACGAGTGACCACCCTGGTGTGTCCCTTCCGGACAAGGATCAGAATGTTCGTGTCGAGCATGAAATGAGCTTGCATCAAAGCCCTTCGCGCTCTTCCGGGGGGCGATTGTCCTTGATGTTCTCAAACACGTCCTCGGGCAAAGACTGGATGAGCTCGACAAGCCTGACGCCAAAGGGCGTGGGGTGATGTTCCACGACATCCGCGAGGACCAGCTCGCTTCCGTCACGGCGGATCTCAACTTCGTCGCCGGCGAGTTGAAAATCTGGAGGCAACTCGACGAGTTGCCTCCTCCCGTGTCGGAAAACCTTAGCGGTCGCCATGTCGGTCCACCTGCGCTTTCTCGGGCGGATGTTAGCGCAGCTTCGGGTTGAGCGCATCGCGCAGCCAGTCGCCGAGCAGGTTCACGGCGAGCACGAGCAGCGCGAGCGTGAGGCCCGGGAAGGCGGCGATCCACCATTCGCCGGAGAAGAGGTAGCGGTTGCCGATCCGGATCAGGGTGCCGAGCGAGGGCTGGGTGTCCGGCATGCCGGAGCCGAGGAACGAGAGCGTCGCCTCCGTGATGATGGCGAGCGCGAAGTTGATCGTCGCGATGGCGAAGACCGGCCCGATCGCGTTCGGCAGCACGTGCCGCACCATGATGACGGGCGAGGGCAGCCCGATCAGGCGGGCGGCGTGCACGTAGTCGCGGTTCTTCTCCACCATGACGGAGGAGCGCACCGTCCGGGCGTACTGGACCCAGAAGGAGAGCCCGATCGACAGCACCAGCACGCCGAGGATCGCGCTCGTCGACATCTGGCCGCCGGAGACCGCCTTCGCGACGCCGTCCACCAGCAGCGCGATCAGGATCGCCGGAAAGGTCAGCTGCACGTCGGCGATCCGCATGATCACGGCGTCGACGGCGCCGCCGAAATACCCGGCCATCAGCCCGAGCGCGATGCCGAGGGTGGCCGAGAACAGCACCCCGAGCGCGCCCACGATCAGCGACACGCGCAGGCCGTGAAGGATGGCCGAAAGGATGTCGCGCCCCTGGTCGTCCGTGCCGAGCAGGAAGGGCCACTGGCCATCCGCAGACCAATAGGGCGGGATGCGGCTGTTGATCAGCTCGAGCTGGGCGGGATCAAACGGATCCTGCGGGCCGAGATTGGCCAGCACGGCCGCCAGGAAGAAGACCAGTGTCGCGAAGGCCGCGACCATCGCCAGCTTGGAGCTTTTAAACGAGGCCCAGAGGTCGCTGTCGAGCGCCCGGGCCAGGAAGCCGGGAGGCTTGGCGCCGGGGGCCGCGCCCGATGTGCTGGAGACCGCCATCAGGAGGGCCGCCCGGAGATGGTGATGCGCGGATCGACCGCCGTGTAGAGGATGTCCACCACGAGGTTGATCGTCACGAAGATGAAGGCGACCAGCAGCAGGTAGGCCGCCATGATCGGGATATCGACGTTCTGGACGGCCTGGAGGAACAGGAACCCCATCCCGGGCCACTGGAACACGGTCTCGGTGATGATCGAGAAGGCGATGACCGAGCCGAGCTGCAGGCCCGCGATGGTGATCACCGGGATCAGGGTGTTCTTCAGCGCATGGCCGAAATGGATCGCGCGGGTGCGCAGTCCGCGCGCCCGGGCGAACCGGATGTAGTCGGTGCGCAGCACCTCCAGCATCTCGGCCCGGACGAGCCGCATCACCAGCGTCATCTGGAACAGGCCGAGCGTGATGGAGGGCAGGACCAGCGCGAGCAGCCCGGACCGGGTGAGGAAGCCCGTCGTCCAGCCGCCCACGTTCACCACGTCGCCGCGCCCGAAGGAGGGCAGCCAGCGCAGGCTCTCCGAGAAGACGTAGATCAGCAGGATGCCGATCAGGAAGGTCGGCAGCGAGATGCCGAGAAGCGAAACGGTCTCAAGCGTCGCGGCGAGCGCCGTCCCGCGTTTCAGCGCCGCCACCACGCCGAGTACGACGCCGAGGCCGAGCGCGAAGATCGTCGCGCACAGGGCGAGCTCGAGCGTCGCCGGCAGGCGCTCGGCGAAGAGGGCCGAGACGGGCTGGCGGAACTGGTAGGAGATGCCGAAATCGCCCGTGACGGCCCGGCCGAGATAGCGGCCGATCTGCACCGGGATCGGGTCGTCGAGGCCGAGCGAGGCGCGGATCTTCATCCGCTCCTCGTAGGGCGTGTCGAGCGAAACGATCTGGTTCACGGGATCGCCGACGAACCGGAACATCGTGAAGGCGATCACGCCGACGGCGAGAAACACGCCGATGGCCTGGAGGACGCGCCGGACCAGGAAAGCAATCATTCAGGAAAACTCAGGTCCCGGCCGGAACGGGCCGGCCGGGTCCGCAATGCAGGAAGGGTGCCGTTACTCGCCCTTCACGACCCACTCGAACCGCACCTGGTTGTCGCCGCGCTGAGCCACCTTCAGCTTCTTCGACACGCCCCAGGCCAGGGACTGCTGGTGCAGCGGGATGTAGCCGTAGTCGGCGATGCCGATCTCGTAGGCCTGCTTGATCATCCCGTCGCGCTTGGCCTGGTCGGTCTCGACGAGGATCTGGTCCGTCAGCTCGTCGAGCTTCGGGTTGCAGTAGCCGCCCGAATTGGTGTCGCCGCGCGAGGCGCCGTTGCGGCCGCGGCAGCCCATGATCTCGTAGAGAACGTTGTGGCTGTCGCCCGTCGCCGGCGTCCAGCCGAGCAGGTAGAACGAGGTGTTGAACCCGCCCGACTTGAGGATCTTGGCGAAGTACTGGGCCTTCGGCTCGATGATCGGGTTCACCTTCACGCCGACGCGGGCGAGCATGCCGATGACGGCGCGGCAGATGTCGCCGTCATTGACGTAGCGGTCGGAGGGGCAGTTCATCCCGACCTCGAACCCGTCCGGATACCCGGCTTCGGCGAGCAGCTTCTTGGCCCGGTCAGGATCGGCCTTCGGACGGGTGAAGTCCTTGGCGAGCCTGAAGTATTCGGGCGCGATCATGAGCGCCGACGGGGTCGACAGGTTGCGCATGACGCGCGACTTGATCACGTCCACGTCGATCGCCTTGTAGAAGGCCTCGCGCACGCGGGGATCCTTGAAGGGGTTCTTGCCCTTCACATTGGAATTCACGAGCTCGTCGCGCACCTGGTCCATGCCGAGGAAGATGGTCCGGGTCTCGGGACCGGTCAGCACCTGGGCGTTCGGCGAGCCGTTGACGCGGTTGATGTCCTGCAGCGGCACGGGCTCGATGATGTCGACCTCGCCGGAGAGGAGCGCCGAGACGCGGGTCGAGTCGTTGGCAATCGGCGTGAAGATGACCTCGTCGACATTGCCCTCCATCTTCCCCCAGTAATTGGGGTTCTTCTTGAAGACGGTGCGGACGCCCGGCTGGTGGCTCTCGATCGTGAACGGGCCCGTGCCCATCGCGTTCAGGGAGGCGAAGCTCGGGGTCGTGGCGGCCGCCGGGGTCGGGGCCACGGCGTTGTTCTTCTCAGACCACGCCTTCGACATGATGTACCAGCCGTCGAACTGGTAGTTCAGGATCGGGTTCGGCTTGTCCGTGATGATGTCGACCGTGTGGTCGTCGACCTTGACCACCTTGGCGTCCGGCGGCAGGCGGGTGGCGAAGTTGGAGCCCGGCGCGCGCACGCGCTCCGCCGAGAAGACGACGTCGTCGGCCGTGAAGGGCGTGCCGTCGGAGAACTTCACCCCCTTGCGCAGGTGGAAGCGCCAGCGGTTCGGCTCGGGGATCTCCCAGCGCTCCGCCAGGGCCGGCTTGATCGACAGGTCCTTGTCGCGCTTCGTCAGGCCCTCGTAGACATGGCCGAGATGCGCGATCGTGGTCGTCTCGTTCAGGGTATAGGGATCGAGCGCCTTGAGGTCGCCCTGGTTGGCATAGCGGACCGTCACGGCCGAGGCGGGCAGGGCGGCCGTAATGGCGCCGGCAGCCGCAAGCGCCAGGATTACGCTGCGAAACTTCA
Source organism: Pseudomonadota bacterium (assembly GCA_023423995.1). GTDB lineage: Bacteria > Pseudomonadota > Alphaproteobacteria > Rhizobiales > Beijerinckiaceae > Enterovirga. The sequence continues at coordinate 23,870 of JAFAEL010000095.1, read as the reverse complement.
TGCGATGGGATCTCCGAGAGCCGTCACCGATCGGAGGTGCCAGCCTGGGCGGGGAATTTAGAACGTCTCAGACAAGCCGGTCCAGCCCCGCTTGTCTGCGGCATAGCGGTCTTTCGCCGTGCGAAGAAAGTCGTAGGCCGGTCATCGCCGCCCGAATTCGCTCGACAGCCGGGCCGTCTTCGGATATGGCGGCGGGCAATTCACAACAGGATGCTGAAATCCTGCGGGATGACGACGTCGCCCGCCAGTAGAGGTTTTTCGCCATGAACATCATCGAGCAGCTCGAGCGCGAGCAGATCGCCGCCCTCGGCAAGACGATCCCGGATTTCGAACCCGGCGATACTGTCATCGTCAACGTGAAGGTCCGCGAAGGCGAGCGCACCCGCGTGCAGGCCTACGAGGGCGTGTGCATCGCGCGTTCGGGCGGCGGGCTGAACGAGTCCTTCACGGTCCGCAAGATCTCCTACGGCGAGGGCGTCGAGCGCGTGTTCCCGGTCTATTCGCCGGTGATCGACTCGATCAAGGTCGTGCGCCGGGGCAAGGTTCGCCGCGCGAAGCTGTACTACCTGCGCGACCGCCGCGGTAAGTCGGCCCGTATCGCCGAGCGCACCGACCGCCGCGCGAGCAACCAGAACGCCAAGGCCCAGGCGCCGGCAGCCGCCGAGTAATCGGCCCGGCCAGGACGCCTCCACGAAAGCCGCCGCAAGGCGGCTTTTTTGTTGCCCGGTTGACCTCGGCTCCAAATCATGGATGTCTTTTATCCATGATTTAGGGCCTGCGGTGAAACTCAGCGACGGCGTCGAGCAGGCGATCCACTGCGCGGCCATGATGACGGGGCTGGAGCCAGGGGCCGTCCTCTCGGCCGCCGCCCTCGCCGAGTTCCACGGGGTCTCGCCGAGCTACCTGCTCAAGCACCTCCAGGGGCTTTCGCGCGCCGGCATCCTCAGGACCGTTCCGGGCCCGAAGGGCGGCTATTGCCTCGCGCGCGCCCCGAAGGAAATCTCGCTGCTCGACATCGTGCTTGCGGTCGAGGGGAGCGAGCCTGCCTTCCGCTGCGCCGAGATCCGCCAGCGCGGACCGAACCCGCTCCCCGGCCGGTATTTCAAGGCGCCATGCGGCATCAAGGTCGCCATGCTCAAGGCGGAGCGCGCCTACCGGGCCGAGTTGAAGGGAGTCACGCTGGCCGATCTCCTGGAGGATCTGGCGGCGGTCGACGATGGGGCCATCGCGGCGAGGGGTTGCGCCTTCCTCGCCCGGAACCAGCGATCCTGAGGCGCCTCGCGAGGAGACCATCAATGCATGAGCGTCTTGTCTACGGGAAGATCGTGCCCGACGCGTACAAGGCCGTGCTCGGCCTCGAAACCTATGTCCAGAAAAGCGGGCTGGAGCGCCGCTTCGTCCACCTCGTCAAGCTTCGCGCCTCCCAGATCAACGGCTGCGCCTATTGCGTCGACATGCACTCGAAGGAGGCGCGCCACGACGGATTGAGCGAGCAGTGGATCAACCTCCTCTGCGTTTGGCAGGAATCCCCCGTCTACGATGCGCGGGAGCGGGCGCTCCTCGCCTGGACGGAGGCCGTGACCCTCCTGGCCGACACGGGCGCGCCGGACGAGGAATACGCCGCCCTGCGCGAGCACTTCACCGACGAGGACATCGTCAAGCTGACGGTGGCCATCGCGACCATCAATGTCTGGAACCGCCTCGCCGTGGGCTTCCGCTCCCAGCATCCCGTCGACAAGGTCGCGCCGGCCGCGTGAAGCGGGAGGCGCGGAGGCCTGCGCGCCGCATTGCCGCGCGCAGGCATTCGGATTAGATATCTGGAATGGCTTCAAGGACGGTAGCGCGCATCGCTCCGGGGCTCGTGGTGCTCCACGACCACGCGCGCCTGCCGTCCAGGTTCTTCGGCCGGTTCACGGCGGCGATCCTCGCGGACCTTAGACGCTCAGTCTGACGACGCGCACCAGGCGCGACTGTGCCCTGTCCCGAGCGTGCTCGAAGTGCCGCTCTCCCTGTTCTCGAGGTCACCACGATGTCTGCAACAAACGGTCCCCGCACGCTCTACGACAAGATCTGGGACGATCACGTCATCGATCGCCAGCCCGACGGGACCTGCCTCCTCTATATCGACCGCCACCTCGTCCATGAGGTGACCTCGCCCCAGGCCTTCGAGGGCCTGCGCGTGGCGAAGCGGCGCGTCCATGCGCCGGAGAAGACGCTCGCGGTCGTCGACCACAACGTCACCACGGGTGACCGCCATACCGGGATCGACGATCCGGAATCCGCCCAGCAGATCGCGGCGCTCGCCGAGAACGTCCAGGAATTCGGCATCGAGTACTACAACGAGCTCGACGTTCGGCAGGGCATCGTCCACGTCATCGGGCCGGAGCAGGGCTTCACGCTGCCGGGCCAGACGATCGTCTGCGGCGACAGCCACACCTCGACGCATGGCGCCTTCGGGTCGCTGGCGCATGGCATCGGCACCTCGGAGGTGGAGCACGTCCTCGCCACCCAGACGCTGATCCAGAAGAAGATGAAGAACATGCGCGTGACCGTCGACGGGCGCGCCCCGGCCGGCGTCACCGCCAAGGACATCGCCCTCGCCATCATCGGCGAGATCGGCACCGCGGGCGGCACCGGCCACGTCATCGAATATGCCGGCGAGGCCATCCGGGCGCTCTCGATGGAGGGCCGCATGACCCTCTGCAACATGTCGATCGAGGGCGGCGCGCGCGCCGGCATGGTGGCGCCCGACGAGATCACATTCGCCTATCTGAAGGATCGCCCGAAGGCCCCGAAGGGCCATGCCTGGGACGAGGCCGTGCGCTTCTGGCGGACGCTGCCGTCCGACGAGGGGGCGCATTTCGACCGTGAGATCAGGCTGGACGCCTCCAGCCTGCCGCCGCTCGTCACCTGGGGCACGAGCCCCGAGGATGTCGTCTCGATCAACGGCTTCGTGCCGGATCCGGACGGGATCACGGACGAGAACACGCGCCTGTCGAAGAAGCGGGCCCTCGAGTACATGGGCCTGAAGCCCGGCACGAAGGTCACGGACATCACGATCGACCGTGTCTTCATCGGCTCCTGCACCAACAGCCGGATCGAGGACCTGCGCGAGGCCGCGAAGGTCGTCGAGGGCATGACGGTGCATCCCTCCGTCGAGGCCTGGATCGTCCCGGGTTCGGGCGTGGTGAAGATGCAGGCCGAAGCCGAGGGGCTCGACCGGATCTTCAAGTCGGCCGGCTTTGCCTGGCGCGAGCCGGGCTGCTCCATGTGCCTGGCCATGAACGCCGACAGGCTGGCTCCGGAGGAGCGCTGCGCCTCCACGTCGAACCGCAACTTCGAGGGCCGGCAGGGCCACAAGGGCCGCACGCATCTCGTCTCGCCCGCCATGGCGGCAGCGGCCGCGATCGCCGGGCGCTTCGTGGACGTCCGGACCTTCCGGTAAGGGGAAGGGGCGGCCTCGGCCGCCCCGCCCGCTCAGTACCAGTGCCGGCGGTGATGGTGCCGGTAGTGATGCCTGCGGTGGTGCTTCTGCCAGCCGCGATGGTGGCCACGATGCCAGCCGTGGTGCCGCTTGGGGTGGCCGCGCCAGCCATGATGCCGGCCATGGTGACGGCCCTGCACCTCTACGATCGGCGCCTCTGCCGCCATGCCTTGCGGCGCGACCGGGAGGGCGTTCGCGCCGACGGTCAGCCCAAAGAGGATCGCCGACGCGGCGAGTGCATGTCTCAGCATTCGATAAGCTCCATCCACCGGGATGTCCGGTTGCGGACCCGAACGGCTCAGGAAAGAGTGCGTTCCCTCGAACAGGCATCGCCATGCCAGGCAGGTGAGCCGTGAACCAGGATCGGGAAGAGGAAAGCCGGGAGGCGCTGGAGCGCGTCCGGCGGGACAGCGAGACCGTTGGCACGTCTTCGCTCGCGCGGGTCGCGCGGCGAACCGGGGACCATTTCGCCGGCCGTGACGCCATCGGGGAAGCGGAGGGCGGCGGTACCGACCCGATCGAACTCTGGGGCCGCCGCATCGGCCGCGCCATCTCGGTCGTGGTGGCCGCGGGCCTCGTGTGGTGGCTCGGGTTCCAGCTCGGCTGGTGGTGAGCGGGCGCTGCGCGCGGCGCCCTCCCGCGTCAGCCGGACCGGTTTATCCGCCCGCACCGGAGATCCTCATCCCCGAAGGGTTCTTGATCCATCGAATGTTACGAAATAACATTGCTTAGTTCGCTCGCGCGGCGAGCCTGGGAATCCTGCATGCTGCGTCTCGTCCTCGCCCTCCTAGCCATTCTTGCGCTCGGGCCCGCACCGAGCCTGGCTGCCGAGGGGAAAGTCCCGGTGGTCGCGAGCTTCTCCATCCTGGCTGATTTCGTCCGGGAGGTCGGGGGCGACCGGGTCGAGGTCTCGGCCCTGGTCGGGCCGGACACGGATCTTCATTCCTTCCAGCCGTCGCCCGCCGACGCGCGCCGCCTCAAGGAGGCGCGCCTCGTGGTCGTGAACGGGCTCGGGCTCGAGGGCTGGATGGACCGCCTGGTGCGATCCTCGGGCTCCAAGTCCGCAGCGGTGCTCACGGCCTCGACGGGCGTCTCGCCGCTCAAGGACGGCGCGCAGGGAGGGCACGCGCATGACGGGCACGCCCATGACGTCGACCCGCATGCCTGGCAGGATGTCGCCAACGCCAAGCTCTACGTCGCCAACATCCGGGACGGCCTTGCGCGGATCGACCCGGAGGGACGCCCGGCCTACGAGGCGAATGCGGCGCGCTATCTTGCGCAACTCGACGAACTCGATCGCGACATCCGGACCGGCATCGCGGCGATCCCGCCCGCCCGGCGCGAGGTGATCAGCACGCACGAGGCCTTCGGCTATTTCACCCGCGCCTACGGCATCGCCTTCACGGCGCCGCAGGGCGTCTCGGCCGGAGGCGAGCCGAGCGCGGCCGACGTCGCGCGCATCATCCGCCAGATCAGGGCGAAGAAGATTCCGGCGGTATTTCTCGAGAACGTCTCGGACGGGCGTCTTGCTTCCCGCATCGCGGCCGAGGGCGGGGCGCGGCTCGGCGGGCGGCTCTATTCCGACGCACTCGCGGCGCCCGGAGAGCCGGCCGCGAGCTATATCGGCATGATGCGGCACAACCTCGCCGCCCTATTGTCAGCGTTAACAAGTGGTTAACCGCGCCCGGCACGGTCGCTGCACAACGACAAGGTGAACACGACGGAGTGTCTCGCCTTGGTACGACGACCCGAAAACCTGTTTCAGCGCGGGCCGGTCATCCGCGATCTGAGCGTCCCGGACGAGGAACTCGTCCTCAAGCCTGGACGGCTGCGCGCCATCCGACGGCGCCCGCGGCCCGGGGGGCTCCTCCGGCGGCTCTACGGCACGGCGCTGACGGCCTGGACGCTCGGCCTCGTCGCGGCGAGCGCCGGCATGCTCCTCAACGGCGGCGCCCGGTCGGGCGGCGACGACACGGCCTTGCCGGTCGTCTTCGCCGAGGTGGCCGTGCCGCTGCCGGAGGCCGCGATCCCGTTCGAGACCTACGGCCTCAGGGAAGTCGGGCCGCCGTGATCTCGACTTCGACCTTGAATTCCGGTCGGGTGAAGCCGCTCACGATGACGAGCGTCGAGGCATAGGTCTCGCCGGACACGTAGCGGCTGCGCACCGCGCCATAGGTCGGGAAATAGGCGCGGTCGGTCACGAAGGCGTTGAAGCGGATTACGTCCGCAAAGCTCATCCCGGCCTCCGCCAGGATCGCTGACAGGTTCTCGAAGCAGAGAACGCATTGCGCCTCGATATCCTCGGGCACGAGGTCGTCCGGCCCGACCCCGAGCTGCCCGGACGTCACCAGGATCTCGGCGCCCGCCGGCGCCAGGACCCCGTGGCTGTAGCGGCTGAAGGGCGCCCTGATGGCGGGCGGGTTGACGGGTCGGTTCATGAGCGTGCGTCCGCGAAGGCTCCGATCAGGCTAGCTCGCGACTTGGTCCTGCGCCAAGAAGGCGGCGCCAACAGGGATCGACGATGAGCCTCCGCCTCCGCCCGGCAGACGTGCCGACCGGCGCCGCCTACCGCATCGCCAATGCTCGGGTCCCCCTCGACCTCGCGCCCGGGCTGCAGCTCGCCTCCGGCTCGGACAGGCTTGCGGCAGCCGACATCGTGGTCGAGCGCGGCAGGATCGCCCGCATCGCGCCTCCTGGCGAGGGCGGGGCAGGGGACATCCCGGCGATCGACCTGCGCGACGGCCTCGTCCTGCCGCGCTTCGTCGACATGCACACGCATCTCGACAAGGGACATATCGCGGCCCGCTCGCCGAACCCGGACGGCACCTTCCTGGGCGCCCGCATGACGGTCGCGGCGGATCGCGAGGCGCGCTGGACGGCCGACGACGTCCGGGCCCGCATGGATTTCGCGCTGCGCTGCGCCTTCGCGCACGGCACGGGGGCGATCCGCACGCATCTCGACAGCATCGGCCCGCAGACCGGCATCACCTGGCCGGTCTTCGCCGAGATGCGGGAGGCCTGGGCCGGGCGGATCGCCCTCCAGGCCGTTGCCCTCTTCCCGTACGAATGCGTCGAGGGCGACGAGACGCAGTTCGGGTCCATCGTCGAGACGGTGGCCCGCCATGGCGGCGTGCTCGGCGGCCTGACCTTCATGGGCGAGGCGCCGGACGAGCGGCTCGACCGCGCGCTCGACCGGATGATGGGGGCCGTCGCCGCGAACGGGCTCGGTCTCGATTTCCATGTCGACGAGAGCGACTCGCCCGACGCCCGGTCGCTGGAGCGGATCGCCGATGCCGCCCTCCGCAACCGCTTCCAGGGCCGCATCACGGCCGGCCATTGCTGCTCGCTCGCCCTCTTCGACGAGGCGGATCGTCGGCGCGTGATCGGCAAGGTCGGCGAGGCCGGCATCGCGATCGTCTCCCTGCCGATGTGCAATATGTATCTGCAGGACCGGCAGGGTGGCCGCACCCCGCGCTGGCGGGGCGTTGCGCCCCTGCACGAGCTCGATGCGGCGGGCGTCGCGGTCGCGGTCGCGAGCGACAATACGCGCGACCCCTTCTACGCCTATGGCGATCTCGACATGCTCGAAGTGTTCCGGGAGGCGACCCGCATCCTCCACCTCGACCATTCGGACCGGCCCTGGGCGCGCCTCCTCGGCCCGGCCGCAGCCGCCATCACGGGGCTGGATGGAGCGGGGAGCATCCGGGAGGGCGGCCCGGCCGACCTCGTCCTCGTGTCGGCCCGGACCTTCGGCGAACTGGTCACTAGGCCGCAATCCGACCGCCTGGTGCTCGTCGCCGGACAGGCGATCGACACGAGCCTTCCCGACTATCGCGAGCTGGACCGGCTGGGCAGCTGACAGCCCGCGCTCATCCCGGGGAAAGCCGGGATCCACGGAGCGGCGGCCGGGGCAACGGCGTCCGCCGCATCCGCTCTACGCCAGCCGGTCGAGCGAAAAACGCTTCACGTCGTAGAGCAGCTTGATGAAGGCCTCGGCCGCGAACTCGGCCGTGAGCCGGCCCTTTTCCGCCGTAGCCCGGGAGGCATCGCCGGCGGCGCCGGAGGCATGGAGGTCCTGCGCGATCCAGCCGAAGGCCGTGAAGCCCGTCGGCCGCAGCAGGTCGAACTCCTTGGCGATCTCGATCGTGGAGGGCGCGAAATTCGCCGCCTTGTCCATCTTCACGAGGTCCGGCCGGAAATGGAGCATGAGCGAGGTCTCGATGTCGCCGGCATGGATGCCGACCGCGAGCTCCTCGTCCGTGTAGAGCCCGGCCGGGCGGCCGAAGCGGCTCCAGGAGCAGCCGACCACCAGCATCCCGAGCCGGACCCGCAGCTCGCGCGCGACGATCGAGATCAGGTCGACATTGCCGCCGTGGGAATTGACCATGACGAGCTTGGCGAGCCCGGCCCGGTGCACCGCCTCGCCGATCTCGACCCAGGCCTTCATGGCGGTCTCCGCCGAGAGCGTGAGCGTGCCCGGCGAGCGCAGGTGCTCGTTCGACTTCCCGATCGCCTGCGTTGGCAGGATCAGGATGTCGAGGTCCTCGGGCAGGCGCTGCAGCACCTCCTCCACCATCCCGTCCGCGATCGCGGTGTCCGTCATGACCGGCAGGTGCGGCCCATGCTGCTCCGTCGCGGCGATCGGCCAGACGACGATCGTCGTCTCGGGATCGAGCGCGGCGAAATCGGCAGTCGTCAGCTCGGACCAGTAGTGTTTGCGGGGCATGGACTCACTGTGCTTCGAGGTTAGAACCGCTCTGTGCTAGCATGGTGCAATGGCACAGGCTGAAGACACAGTCGCGATAGAGGTGACGCCGGACGTGGCTCGGCTCATTGCGGAGGCGGTCGCACGAGGGCAGTACGCGAGCGCGAACGACGCCATCCGCGGCGCGTTCGAGGAGCTGAACGCGCGTAGCGACGATCTGCTTGGCTACACGCCCGAGGACATCGCCCGCTTGTGGGACGAAGGGATTGCTAGTGGGCCGGGCGGCGCGCTCGATCCGGAGGAGATCAAGCGGGAGGTTCGCGGTCGAATAGGCTCGCCGCTCCCGAAGAGATGAGCCGTGTTCTCCTCACGGCTCGTGCGCGGGCGGATCTCATCGAAATCGCGAGTTACATCGCCGAAGACAATCCTGCTGCCGCAGATCGGCTGGTCGATCGGCTGACGGCTAAGTGTCGGCTGCTTGCCGAGCAGCCAGGGATCGGCCACGTCCATCGCGAGGTCGCACGTGAAGGGCTCCTCTGCTCCCGCATGGGAGCCTACCTGATTTTCTACAGGGTGATCCGGGACGGCATCCAGGTCGTTCGCTATCTTCACGGGAGCCGCAATCTCAGACGTCTCACGTGACCCCGGGGATCAAAACCCCGCCATCCGCCGCTCCACCTTCTCCATGAAGGCCGTCCGCTGCGCCTCCGTCGCGACGTTCATGTGGTAGAGGGCGAGGTAGTCGGTCCTGACCAGTCCCTGGCCCATCACGCGCAGGTAGCGCGTCACCCATTTCTTCGGCGGGTTGCCGACCGCGAAGGCGCGGGACCAGGGGCGGCCATAGGTCGTGATGCCGGCGAGGCGGCGGTAGCGCAGCAGCTTGCGCACGTTTGCCGGGTCGGAGATGTCGAACCCCACGCCGGGCATGTAGAGGCGATCGACGAAGCCTTTCAGCATGGCGGGCGGGCCGAAGCTCCAGACGGGGAACTGCAGCACCAGCCCCTCCGCCGCCTGCAGCCGCTCGACATAGGCCTCGATCCCGGCCCGGTTGCGGCTCGTGTCGTGGTACGTCCGCCGCCCCTCGGCCGAGAGCACCGGGTCGAAGCCCTCCGCGTAGAGATCGCAGAGATCGACCGCGTGCCCGGCCTTGCTCAGGCCCGCGAGCGCCCGCTCGCGGAGCGCCGCGTGGAAGCTGTCGTCGAGCGGATGGCAGTAGAGATAGAGGATCCTCATCGGGCGTTCGTCATTCCGGGGCCGCGCAGCGGAACCCGGAACCCACGACGGGGCTCCGGAACTCGATCATGGGTCCCGGATCTCCGCTTCGCTCCGTCCGGGATGACGGGCGGGAGCATCACTCCCGAACCGGCACGAAGCTCCGCATCTTGCCCGGGTTCAGCAGCCCGTAGGGATCGACGCCGGCCTTGAAGCCGAGCTGGTCGGCATCCGCCTTCTTGTGCCGGGTGCCGTCCTCCAGCGTCCAGACATGCGGGTTGGCGATCCAGACGCCATGCTCCTCGTGCAGGCGGATGATCTCGTTGAGGCGCTCCTCCGTGGTGAAGCGCACGATCGGCAGCGAGGAGCAGGTCACCTTGCCGCCGAAGCGGATGAATTCGAGGTGGTAGAGCACCTCGTCGCCGAACATCTCCCGCATCTCGGTCACGGATTCGAGCAGGCGATCGGCCGGGAACAGGCATTGCAGGTAGGTGATGCCGCGGTCCTGCTTGAGCCACTGCAGGGTCGTGTGGTTCCAGGTATATTCGTAGAGCGGCTCGTGGCCGGGGCTCTCGTCGAACGGCGCCTCGTAGGTCACCTGCCCCCGGTCGGCCAGGAGCGTGCGGAAGCTCTCGAGGGCGGGCGTCGCGATCATGGCGAAGATCACGCTCTTGCCCGGCGGGCAGTGTTCCGCGAGCGCCCCGAAATGCTGCGTGATCGGCGCGTCCATCGGGGTGACGAGCTTCTTCGCGATCCCGTCCGCCATGGCGAGCTCGCGTCCGAAGGCGACCGCCTCCAGGAAGTCGTCGAACGCGATGATGACGTCCGTCCAGTCCCAGGCCGGGGCGGTCGGCAGCTCCAGCGCCGTGATGATGCCGGTCGTGCCGTAGCCGTGGTTGATCGCCTGCACGTCGCGGCCGCGGAGCTCGATGACGCGCGGCTCCTCCTCCATGGTGACGATGCGGGCCGCGATCAGGTTGCCGGGATCGCGCAGCACGCCCCAGGTGACCGAGCCGACGCCGCCCGACCCGCCGGCGATGAAGCCGCCGATGGTCGCCATGCGCTTCGTCGAGGGATGCATGCGAATCTCGTAGCCGGTGGCCCTCAGCTCCGCGTCGAGCTCATGGATGCGGGCGCCGGCGCCGACCCGGACGAGGCCCGGCTTGATCCATTCCGTCTTGTCGAGGCCCGACACGTCGAGCAGCACGCCGCCCTCCAGCGGCACGGCCTGTCCGTAATTGCCCGTGGCGGCCGCCCGGACCGTGATCGGAATGCGGCGCTTCGTGCAGGCGGCCGCGACCCGCACGACATCCGCCTCGTCCCGCGGGGAGACGATCACGTCCGCAGCCTTCCCGTGCAGCTGCCGGTTCAGGACGGGGCTGTACCAGAAGAAGTCGCGCGAGCGCCGGCGCACGATCTGGGAATCCGTGGTGACCGGAACGCCTTCGATCTCGGCGAGCAGCCCGGCGATATCGTAGCGGCCAGGCTCGTTGCCTGCCAAAGCCCGCGAAGCCGACATCCAGTTCTCCCTTGCGCACCCGGTCCTCGGGGCCGCATAGGGCGGCCCACGGCACATCGATTGCTTCCCTATTAGGCACGCAAGCCGGAGGCCAGCCCGCTTTCGGGGAGAACGCCATGACGACCATGAAGTACCGGATCGACCGTCGCGCAGCCCTGGGCCTGATCGGGGGGGCAACCCTGGTCGCGGTGCCCGGCGCCAGGGTGAATGCGCAGAGTCTCGACAAGATCTCGCACCAGACCAACTGGCGCGCCCAGGCCGAGCACGGCGGCTACTATTATGCGGTCGTAAACGGCATCTACAAGAAATACGGTGTCGATTGTGACCTGCGAATGGGCGGCCCGCAGCAGAACCCGTCGCAGTTGCTGCTCGGAGGCCGCGTCGACACGATCATGTCGAACTCCTTCGAGTGCATCAATTACGCGAAGGAGAGCCTGCCCTTTCTCGGCATCGCGGCAATATTCCAGAAGGATCCGCAGGTCCTTATCTCGCACCCGAATGTCGGCAACGATTCATTGCCCGCCCTGAAGGGCAAGCCGCTCCTCATCGGGGCCGGCGGGCGCACGAGCTACTTCCCGTTCCTCAAGGCGAAGTTCGGCTACACGGACGACCAGGTCCGGCCCTACACGTTCAACATGGCGCCGTTCCTGGCCGACAAGACGGTCTCGCAGCAGGGTTTTCTCTCGTCCGAGCCCTACGCGATCATGCAGGCCGGCGTGCACCCCGTCGTCCATCTCCTGGCCGATGCCGGCTTCGACAACTACCAGACGACCATCAACATCTCCCGCAAGCTGATGACGGAGAAGAAGGACCTGGTGCAGCGCTTCGTGAACGCCTCCCTCGAGGGCTGGGCGGAGTACCTGAAGGCGGGCGAGGGCAACAAGGCTGCCGATGCCGCGATCCTGAAGGACAATCCCGACATGACCCAGGACAAGCTCGACTATGCTCTAAAGGTCATGAACGAGCGCGGCATCGTGAAATCCGGCGATGCCCTCAAGCTCGGCATCGGTGCCATGACGGACGAGCGCTGGAAGCGCTTCTACGACACGATGTCGGATGCGGGCGCCTTCCCGAAGGGGATCGACGTCACGAAAGCCTACAGCCTGGACTTCGTGAACAAGGGGATCGGTGCGTGAGCGCAGCCGTCGCGGCCGTGCCGAGGCCCGCCGCCGAGAGCCACCGTCCGCTCCTCAAGATCCGGGACGTCTCGAAGCTCTTCTCGAACGGCACGCTCGCCATCCAGGGCGTGAAGCTCGATCTCGCGGCGGGCGAATTCGTGAGCCTGCTCGGCCCGTCCGGCTGCGGGAAATCGACCCTCCTCCGCATCATCGCGGGGCTGAGCCAGCCCTCCGCCGGCACGCTGGACTGGCCGACCTCGCCCCATACGGCGAAAGGCGCAGCCGAGCCTGGGCTCGGCTTCGTGTTCCAGGACCCCACCTTGATGCCCTGGGCGACGGCAATCCGGAACGTGATGCTGCCGCTCATCCTGCACGGTACCGACAGGCGCGACGCCGAGGGCCGGGCGGCCGAGATGCTGGAACTCGTCGGCCTGAAAGGCTTCGAGAAAGCCTATCCGCGCGAGCTCTCCGGCGGCATGAAGATGCGCGTCTCGATTGCCCGCGGCCTCGTGACCCGGCCCAAGATCCTGCTGATGGACGAGCCCTTCGCGGCGCTCGACGAGATCACCCGCCACAAGCTCAACGACGACCTGCTGGCCTTGTGGTGGAAGCACAAGTTCACGGCCGTGTTCGTGACCCACTCGGTCTTCGAATCCGTCTACCTGTCGAACCGCATCGTCGTCATGGCGGCGCGCCCGGGCCGCGTGATGGCGGACCTGCCGAATCCCGCCCCCTATCCGCGCGACGATCTCTTCCGCACCTCGGCCGATTACGCGCATCTCTGCCGCGTAGCGTCCGAAACCCTGAAAAAGGCGATCTCGGCGTGAGCCTGACCTTGTCATCCCCGGCGGCCGCGCAGCGGCCGGGAAGGGGATCCAGATCGAGCGCGCCGGAGTGGATTCCCTTCCCCTCCGGCAGCTTCGCCGCCTCCGGCCGGGAATGACAGCCGTGTCCAACCCCGTCCCGCATGACGGCACCGATGCGGAGGCGCGTCCGGTCTTTGCGGAGGAGCGCCGCATGCTCGGCATCCGGGCCTCGACTTGGCCGGGCATCATCGCCCCGCTCGTGGTCGGCATCCTGATGCTGACGGCCTGGGAACTGATCGTGCGGCTCCGCGAGATCCCGCCCTACATCCTGCCGGGCCCGATCCTGGTGGCGCAGACCCTCGTCTCCGACTGGCCGACGCTCTCCGGCTCCCTGCTTGTGACGCTTCGCATCACCTTCGCGGCCCTCATCGCGGCCGTGACGGTCGGGGTCGCGCTCGCGATCGTGTTCACGCAATCCAAGTGGCTGGAGAAGTCGCTCTTTCCCTATGCGGTGATCCTGCAGGTGACGCCGGTCGTCTCGATCGCGCCGCTCATCATCATCTGGGTCAACGACGTGAACCTGTCGCTGCTCGTCTGCGCCTGGATCGTCGCCTTCTTCCCCGTGCTGTCGAACACGATCCTCGGCCTCAACTCGGCCGACCACAACCTCGTGAACCTGTTCCAGCTCTACCGGGCGAGCCGGTGGCAGACGATGCGGTACCTGCGCCTGCCGGCGGCTCTGCCCTACTTCCTCGGCGGCCTGAAGATCTCCGGGGGCCTCGCGCTCATCGGGGCGGTCGTGGCCGAGTTCGTCGCCGGCACAGGCGGCAGCGCCTCGGGCCTCGCCTATCGGATCCTGGAATCCGGCTACCAGCTCCGCATCCCGCGCATGTTCGCGGCCCTGTTCCTGATCTCCGCCTCCGGCATCGCAATCTTCATGGCCACGAGCTGGATCTCGCACATCCTGCTGCGCCGCTGGCACGAAAGCGCGATCAAGCGGGAGACCTGATCAGGCAGCCGTTGACCATCGAGGATTCGGTGTAAGCTCCTCCCAACGAGAAGCCGCTGTCGCGGCGATGGGAGGCGGTCGCGATGGCCCTGCATCCGGACAGGCTGTTCCCGGTCGAGCCGGGCACGCGCGGCATCGCCCGGCGACTTCATGCGGAAGTCGAGCGGCTGCCCATCGTATCGCCCCACGGCCACACCGACCCGCGCTGGTATGCCGAGGACGAGCCGTTTCCCGACCCGGCGACGCTGTTCGTCAAGCCGGACCATTACATCTTCCGGATGCTCTATTCGCAGGCCATCCGGCTCGAGGACCTCGGCATCCCGCGCCGGGACGGCGGGCCGGTCGAAACCGATCCGCGCCGAATCTGGCGGCTTTTTGCCGAGCACTGGTACCTGTTCCGGGGCACCCCGACCCGTCTCTGGCTCGAACACTCCCTCGAAGATCTGTTCGGCATCACGGAACGGCTCGGCCCCGGCACGGCCGATGCGATCTACGAGCGGATCGCCGGGCAACTCGCTCGGCCGGAGTTCCGGCCCCGCGCCCTCTATGAGCGCTTCAACATCGAGGTCATCGCGACGACCGATTCCGCCCTGGACGATCTGCGCTGGCATGACGGCATCCGCACCTCCGGCTGGACCGGCCGGGTCGTGCCGACCTACCGGCCCGATGCGGTGGTCGATCCGGACTTCCCCGGCTTTCCCGAGAACGTCCCGGCCTTCCTGCGCGCAGCCGGTTTCGACGAGCTGACCTGGTCGAACTACCTCGAGGCCCATCGCCTCAAGCGCGCCTTCTTCAGGGAGCGCGGCGCCACCGCGACGGATCACGGCCACCCTTCGGCTCGAACGGCGGATCTCGACGAGAGCACGGCCTCCGATCTCTTCGACAAGGTCGTGGGCGGGGATGGCCTGCCGGAGGAGCGTGAGCTGTTCCGGGCGCAGATGCTGACCGAGATGGCCAGGATGAGCCAGGCGGACGGGCTGGTCATGCAGATCCACCCCGGTTCCGTGCGCAACCACAACCCGGCGTTGTTCAGGCTCTTCGGCCGCGACATGGGCGCCGACATCCCGGCCGCCACGGACTACGTCCACGCGCTGAAGCCGTTGCTGAACCGCGTCGGCAACGACCCGAACCTCACGATCGTGCTCTTCACGCTGGACGAGACGGCGTATTCGCGCGAGCTCGCGCCGCTCGCCGGGCATTATCCCGCGCTCCGCCTCGGGCCGCCCTGGTGGTTCTTCGACAGCCCCGAAGGCATGATGCGCTTCCGCGAGCTCGCGACGGAGACGGCGGGCTTCTACAACACGGTCGGGTTCAACGACGACACGCGGGCCTACCTGTCGATCCCGGCCCGCCACGACGTCGCCCGGCGGATCGATTGTGCCTACCTCGCCCGGCTGGTGGCCGAGCACCGGCTGGACGAGGACGAGGCGGCCGAGATCGCGCGCGATCTCGCCTATGGGCTTGCGAAACGCGCATACCGGCTCTGACGGGCCACCCCGGTGTCATCCTGTCCGTTTGCGGAACCCGCCTGCGCCCGCTAGCTGGACCCGATGACCCTCCATGCCAAGAAAGCTCCCGGCGGCGGGGCGCTCGAACTGCGCGGCGTCAGGCGCAGCTTCGGCCACCACCTCGCGCTCGGCGGCATCGACCTCGCCATCGGGGCAGGCGAGTTCATCGCCCTGCTCGGCCCCTCGGGCTGCGGCAAGACGACGGCGCTCAACTGCATCGCCGGGCTGCTCTCGCTCGACGCCGGCTCGATCCATCTCGGCGACCGGCGCATCGACGGGCTCCGGCCCGAGGATCGCGGCTTCGGCATGGTCCTGCAGAGCTATGCGCTTTTCCCGCATCTCAGCGTCCGCAAGAACATCGCCTTCGGCCTCGTCATGCGGGGCGTCCCGCGCGGCGAGATCGCCCGTCGGGTCGAGGAGGCGCTGGCGCTCGTTCGCCTGACGGACCAGGGCGACAAGCTCCCGGCCCAGATCTCCGGCGGGCAGCAGCAGCGCGTCGCGATCGCGCGCGCCATCGTGATCGAGCCGCCGCTCGTCCTGATGGACGAGCCCCTCTCCAACCTCGACGCGAAGCTGCGCATGGAGATGCGGGCGGAGATCCGCGGCATCCACGAGGAGATCGGCTCGACCACGATCTACGTCACGCACGACCAGGACGAGGCGCTTTCGATGGCGGACCGGATCGTGGTGATGCGCGACGGCCTGATCCGGCAGATCGGCACGCCGAAAGAGCTCTACGAGCGTCCCGTCACGGAGGACGTCGCCGACTTCATGGGCTACCGCAACCGGCTCCGGGGCCGGATCGTGGCCGTCTCGGGCGAGCGGGCGGAGGTCGCCGTCGCGGGTGCGCGGATCTCGGGCCTCGTCCGGACCTCGGTCGCGGAAGGGCGCGGCGCGATCGTCTCCATCCGGCCGGAGGATTTCGTCGCGGATGCGGACGGCCCCGGCCTTGCCGCGCAGGTCCGGTCCATCGAGTATCGGGGCCGCGCCTTCTTCGGCAGCGCGGTGGCGCCGGATGGGAGCGAACTGTTCTTCCGCTCCGAAACACCCCTGGAGAAGGGAGCGGAGGTCCGGCTCGCGGCCGATCCGAGCCGGACGCTTGTCTTTCCCGGGGAGGCTGCCTGACGGGGGCAGGGCAGGGCGCAGTGGGGGCGCCCCGTCCGGCATGCTGACAGCGGGCGCCTGATGTGGAATGTCAGGCGAAGGTTGAAGCGCGCTTTGCGGCCGGGGAGAAACAGCATGGATCCACGTCTTCCGATCCTGACGGATCTCGAGCGGAAGATCCTGTGGCTGTCCTCCTGGACGATCCACCATGCGAACCATGTCCGGTCGAGCGGCGACGGCCTGAAGGTCGGCGGGCACCAGGCATCATCGGCCTCGCTCGCGACCATCATGACGGCCCTCTACATGGCGGTCCTGAGGCCCGAGGACCGGGTGGCCGTGAAGCCGCATGCGAGCCCGATCTTCCACGCCATCCAGTATCTGCTCGGCAACCAGACGCGCGAGAAGCTGGAGAACTTCCGCGGCTACAAGGGCGCGCAATCCTACCCGTCCCGCACCAAGGACGTGGACGACGTCGATTTCTCAACCGGTTCGGTCGGGCTCGGCGTCGCCCAGACGCTCTTCTCCTCCCTCGTGCAGGATTACGTCCGCTCCCATGGCTGGGGGCTGGAGCGGCCGGAAGGCCGGATGATCGCTCTCCTGGGCGATGCCGAGATGGACGAGGGCAACATCTTCGAGGCGCTGCTCGAAGGCTGGAAGAACGGCCTGCGCAACACCTGGTGGGTGATCGACTACAACCGCCAGAGCCTCGATGCCGTCATCCGGGAGGGGCTCTACAGCCGCTTCGAAGCGCTGTTCACGGCGTTCGGCTGGGATGTCGTCGTCCTCAAATACGGCTCTCTCCTGGAGGCGGCCTTCCGCGAGCCGGGCGGCGCGCGCCTGCGGGAGTGGATCGACACGGCCCCGAACCAGCTCTACTCGGCCCTGACCTTCCAGGGCGGCGCGGCCTGGCGCCGGCGCCTCCTGGTCGACCTCGCCGACGACCACGAGGCCCTTCGCATCGTCGAGAGCCGGTCCGACGAGGAACTCGGCCGGCTGATGACCAACCTCGCCGGTCATGACCTGCCGACGCTGCTGAAGACCTTCGAGAGCATCGACCACGACCGCCCGACGGTCTTCATCGCCTACACGATCAAGGGTTTCGGCCTGCCGCTCGCCGGCCACAAGGACAACCACGCGGGCCTGCTGACGCCGAAGCAGCTCGCTGGCTACCAGGAATCCATCGGGGTCCGGCCCGGGCACGAATGGGACAGGTTCGAGGCGCTTTCGCACTCGCCCGAGGACCTGCAGGCCTTCCTGGACAAGGTCCCGTTCAACCAGAAGGGCACGCGCCGCTACGAGGCGGCGCCGCTGCCCGTGCCGGCGCGCCTGGAAGCGCCGAAACAGCCCTCGCTCTCCACCCAGCAGGGTTTTGGGCTGATCCTGAACGAGCTCGCGCGCTCGACCGAGCCCCTGGCCGACCGCATCGTCACGACGGCTCCGGACGTCACGGTCTCGACCAATCTCGGCCCCTGGGTGAACCGGCGCGGCCTCTTCGCCCGCTCGGAGATGAAGGACCTGTTCCGGTCCGAGCGCATCCCCTCCACCTACACCTGGGATTTCGGTCCGAAGGGCCAGCATCTCGAGCTCGGCATTGCGGAGATGAACCTGTTCATCCTCCTGTCGGCGCTCGGCCTTGCGCATTCGCATTTCGGCGAGCGCCTGATCCCGATCGGGACGCTCTACGACCCCTTCATCAATCGCGGCCTCGATGCCCTGAACTACGCCTGCTACCAGGATGCGCGCTTCATCCTGGCGGCGACGCCCTCGGGCGTGACGCTGGCGCCGGAGGGCGGCGCGCACCAATCCATCAACACACCGCTGATCGGCCTCGCGCAGGACGGGCTGGCCTCCTTCGAGCCCGCCTTCGTGGACGAGCTCGCCGTCATCATGCGCTTCGCCTTTGACTACGTGCAGCGCACCGGCGCCGATGCGCCGGCCTCACCGGAAGGCGAGCGCTCCTGGCTGGCGGACGAGAAGGGCGGCGCCGTCTATCTCCGGCTCTCGACGCGCTCGGTGGACCAGCCGCAGCGCGAGATGTCGGACGAGCTCGCGGCCGACATCGTCGAGGGCGCCTACTGGATGCGCAGGCCGGGCCCGAACGCCCAGGTGGTGGTCGCCTATGCGGGCGCGCTCGCCCCGGAGGCGATCGAGGCCGTCGGCCTCATGGCGGAGGACAGGCGCGACATCGGCCTGCTCGCCGTCACGTCGGCGGACCGGCTCCATGCGGGCTGGAACGCGGCCCAGCGGGCGCGGGAGAACGGGCTCGTCGGGGCCCGCTCGCATGCCGAGCGGCTGCTCGACGCCGTGCCGTCGCATTGCGGCATCGTCACCGTCCTGGACGGCCATCCGGCGACGCTCGCCTGGCTCGGCGCCGTGCACGGCCACCGCACGCGCGCCCTCGGCGTGGACCATTTCGGCCAGACCGGGACGATCCAGGACCTCTACCGCCATTTCGGCATCGACGCGCAGGGCATCGTGAAGGCCGCGCAGGGGCTCGGACCCGGTCGGCCGATACGGCACCTGAAGGCCGTTTAGGCCTGCCTTCGGCCTCGTTCTCCGGCCCGCCTGGAAGCGGGCCGGGGCGCCGCCGACTGAACCTCCCGCGCGTTCAGGCCGTTAGCTCCCCAGATGGGCGCCGGAGAGCGGCGCCGAGCGGGAGATTCGCCGATGGTTGCGCGAAACCACGAAAATCGAAGCGAGAAACAGAAGGGCCACCTGCCCCCGCACGACGACGTGCAGCGCGCGCGTTCGCAGGGACACCAGGGTGGCCAATCCGGAAGCGACCGCAGCGGCACGGACGAGCGGCATGATGGCCGCAGCCGCACCAATGGCGGCGGCGACGGTGCCGGGGGCGCCCCCAAGGCCCAGGGCCAGGGACAGGCGAACAAGGGCGTCGACAATCACCACCAGAACCGCGGTCACGGTTGAGGAGGACGAGATGACGAGCATCCTCGAGCGCGCAAAGTCTGCCTTGGGCGCCGAAAAGAAGGGCGAGCCGACGAGCTCCGGACAGGGCGGCAAGTCGGACCTGCAGAAGAACGCCGAAAAGGCCCTCCGCATGAAGCAGGAGGCCGGGCCGCAGACGAGCATCCCGGAGCATCAGACCGCCCGTGAGGGCGGCGTGCAGGGCGGGCAGGTCGGTTACAGCGATACTGGTGTCGGCCAGGAATCGACCTATACGTCGAACCTCAAGCGGAGCCACAATCCCCGCAGCGGCGACGCCTGAGTCGAATTGGGGGCCTCGGCCGGTTCAGACCGGGGCCCCAACCCGTGGAAGAGCCACAACGCGAATGTCTTGAACCGTACGCGACATCACGCGTTGACGGCCGCGATCATTGGGGTGCGGATGGGCCAGCGAGATTTCGTCGACCGGGTTGGAAGGGAGCTCCCGAATCGCGGCGCGGCCATGTCGGAAGCGCGCGCGAGGGCGCTCGAGGCGCTCAAGGACGGCTTCGCGCAGGGCGAGGACCGGCGAGACTGGATCATCGTGATCCGGGACGATCTCGGGGCGCCGGTGATGCGTCTCACCCTTGGCGAGGCGGCCGGTACCGATGTGAGCAAGATCCTGGCTTAGCGGATCCCGTCCGACATCAGCTCCGCTCGCCACCTTCGGACGAGATCAGCCACTCGCTCTTCACCATCAGCCGGACGCGGAACACGGCGGCGCCGTCTTCGTCGCGCACGGTCGCCACGATCTCGCGATCGTCACCGGCCCGCTCATTCGCGGCGATCGCCGGAAGGACCGCGACGGCCTCCCTCGACGCCGCCTCGATGTCGGCGAAGACGGTGCCTTCCTCATCCAGGCTGTGGCGCGCGCCGTCGTGGATATCGAAGAAGAAGCGGGGCATGGCGGTTTTGCAAGCGTGGCAGTGCGGGTCCGCTTGATATATCTCAAATACATTTCTGATTGAAGCGAGTCTTGGAGCGGGTACGACCTAGGACGCAGCGGGTGCAGGACCGCTAATCTTCGCTGCCGATCCACTCTCCAGACACGGCAAGCCGGGCCCGGAAGATCGCGCGCCCCGTCTCGTCTCGGACGACCGTTACGATTTCCCGCCCATCCTCCAGACGGGGTGCATCGCCTGCTATGCCCGGCAACGCCGCGACCGCCTGCGACCGCGCGGCATCCAGGGTGGGAAACTCGATCCCGACCTGATCGATCACCCGCTCCTCGCCGTCATCGGTGTCGAAAAAGTACCGCGCCAAGTGTCTCCCCCCGGGTGCGATGATCCCCGTGGTACTCTCCCCTCAACGCGCCAGGCCCCGGAAAGCTCGCAGGCCGATCTGATTTTGTCGGGAATCAAACCTAAGTTATCGCGGCACCACAGCCGGTGTTGCATGGAGCCGCGCCGGCTCGACGGGAGCTGGGTGTCCCACTCAGCCGTGCCGAGGTACTCAGATTTTGGATCGCCCGCTGGACACCGAGCAGCATCCGCTCGTCCGCAAGCTCGAAAGCGCCGTGGACCTCACCTCCGTGGAGCGCGACGCCCTGATTGCGGTGCCGATGACGGTGCGGGACCTGCGCGCCAACCAGGACATCGTGCGGGAGGGTGATCGCCCGTCGCAATGCTGCCTCGTCCTCGAAGGGTTCGCGTTCCGCTACAAGATCGTGAGTGGGGACCGGCGGCAGATCCTGGCCTTTCACGTGCCCGGGGAGATCCCGGATCTGATGAGCCTGTACCTGAGGACGCTCGACCACAGCCTCGCCTCGCTCACGCCGGCCCGGGTCGGGTTCCTCCAGCACCGCGTGATGCGCGAGTTGATGCTGCGCCATCCGCGCCTGGCGGGCCTGTTCTGGCGCGAGACCCTGATCGATGCCTCGATCTTCCGCGAATGGCTGACGGGGGTCGGCCGGAGGCGCGCACCCGCGCGCATCGCCAACTTCTTCTGCGAGATGTTCGTGCGTCTCGACGTCATCGGCATGGCGTCGGACAACTCGGTTCCGCTGCCGATCACGCAGGAGGAACTGGGGGACGCGCTCGGCCTCACGGCCGTGCACACCAACCGCACCCTGCAGGAGCTGCGCTCCAAGAACCTCTTCAGCTTCGAGGGGGGCAGGCTCACGGTCCTCGACTGGGAGGGCCTGAAGGCGGCGGGCGAGTTCGATCCGACCTACCTGCACCTGCGCCGGGACGATCCGGACCGGGAAGCCTGAGGCCTCCGGGTCAGGTCCCGCAGAAGGTCCGCGTCACGCGCTGGTGCGCCTCGGGCGGATCCATGTAGGCGGCGTGTTCCGGCTGGTCCTCGTAGGGGCGGGACAGAACCGCCTGAAGCTCCTCGAAGGGGCCGAAATCATCCTTGAGCCCTGCCTGGATGGCGGCCTCGACGCGGTGGTTGCGCGGAATGAAGGCCGGGTTCGCGGCCAGCATCGCGGCCCGGCGGGTCCCGGCCTCTGCCGGCTCCAGCGCCAGCCTCGCGCGCCAGGTCTCGGCCCAGGCGTCAAAGCTCGTCGGATCGATGAAGCGGCTGCGGACCGGTTCCGCGTCGCCGTCCGGCCCGGCCGCCTCGGCGAGATGGCGGAAGGTGAGCGTGAAGTCCGCTCCGTTCTCGAACATGCGCTTGAGCAGGTCGCCTGCGAGTTCGAGGTCGCCCTCTCGCTCATCCAGGAGGCCGATCTTCCGCCGCAGGCCGGCATGGTAGTGGCGCTCGAAGGTCGGCGCGAAGGCCTTCAGGGCATCCTCCGCGTCAGCGACGGCGCGCTCGGGGTCGTCGTCGAGCAGCGGCAGCAGCGTCTCGGCAAGCCGCGTCAGGTTCCAGAGCGCGATCCTGGGCTGGTTGCCGTAGGCATAGCGGCCCTGCACGTCGATGGAGCTGAACACCTTGGCAGGGTCGTACTCGTCCAGGAAGGCGCAGGGGCCGTAATCGATCGTCTCGCCCGCCACCGACATGTTGTCGGTGTTCATCACGCCGTGGATGAAGCCGACCAGGAGCCAGCGCGGGATGAGCGCGGCCTGCCGCGCGATAACGGCGTCGAGAAGGGCCCGGTAGGGGCGCTCGGCCTCGCCCACCTCCGGATAGTGCCGGGCGATGACGTGGTCGGCGAGGAGCCGCACGCCTTCCGTGTCGCCGCGGGCGGCGAAGAACTGGAAGGTGCCGACCCGGATATGGCTGGACGCGACCCGCGTCAGCACCGCGCCGGGCAGGATCTCCTCCCGGGCCACGGGATCGCCCGTCAGCACCGCCGCGAGGGCGCGCGTGGTCGGGATGCCCAGCGCCGCCATGGCCTCGCTGACCAGGTATTCCCGCATCACCGGCCCGAGCGCGGCCTTGCCGTCCCCGCCGCGCGAGAAGGGCGTGCGGCCCGAGCCCTTCAGCTGGATGTCGCGCCGCCGGCCATGCCGGTCCACGACCTCGCCGAGGAGGATGGCCCGCCCGTCCCCGAGCTGCGGCACGAAGTTTCCGAATTGATGGCCCGCATAGGCGGTCGCGATCGAGGCCGCGCCCTCCGGCACCCGGCGGCCCGCCAGCATCTCGACCCCTTCGGGGCTCGCGAGCCAGTCGGGATCGAGGCCGAGCTCCTCGGCAAGCGCCCGGTTGACCTTGATGAGCCGCGGCGCGCTCGCTTCGGCGGGCCGGACGCGCGCGAAGAAGCGGTCCGGCAGGGTCGCGTAGCTGTTGGCGAAGGCGATGTGCATGGCGATCCGTTGCGTGCAGGCTCTCACAGATAATGCCAGAAGGGCGGTTTCGCTCACCCGGCACCCCGACCCCGCTTTGCGCGGCGCGCATGTTCCGCTCGCGCTCTCGTGCTACAACGGCCACGACCCGGCACGAGATCGGGCAGGGAGGATTGCGTGCAGGCTGAAGCCACCATCGCGCGCGCCGGGCAGGGGAGCTAGCTGATATGTCAGTTGCGCTCGGCTGCATCGCGGACGATTTCACCGGAGCGACCGATCTTGCCGGCATGCTCGTCAGGGCGGGCCTCCGCACCGTCCAGCTGATCGGAGTGCCGGATCGCGATCTTCCGGCCGAGGTCGATGCGGTGGTGATTGCGCTCAAGTCGCGCACGAGCCCCGTCGCCGAGGCGGTACGGGACTCCCTCGATGCGCTCGCCTGGCTGAGGCAGGCCGGCGCGCGGCAGATCTACTTCAAGTACTGCTCGACCTTCGATTCAACGCCGGCCGGCAATATCGGGCCGGTCGCGGACGCGCTGCTCGATGCGCTCGGCAGCGACTTCACCGTGGTCTGCCCGGCTTTCCCGGCCAACGCGCGGACCATCTACAAGGGATACCTCTTCGTCGGCGACGTGCCCCTGAACGAGAGCGGGATGCGGGACCATCCGCTCACCCCGATGACGGATGCGAGCCTCGTCAGGGTGATGCAGGCGCAGACCCCCCGCCGGGTCGGCCTAGTGCCGTACGAGATCGTCCGGCGCGGTCCCGGCGCGATCCGGGAAAGGTTCGGCAGG